>PARB01000088.1 GCA_002709505.1 Paracoccaceae bacterium | reverse complement strand
GGGCATCGAGACCCAGACGCGCAAGCTCTTCGAGGTCTGCCGCCTGCGCGACATTCCGATCATCACCTTCATCAACAAGGTCGACCGCGAGGGCCGCCATCCGCTGGAGGCGCTCGACGAGATCCAGGAGGCGCTTGCCCTCGACGTGACGCCGATGACCTGGCCGGTGGGTATGGGGTCGGATTTCTTCGGCATCTACGACTGGAAGGCCAAGCGGTTCATGACGTCGGGCGAGGGTCGTGGCCAGCGCTGCGACACCGTGGTCGAAGTCGAGGGGCCGACGGATCCCAAGCTGGTCGACACCGTCTTCGAGAAGGTGTTGGACGAACTTGAGGAAAACGTCGAGCTGGGCGCGGAAGCCTATCCCGCGTTCGACCGCGAGGCGTTTCTGGAAGGGCATATGACGCCGGTCTTCTTCGGCTCGGCGCTGCGCGACTACGGCGTCGAGGAGATCATCCGCTTTATTGCCGAGTTCGGTCCCGCGCCGCATGCCCAGCCGGCAACGACCCGGATCATTCGTCCCGAGGAAGACAAGGTCACGGGCTTCGTCTTCAAGGTGCAGGCCAACATGGACCCCAAGCACCGCGACCGGATCGCCTTCGTGCGCCTGTGCTCCGGCACCTTCAAGCGCGGCATGAAGCTCAAGCATGTGCGCGCCGGCAAGACAATCGCCGTGTCGGCACCGATCTTCTTCTTTGCCGAGGAGCGCGAGCTCGCCGAAACGGCCTATCCCGGCGATGTCATCGGCGTGCCGAACCACGGCCAGTTGCGCGTCGGCGACACGCTGAGCGAGGGCGAGGAGATCCATGTCACCGGCCTGCCGGCCTTCGCGCCGGAAGTCCTGCGCCGCGTGCGCCTGTCCGACACCATGCGCGTCAAGCAGATGCGCCAGGGCCTTCAGGACCTCGCAGAAGAGGGGCTGGTGCAGATTTTCAGGCCGCAGATCGGCTCCAACTGGATCGTTGGCGTGGTCGGCGTGCTGCAGCTCGATGTCGTGGTGGAACGGCTGCGCACCGAATATGCGACCGAGATCGGTTTCGACGCGGTTCAATACAACACCGCGCGATGGGTTGAGTGCGATGACGATTCGATTCTGCGCAAGTTCATCGAAACAAACCCGTCAAGTATCGCCATGGATCGCGATGACCGGCCGGTTTTTCTGTTCAAGAATGCCTGGGAAGTGTCTTACGTTTCGGAGAAAAACCCGGATATCCGCTTCCGGGAAACCCGCGAAATTGTTCATACATCAATAGCTTGAGTCGCTTTCGTCGAATTGCCGCCAAGCGATTTCCTCGGTCGGGAGAACAAAAAAGCGCAGTGTGTGCGCTTTTTTGTTGAGCCCGCGCGCGTGATGCGCTATTTGTATGACAGCTAAGCTGCTGCAATTTCAACTTGAATCACCAGCCAGAAACCATAGTCCCTGGAGGCCTCACGATCGTGGCCCTGCTCGTTCCGTCTGTCCCGAAGCTGTCCTTGCGCATTTCCCATGCGCTTGAGGCCGCGCGTCTGTGGCTTGGGGGCAAGCCGCCGGCCGTGCAGGTCGCGGCATTGCCGTGGCGGCGGGTGTCTGGCGGTCGGATCGAGGTCCTGCTGGCGACAAGCCGGGACACCGGGCGTTGGGTCCTGCCGAAGGGCTGGCCGCAGAAGAAGCGCAGCCTCAGCGAGACGGCTGCCTGCGAGGCCTGGGAAGAGGCTGGCCTTCTGGGTCGGATCTCGCCCAACGCGGTTGGCAGTTTCTTCTATCGCAAGCGGCTGAACAGCGGGTTGCACCGTCGTGTGCGCGTGTCCGTGTTTCCGCTCGCGGTCTGCGGACAGGCTGAAACCTGGCCGGAATACGGCCAGCGCGAATTGCGCTGGTTTTCGCCGGAGGAGGCGGCCCGGCATGTGCATGAGCCGGAGCTGGCCGAGCTGTTGCGCAATGCGGATGTCATGAAGCGGCTGGCATGATCCGTTGATGAATCGCTCGATGACGCCCGAACAGAGACCGCACCGGCGAGCGGCTGGCCGGCGCCCGTACCACCGCGGGCCGCAGGCGTGAGCGAGCGTGGCGTCAGGACCGCCGTCACCACCATAGACAAGGACCTCGACAAGCTCGGCTTTGTCGAAGAGGCGGCGGGTCATCTGTCGCGCTCGATGATCGCGCTTGGCTTCGCGGTTCTCTTCCTGGTGATGACCGCCTGCATTGCGGCGCTGCTTCTGTCCGACAACCCGCATTGGCTCCTGCTCACGGCGGCCCTGGCGCTTGGCGGATATATGGCGCTCAACATCGGCGCCAATGATGTCGCCAACAATGTCGGACCGGCGGTGGGCGCCCGCGTGCTGACGATGACGAGCGCGCTGCTGCTTGCAGCGCTCTGCGAGAGTGCCGGGGCATTGCTCGCCGGCGGCGAGGTGGTAACGACCATCTCCACCCGCATCGTCGACGTGGGCGGTTTTTCCGAACAGGCGGATTTCCCGCTGGCAATGCTGGCCGCTCTTGTGGCGGCCGCCTTGTGGATCAATCTTGCGACGGTGCTGGGCGCGCCGGTTTCCACCACCCATGCGGTGGTCGGCGGCGTCGTGGGGGCTGCGATGATGTCGGCCGGCAGCAGCGTCGTCTCCTGGGGAACGGTCGGCGCGATCGCCGCAAGCTGGGTCGTCTCGCCCTTGCTCGGCGGGCTTGTCGCGGCGGCGCTGCTGGCATTGGTCAAGACCCTCATCATCTACCGGGACGACAAGATCGCCGCCGCAAGGCGCTGGCTCCCGGTCATGTTCTCCCTGATGGCGGGCACCTTCGCGCTGTATCTGGTGATTGTCGGGCTGTCGCGGTCTCTGCCCGTCGCGCCGGGCGTGGCGCTTGCGATCTCGCTCGCCGTTGCCCTTGGGGTCTATCTGCTGTCGGTGCCCCTGATCGCGCGGGCGGCGACGGGCCTTGAAAACCGGAACCAGTCGCTGCGGCGGCTGTTTCGCATTCCGCTGATCGCGGCGGCCGCCGTCCTGTCCTTTGCCCATGGGGCCAACGACGTTGCCAATGCCGTCGGCCCGGTCGCCGCGATCTTCTCGTCCTTCGGCGACGCCGAGGCCGCGATGTCGGCGGGAGGCTATCTGTTCCCGGTTCTGCTGATCGGCGCGTTGGGCATTTCGCTCGGCCTGTTGCTGTTCGGCCCGAGGCTCGTGCGCATGGTCGGCGAACGGATCACGCGGCTCAACCCGATCCGGGCCTTTTGCGTGGCGCTTGCAACCGGTGCAACGGTGCTGTTGGCGAGCGGCCTCGGCCTGCCGGTATCCTCCACGCATATTGCCGTCGGCGCGGTGTTCGGGGTCGGCTTCTACCGCGAATGGTTCATGAACCGTGCCCGGACCCTGAGGGTCGGCGAGATCCTGCCGCTTGCCGGAGGCCTGAGCGTCCGTCCGCGCCGCGAGCCGGCAGATCTGCGCCGCCGCAAGCTCGTGCGGCGGGCCCATGTGCTGACCATCGTCTCCGCCTGGGGCGTGACCGTGCCGGCCGCGGCAATGCTGGCTGCGGTCGTCTTCGCTGTCTTCGACTTGGTGCGATAGAAACCGCTTCGGGATTTCCGGTTCCCGCCATTGCTGCCGGCAAAAGACGATGAGATACGTCGCGGCGTCCCCATTTCCGGCATCATCGTGTAATCGTAGTGGCGGTGTTTCAAAGGAAAGTCCGCTGCATGTTGAGATCCCTGTACCGACGCCAGCTTGAGGCCGATCTCCCGCGCTGGGTCGAGGCCGGCTGGATCGCTCCGGAAGGGGCCGCGCAGATCCGGCGCGACCTCGGTGCCGACGGCGAGGGGCGGTTTCGCCTGCCCCTGCTGCTTGCCGGCATCGGCGCGATCTGCATCGCCCTGGCACTTGTCGCCTTCGTCGCGGCAAACTGGGAGGCGATCCCGCGCCCGGTCAAGCTTGCCGGCATCGCGGGGCTGCTTGTCGCGGCACATGGCGCCGCAGCCCTGTTCGCCGCGCGGGGCTGGCGCGCGGTTGCCGACATCGCGACGCTGTTCGCGGTGCTCGTCTTCGTCGCCGGCCTGTCGCTGGTCGGGCAGATGTACCATTTGCCGGTAGACTGGAAGGCCGGCAGCCTGATCGTGGTGGTCGGGGCGCTGGCTGCGGCCTGGCTCTGCGCCTCGAGGGGGGCGGCGCTGGTGGCAACGATTGCCGCGATGATCTGGCTGTTCTGGCGCGACGACACCTTGCATCTCGCAACGCCGGACGGCCTGCTCGCGCTCGTTCTCCTGGCGGCCACGGCCGGGCACGTCCTGCGCCACAGCTCGCTTGCCGGACGCCTCGCAGTGCTTGCGCAGGCGCTTGCGACCTATGCCGCTTTCGTCATTGGCGAGATGGACCGCATGGATATGTCCCGCGACGCCGAGGTCGTCTCGGCAGTGCTGCTTGGACTGGCGGCGCTGGCCGGCGCCTTCGCCGTCTGGGGCCTTCTTGCCGACCGGCTGCTGCGGGGCGGCACCGACGGCGTCGCGGCTCTGGCGGACACTGGCTTGCGCACTGCCCCGCTCTTGCTGGCGCTTGGCTGCGTGATCGGGCTCTTTCTCGGCCTCGACAGCTACGATTTCCTTAGCAATCGCGTGGATACAAGGGTGTTGCTGCTCTGGCCGGTGACTGTCGTCACACTTCTGGCGGCAGCCGGCGCGGGCCTCGCGATCACGCGGGGCGTCTGGGACGGGGCTTTCACTGCGGTTCTGGTCGCGTCGGCTTTGTCGTTCGCGCTGCCGCTGATGGTGGTGTGGTTTCCCGGTCAGATGGTCTGGATCGCGGTGATCGCGCTCGCCGGCGCCGTTGCGATCAGCGTGGCGGGCTCGGCGGCCCATCGCACCTCGTGGAGCGTTTTTGGAAATCTGGCGATCGCTGCTGTTCTGCTGATGTTGCTTGAACACACCGTCGGTTCGCTGATCGGTCAGTCGGTGTTCTTCCTGCTGGCGGGGCTCGCCCTGATCGTGGTCGCCCTTGTCAGCGGCTATATCCTGCGCAAGCGCCCGGGCAAGACGGAGGCGGCGTCATGAGGCTGGAAACACTCTCGCCCTGGGTGCGCTGGGGAGCGGTTGCGCTCCTGCAGCTGGTGCTGATCCTGTTGCCGCTTGCGGAACGCTGGTCGGTGCATGCGACGGGCCAGGAGGTGACGCTGGCGCTGCGGCCGATCGACCCGCGCGATCTCCTGCGCGGCGACTACGTGATCCTCAATCCCGAGATCGGGCGGATCTCCCGCGATCAGGTCGGCAGTGGAACGGATCTCGCGGCCTTTGGCCTCGGCGACACTGTCTGGACCGTGGTGGAGCGCGACGCGGAGGGCATCTTCAGGGCGGTGGATGTGCTGCCTGCGCCGCCGCAGGACGGACGTGTCGCCCTGAAGGGGCGGGCCGGATCGTCTGCGAACGGCGAGGAGCTGCGCGTCGACTACGGACTGAGCGCCTTCTTCGTCCCTCAGGGCAAGGGCAAGGAAATCGAGACGCTGCCGCGCGAGCAGGTCCGCCTGGTGGTGGCGGTCACCGGGAGCGGCCGCAGCGCGCCGCTGCGGCTGCTGGCAAACGGCAAGGTGCTGCTCGAGGACAGCGCGTTCTAGCGAGTATCAAAACAAGCATATTTGATGCATGTTTTCCTTGCATCGACTTTCATAAAGAGGTATCCAATATTCCTCTTTAGGGAAGATCGACATGAGACTGACGCTCCAGACCGACTACGCCTTGCGCATGCTGATGCATCTTGCGGTGCAGGATGGCGACCGCGCCACGATTAGCGATGTCGCGGACAGCTACCGGATCTCCAAGAACCACCTGATGAAGGTCGCCCAGGCGCTGGTCCGCGCGGGCGCGGTGGAGGCCGTGCGCGGACGCGGTGGCGGAGTGCGCCTCGCGCGCCCCGCCGAGCGCATCAGCGTCGGCGACGTCATTCGCAGGCTGGAGGAGGGCAGCGCGCTGGTGGAGTGCTTTCCAGGCGGAAACGGCACCTGCCGCATCACGCCGTCCTGCCAGCTCAAACATGCCCTGCACGAGGCGCGCGAGGCTTTCTTCCGCGTCCTCGACGGCTATTCGATCGGCGATCTGGTGGCGGGCAATTCCGGCCTGAGAGAGATCCTTGTCGGAGACGCGGCATGACGACCTTCCGGGTAAGAAGCGCTGCCGAGCGTCGGCAGGAAATCCAGGATGCGGCGGCAGCGCTTGGCATCGACGACGGCTATATCTCGACGCTGGTCGAGACCTTTTACGCTCGCATACGCGCGCATGACGCCCTGGGTCCGATCTTTGCCGCGGAAATCGGCGACGACTGGGCGCCGCATCTGGCCAAGATGAAGGACTTCTGGGCCTCGGTCGCCATGAATGCCGGGCGCTATTCCGGCAAGCCGGTGCCGGCGCACACAAAGCTCGTCGACCTTCAACCCTGGCATTTCAAGGCCTGGCTCGACCTGTTCGAACGGACGCTTGAGGACACCGCGCCGCATCCGGACGCGGTTCCCTATTTCATGGAGCGGGCGCAACGCATCGCCCGAAGCCTCGAGTACGCGATCTCCGGGCTGCCTCCTCTCAACACTGGAGAAAGACCATGAGCATTGCCGCGCTTGTCATTGTCGCGGAGGTCGGAACCGCGCTGTTCTTCGCGCTTTATCTGGGCGCGCTCACCATCGGACTGCGGGAGGATCGCGAAGAGGTTCGCGTGCCGGTGCTCGACGCCACCGGCCGGGCGATTTTTTCGGCGGCCAAATACGGCTTTGCCGCCGGTATCCTGGCGGTCGTCGTCCTGACTGTCCTGAACATTGCGGGGACCATCGCATGAGCCCGAACATCACACCGACGACCGGAAACGCCCGCTGGAGCGGGATCTGGCCCTGGCTGCTCCTGTGGGGTGCTGCGCCCCTGCCGCTCTATATCTGGCTGGTGGTGGGGATGCTGGTGTAGCCGGTCACCCGGCGTCTTCCTCCGCCAGGATTTCCAGTTCCAGCCAGGTTTCCTCGGCGCTGGCGAGTTTTTCCTGCGCCTTGGTCATATTCGCCATCAGCGTGTCGAAGCGCTTCGGGTTCTTCGCGAAAAGGTCGGGGTCGGCCAGCTCGCGCTGCATGTCCGCGATCTCCCGGCCGAGCTTTTCGATTTCCTTCGGCAGCGTCTTCAACTGATGCTGCTGGGTGAAGCTCAGACGGGATTTCTTCTTCGGTTTTTCCTCAGCCGGCGCCGTTTTGGCTTTCGGCTTGGTGGTCTCGCCGCCGCCGCCACGCGGAGCGCGCGCCGAGACGCCCGCGCCGCGCTGGGCGATCATGTCGGAATAGCCGCCGGCATATTCGCGCCAGACACCATCGCCTTCCGCGAAGACGATGGAGGTCGCGACCCGGTCGAGAAAGTCACGGTCGTGGCTGACGAGCACCACCGTCCCCGGATAGTCGGCAAGCATTTCCTGCAGAAGATCCAGCGTTTCCAGATCGAGATCATTGGTCGGCTCGTCGAGCACCAGAAGGTTCGACGGGCGGGCCAGCGCGCGGGCCAGCATCAGCCGTCCGCGCTCGCCACCCGACAGGGCGACCACGGGTGTGCGGGCCTGCTCGGGCGCGAACAGGAAGTCCTTCATGTAGGACACGACATGCCGCGCGCCTGACGACAGCACCACCTGGTCGCCGCCGCCGCCGGTGAGAACCTCCGTGACAGTGTCGTCGTCGCGCAAGGATTCGCGCGCCTGATCCATCGTCACCATGTCCAGCGCCGAGCCGAGCGTCACGCTGCCGCTGTCGGGGGCGAGCGTGCCGGTCAGGAGCTTCAGCAAGGTGGTCTTGCCGGCGCCGTTCGGTCCGACGAGCGCCACCCGGTCGCCGCGCAGGATGCGGATGGAAAAGTCCTTCACGATCGGACCTTCGCCATAGTCCTTGGAGATGCCCTTGGCCTCGATCACCCGCTTGCCGGACACCTCGGTGTCGCCAACCGTCAGCTTGACGCTTCCCTGCGGTCCGCGGTGCGCCTTCTTCTGGGCGCGGAGTTCGCCGAGTTCGCGCACGCGCCGCATGTTGCGCTTGCGCCTGGCGGTGACGCCATAGGTCATCCAGTGCTCTTCGCGCTTGATCTTCTGCGCCAGCTTCTGCTGGTCGCGCTCTTCCTGCTCGAACACCTCGTCGCGCCACGCCTCGAAATGCGCAAACCCCTTGTCGAGCCGCCGCGAGGTGCCCCGGTCGATCCACACGGTCGCGCGGGTGAGGTCGGCCAGAAAGCGCCTGTCGTGGCTGATCAGAACGATGGCCGATTTCATGGAGGCAAGCTCGCCCTCCAGCCATTCGATGGCCGGCAGGTCGAGGTGGTTGGTCGGCTCATCGAGAAGCAGGATGTCCGGTTCCGGCGCAAGGGTGCGCGCAAGCGCGGCGCGGCGCTTTTCGCCGCCAGAGAGCCGTGCGGGGTGTTCCTCGCCGGTGAGGC
Source organism: Paracoccaceae bacterium (assembly GCA_002709505.1). GTDB lineage: Bacteria > Pseudomonadota > Alphaproteobacteria > Rhizobiales > Stappiaceae > Stappia. Next base: position 26,239 of record PARB01000088.1, on the reverse strand, counting down.
CCAGCACCTCGAGCAGATATTGCGCGCGGTAGGGATCGTCGCCCGGCGCCAGTCCGCTCGTCACATAGTCGAGCACTGAGGCGGCCGCACCGAAATCGGGTTCCTGCGGCAGGTAGCGGATTGTGCGGCCCGGCTGGACGAAGCGCTCGCCCGCATCCGGCTCGATCATGCCGGCGGCGATCTTCAGGAGCGTCGACTTGCCGGAGCCGTTGCGGCCGACGAGGCCGATGCGGTCTCCTTCCCCCACCTGGAGTTCGGCCGAGGTGAGCAGCGGCGTGCCGCCAAAGGTGAGCGCGATGTCGCGAAGGTGCAAGAGAGGTGGTGCCATCGTGTCTCAGTAGGCAAAGACGCGTGTCTCCGCAACCGCCATCGGCGGGTCGCGAACGCAATTCGCAATGGCGCGGTCAGGCGTCCGGCAGGGCCTTGGCGGCTTTCAGAATCTTGCGGGTCATGGACATGAGTTTCGCCATTTCCCGGCGGGCGGCCTCCGGGTCGCGGGCGACGATGGCGTCGAGCACCAGCCGGTGCTGGTCGAGCGCGATCGGATCGCTGACGCGCGGATCCGAGGTGATCGAGATCGAGGCCCTGAGCGCGTTCTCGATGCAGGCGCCGAGGCCCGACAACAGCGCGTTGCGGCTGGCGGCAAGCATCAGCCGATGGAAACGCACGTCGGCATTCAGGGTTTCGGGATTGCGCTCGCCGTCGGCGGCCCCCATGGCATCGAGCGCCTCGCGCATCGCGGCGATGGCCTCGTCATCCGCATGGCGCGCGGCAAGCGCCGCAGCTTCCGGCTCGACGAGGTCGCGAATGCCGACGAGCTCGGCGAGGATCTGGTGCTGCGGGACGACCTTGGCGCGCCAGGCCAGCATCTGCCCGTCGAGGAAATTCCAGTCGACCTCGGGGCGTACGCTGGTGCCGTGCTTGGGGCGGGAGGAAATCAGGCCCTTGCCGACAAGCGTCTGCAGCGCTTCGCGCAGACAGGTCCGGCTGACGCCAAGGTCCGCCAGCAGGTCGGCTTCCGTCGGCAAGGTGCTGCCGGGCGGATAGGAGCCGTCCAGGATCCGGAGGGCGATGATCTCCGCGACGGCGGATTTCAGGTTGCCCCGCAAGGGAGAAGCTGCGTCCTGCATCTGGCGTTTCTCGAGCCTGTCTATTGCGTCTGAGTGATTTGCGCACATGCCATCGGGCATCGTCGCGCGCAAATCAAGAAAAACACGCTGCGGCATCCGATCGCTGCCTCGGGCGCGGCCCGGCGCAACGTGCGGCAGCAGGAAATATACGGCATCAAAGCAGTGATTTCCGGGAGATTTTTTCGCTCCACGTCGGCGCGCCAGAACGTTCTCGGCTTTTTCTCTTCAGTGGGGAACAGCCGACGTTGCGGCATCTTGTCATTGAAGGCGATTGGTGGAAAGCTTCGCCCACAACCACTCCCTGTGCCCCGAGCATCCGGACCCCCAGGTCCCGAACAAGAGGTGCCGCATGGCATTCGGAGTGACAAGATTGGGAGAGAGTTATGACAATCAGTTTTGCAGCGGGCCTGCGCGCGAGCCTTTTCGCGGGCGCCCTCGTTGCCGGCACGGCATTCGGGGCGATGGCCGAAACCGTGTATCACCGCGGCAACGACGGCAATCCGGAAACGCTGGACCAGCACAAGACCTCCACAGTGGCAGAGGCGCATATCCTGCGCGATCTCTACGAAGGCCTGATGGTCTATGATGCCAACGCCAAGGTCGTGCCGGGCGTGGCCGAGAGCCACACTGTGTCCGAGGACGGGACCGTCTATACGTTCACCTTGCGCGGCGACGCCATGTGGTCGAACGGCGACCCGGTGACGGCGGGCGATTTCGTCTATTCGCTGCAGCGGATCATGACGCCCGAGACCGGCGCGAAATATGCCAATATCCTCTACCCGATCAAGAACGCGGAGAAGGTGAACAAGGGCGAGCTCGCGCCGGCGGAGCTTGGCGTCAAGGCGGTCGACGACAAGACCCTGGAGATCACCCTGGAGCAGGCGACCCCGTTCTTCCTGGAGCTCCTGACCCACCAGACCGGCTTGCCGGTGCATCCGGCGACCGTCGAGGCGCATGGCTCGGACTTTGTGAAGCCGGAGAACTTCGTCTCCAACGGCGCCTTCACGCTCGCGGAATTCACCCCCAACGACAAGCTCGTGGCGGTCAAGAACGCGAAGTACCATGGCGCCGACAGCGTCGCGATCGACAAGGTGATCTTCTATCCGATCGAGGATCGGGCCTCCTGCGTGCGTCGCTTCGAGGCCGGCGAGATCCATTCCTGCTCCGATCTTCCGACCGACCAGATCGCGGATCTGCGCGCCAAGTTCGGCGACCAGGTGCGCACGCCGCCCTATCTCGGCAACTACTATTATGCCGTGAACATGTCGAAGCCGCCTTTCGATGACGTCCGCGTCCGCCAGGCGCTGTCGATGACCATCGACCGCGAGTATGTGGCCGAGGAAATCTGGGGCGGAACCATGGTCCCGGCCTATTCGCTGGTGCCCCCGGGGATCAACAACTACGGCGAGCCGGCCTATGCCGACTACAAGGGCGAGGCGATGCTCGACCGCGAGGATAAGGCTCTGGCGCTGCTGCAGGAAGCCGGCTTCGGCCCGGACAAGCCGCTGAAGCTGGAGATCATGTACAACACCTCCGAGAACCACAAGAACACGGCAATCGCCATCGCCGACATGTGGAAGACCATCGGGGTGGAAACCACCATGATCAACCGCGACCTTGCCAGCCACTACGCGCATCTGCGCGACAAGGGCGACTTCGACATCGCCCGCGCCGGCTGGATCGGTGACTATTCGGATCCGCAGAACTTCCTGTTCCTCGTGGAATCCGACAATGACGGCTTCAATTATGCCAACTACAAGAATGCCGACTACGACGCGCTGATGGACAAGGCGGCGGCGGAGACGGATCTGGAAAAGCGGGCCGATATCCTGCGCGAGGCGGAAGCGATGTTCATGCGCGACCTGCCGTTCATCCCGATCCTCTATTACTCCTCGCACTCGCTGGTCTCGCCCAAGCTCAAGGGCTGGGAGGACAACCTCCAGAACGTGCATCCCACGCGTCTGATCTCGATCGAGGGCTGAGCGCAGGGTTCACGCGGGAGGCGGGCCGTCGTCCGCCTCCCGCATTTCTCCCGCTCGCCGCAATCGCGCAGGGTGCCTTGCGCTGGCATAAGCGCGCAAAGTCGCGCAGCCTGTCTCGGTCTTGCATCACTCGACGACAAGGACGCGGAGTCCGCTTTTCATGTTCGGTTATGTGACGCGCCGTCTGCTGACGGCGATCCCGACGCTCTTTTTGATTGTCACCGGTGCCTTCTTCCTGATCCGGGTCGCGCCGGGCGGACCGTTCAATCTGGAACGCCCGCTGGAAGCCAAGGTGATGGAGAACCTCAACAGGATCTATCACCTCGATAAGCCCTTGTGGGAACAGTATCTCTACTATCTCGGCAATCTCGCGCTCGGCGACTTCGGCCCGAGTTTCGTCTACCGGGATTTCTCGGTGGCCGAGCTTTTCGCCTCCGGCCTGCCGGTGTCGATCCAGATCGGCGCGGGGGCGCTGGTGCTGGCGCTGGTCGCCGGAACGCTGCTCGGGATCGCCTCGGCGCTGCGCCAGAACCGCCCGACCGACTATGGCATCGTCGGGCTTGCGACGCTTGGCATCACCATCCCCACCTTCGTGATCGCGCCGTTGCTGTCGCTGGTCTTCGGCGTCTGGCTCGGCTGGCTCCCCGCCGGCGGCTGGGGCGACGGGGCGTGGTCCTACAAGGTCCTTCCGATTGTCACGCTGGCCCTGCCGCAGATCGCCGTCGTCACCCGGCTGACGCGCGGCGCGATGATCGAGGCGATGCGCTCCCACCACATCCGGACGGCGCGCGCCTACGGGCTGAAGCCCTGGACGGTGGTCGTCGTGCATGCGCTGCGCTCGGCGATCCTGCCGGTGGTCTCCTATGCCGGCCCGGCAGCAGCCGCGCTCCTGACCGGCTCGGTCGTGGTGGAGACGATCTTCGGCATTCCCGGCGTCGGCCGCTATTTCGTCCAGGCCGCGCTCAACCGCGACTACACGCTGGTGATGGGAACGGTGATCGTGATCGCCATCTTCATCATCGTCTTCAATCTGGTGGTCGATCTGCTTTATGCGCTGATCGACCCGCGCGTGCGGCTGGGGTAGGCGATGACAGCGGTTGTTCAGCCCAGGCCCGTCGAGGGGCGCTCGCTCTGGCAGGACGGGCTGGCCCGCCTGCGCCGCAATCGCGCGGCGATGGCGAGCCTCGTCTTTCTGGTCCTGATGGCGCTGGCCTGTCTGGCGGGGCCCTATCTGACCGGCCATGCCTATGACCAGGTCTATCGCTCCTATGTGAAGGTGGGGCCCAGCCTGTCGCCCTATCCCAAGGCCGAGGCGATCGCCCCGGCCGCGCTCGACGCGCTGAAGCGCGCGCGTGTCGATGTCGGCGAGCCGGTCGAGATCGTCGGCGAGAGCGTTCGCATTCCCGTGTCGTCGTCGCGCGAGCTCGATCCGCGCATCGTGCGCTACGTCGACCGGGTGGACATCTTCTCCGGCGCCCGGCTGGAGGAGATCGCTGCGGACGGACGAAGCGGCGTCATCGTCGCCGACATCGAGCGGTTCACCTTTCTCTTCGGCACCGATGCGACCGGCCGCGACCTGCTGACGCGCACGCTGATCGCCGGGCGGATCTCGCTCACCATCGGCTTGCTGGCGACCGTGGTCGCCATCCTGATCGGCGTGACCTATGGCGCGGTGTCCGGGTATCTCGGCGGGCGGGTCGATCTGGTGATGATGCGGGTGGTGGATATCCTCTATTCGCTGCCCTTCATCTTCTTCGTGATCCTGCTCGTGGTCTTTTTCGGGCGAAACTTCGTGCTGATGTTCATCGCCGTCGGTGCGGTGGAATGGCTCGACATGGCGCGGATCGTGCGCGGGCAGACGCTCAGCCTGAAGCGCCAGGAGTTCATCCAGGCGGCCGAGGCGCTTGGCGTGGAAAACGTCGGCATCCTGCGCCGCCACATCATTCCGAACCTGACCGGCCCCGTGGTGATCTATATGACGCTGCTGGTTCCGCGCGTGATCCTCCTGGAGAGCTTCCTGTCCTTCCTGGGCCTTGGCGTGCAGGAGCCGATGACCAGCTGGGGCGTGCTGATCTCGGAAGGCGCGCGCGACATCGAGGGCAATCCGACGATGCTGCTGTTTCCAGCGATTTTCCTGACGACAACGCTGTTTGCGCTGAATTTCATCGGCGACGGCCTGCGCGATGCGCTCGACCCGAAGGATCGCTGAAATGGCGCAGGCAAAGACGACAGAAGACAGCGATCTGGTGCTGGACATTCGCGGGCTGGTGGTCAGCTTCGCGACCAACGACGGCGAGGTGCGCGCGGTTCGCGGCATCGACCTCGCCGTGCGCAAGGGCGAGACGGTTGCGGTCGTCGGCGAAAGCGGCTCGGGCAAGAGCCAGACGATGATGGCGGCCATGGGGCTTCTGGCCGACAACGGCCGCGCCACCGGCGAGGTGCTCTATCGCGGCCGCAACCTTCTGGCCTTGCGGCCGAAGGCGCTGAACGCGGTGCGCGGGGCGAAGATCACCATGATCTTCCAGGAACCGATGACCTCGCTCGATCCGCTCTACACGGTGGAACGGCAATTGAGCGAGCCGCTGGTCGAACATGGCGGCCTGTCCTGGAAGCAGGCTTCGGCCCGGGCGCTGGAGCTTCTGGAGCTGGTGCGCATTCCCGATCCGGCCGACAAGCTGCGGGCCTATCCGTATGAACTCTCCGGTGGCCAGCGCCAGCGCGTGATGATCGCCATGGCGCTGGCCAACGACCCGGACGTGCTGATTGCGGACGAACCGACGACCGCGCTCGACGTCACCACCCAGGCGCAGATCCTCGACCTCATCGCCGACCTGCAGAAACGCACCGGCGTTGCGGTGGTGTTCATCACCCACGACCTCGGCATCGTGCGGCGCATCGCCGACCGGGTGGTGGTGATGAAGGACGGCGAGGTGGTTGAAACCGGGGCAACCGATGCGCTCTTCGCCGCGCCGCGGGAGGCCTACACCCGCATGCTGCTCGACGCCGAGCCGGCGGGCCGCAAGGACCCGGTGCCCGAAAGCCGCCCGATCGTCGTCGGAGTGCAGAAGCTCGGTGTCTCCTTCCGCATCCAGCAGGGCTTCCTGAAGCCGCCGACGATCCTCAAGGCGGTCGACGATGTCTCGCTGACGGTGCGCGAGGGGCAGACGCTCGGCATTGTCGGTGAATCCGGGTCCGGCAAGTCGACGCTCGGGCGCGCGCTGCTGCAACTGCTGCCCCATTCCGGGCGGGTGCAGTTCGAGGGGCGGGACATCTCCAATGCCGACAAGGCGGCGATGCGCTCCATTCGCCGGCAGATGCAACTGGTGTTCCAGGACCCTTTCGGATCGCTTAGCCCGCGCATGACCGTCGGACAGATCGTGACCGAGGGGCTGCTGGTGCACGAGCCGTCGCTGTCGCGACGGGAACGCGACCTTCGCGCCTGTGCGGCCCTTGAGGAAGTGTCGCTCGACCCCTCGGTGCGCAACCGCTACCCGCATGAGTTCTCCGGCGGCCAGCGCCAGCGCATCGCGATTGCGCGCACGATGGTCCTGAAGCCGCGGCTTGTCGTGCTCGACGAGCCGACGTCGGCGCTGGACCGCACCATCCAGAAGCAGATCGTCGACCTGTTGCGGGATCTCCAGCGCGACCATGGCCTGACCTATCTGTTCATCAGCCACGATCTCGCCGTGGTGCGGGCGCTGGCCGATACGATCATCGTGATGAAGGGGGGGCGCGTGGTTGAGGCCGGACCAGCGGAGGCAGTTTTTGCCGCGCCCGCCGATCCTTACACGCGCGAGCTGATGGCGGCGGCGCTGGCGCCGGTTGCCGCCGGCTAGGGTGCATTTTGCGCGCTCGCATCCGGCCCCGCAATCGGGTACAAGATCGACGGTTGGAGCCTGGAACGTTTGGAGAAAGACATGGTGTCTAAGGGACCGGACAAGACGCAGCCCCAAGCGGGCACGTTGCTTTCGCGTCGGTCGTTCGTGATCGGTGCGCCGCTGGTTCTGGCGGCCTGCCAGTCGAGCGGCGTTGGCGGCGGGGTCGCGACGGTCGGGCTGCACAATCAGCCGGACCTGCCGGGCGAGGATTTCGACTATGCCTCCGCCTATGCGGCAACGACCGATTACGACTTCAAGATCCCTGCGATCCCCTATAAAAATTTCGACCGGAAGTACTGGCGCCAGGTGGTCGACTACGACACCCGAGAGCGGCCGGGCACGATCATCGTCGATCCCTATTCCAAGTTTCTCTACTGGACGCTGCCGGGCGGCAAGGCGCTGCGCTACGGCATCGGCGTTGGCCGCGCGGGTTTTGCCTGGAGCGGCGATGCCAAGGTGCGGGTGAAGCGCGTCTGGCCGATCTGGCGCCCTCCACGGGAAATGATCGCGCGCAACCCGGCGCTGGAAAAATACTGGAAGGACGGCTATCCGCGCGGTCCGCGCAATCCGCTCGGCGCCCGGGCGCTCGACCTGTGGCAGGGGAGCGTCGACACGCTCTACCGCATTCACGGCACCAAGCAGCCGGAGAGCATCGGCCGCAGCGTGTCGTCGGGCTGCATCCGCATGTGGAACCAGGATATTCTGGATCTGTTCAAGCGCGTGCCGACCCACACCAAGGTCGTCGTCCTGTCGAAGGCGCCGGAGACCAGCTGACGGGCTCTGCGTCCACCCTTATCCTTGCGCGCGGCGGGTCTTTTCCGCCGCCGCAAGAGACGCCACGAAATCGTTGAAGCGTTCGCCCTGAATAAGAATGTGCGAGCGCAGCACGCGGGCGGCCTCGTCGTCGTTGCCGGCCTGGATCGCATCGACGATCGCCTGATGCTCGGCCAGTGAATTCCCCACCCGGTTGCGCACGCGAAGCTGAAGCCGGCGGTAGGGCTTCAGCCGGTTCTTGAGCTCGCGCGCCTGTTCCGCCAGGAAACCGTTGCCGCTTCCCGCATAGATCGCATCGTGGAACGCCTCGTTCGCGATGTAATAGGCATCCGGATCGCCGGCTTTTGCGGCGTCGCTGCAGCGCTCGTGCGCCTCCATGAGCGCCGCGCGCTCTGCTGCATCCATGCGGCGCGAGGCCAGCCTTGCGCACATGGCCTCCAGTTCCGCCATCACCTCGAACATCTCGATCAGGCGCGGAATGCCGATCTCGCGCACGAAGGCGCCGCGGCGCGGGCGGATTTCGACAAGGCCCGAGGCGGACAGTTCGATCAGGGCTTCCCGGATCGGCGTGCGCGAGACGGAAAACCGTTTCGCCAGAGAAACTTCGTCAAGACGCGTGCCTGGCGGATACAGGCCGACGGCAATGTCGTCTTCCAGCGCCTCGCGCAGGGCATTCGCTGTTCGTCGGGCGGATCGGGGCGGTGTCGCGACGTCGGTCATGCCGCAATGATATTCAAGCCCTGCAGCCTTGTATACAAAAAGCGTTGACTTGGATGCAGCGCGGTGATTGCCTTGACCCATGGCGTGGCGGGCCCGGAGGAGGCTGGCGTCCGGTCGCGTTCAATCACAAGGGATCCGGCGGCCTCACCGAGTGTCGGCGGTGTTTGGGAGGAAGACATGTTCAAGACACTTGCAAGGGCCGCGCTCGGCCTGACGACGGCGATGGCGATTGCCATGCCGGCCGCTCATGCGGCGGATGTGGTTCTCAAGGCGTCGCACCAGTGGCCGGGCGGCAAGGGCGATGTGCGCGATGAAATGGTGCAGATCCTTGCCCGCGAGGTCGCCAAGGCGGACGTCGGGCTCGAGATCAAGGTCTATCCCGGCCAGTCGCTGTTCAAGGCGCGCGAGCAGTGGGGCGCGATGACCAAGGGTCAGCTCGACATCTCCGCCTTCCCGCTGGACTACGCGTCCGGCCGCCATCCGCAGTTTTCCGCGACCCTGATGCCGGGTCTGGTGCGCAACCACGACCGCGCGACGCGTCTCAACGATTCCCCGTTCATGCAGGACATCAAGAAGATCGTCAATGACGCCGGGGTCGTGGTGATCGCCGACGCCTGGCTTGCCGGCGGCTTCGCCTCGAAGAAGCAGTGCATCACCTCGCCGGAGACGATGCAGGGGCAGGTGACCCGTGCCGCCGGTCCGGCGTTTGAGCAGATGCTGGTTGGGGCGGGCGCCTCGATTGCGTCGATGCCCTCGTCGGAGATCTACACCGCGCTGCAGACCGGCGTGCTCGATGCGGCCAACACCTCGTCCGGGTCCTTCGTCTCCTATCGCATCTACGAGCAGGCGACCTGCCTGACGGCGCCCGGCGCCAATGCGTTGTGGTTCATGTATGAGCCGATCCTCATGTCCAAGCGCAGCTGGGACAAGCTTTCCGAGGCACAGCAGGATGCGCTGATGGCGGCCGGCAAGGTGGCCGAGGACTATTTCATCGGCGAGGCGAAGGGCCTCGATGCCAAGCTGATCGAGACCTACAAGAATGCCGGGGTCGAGGTCGTGGAGATGTCGCCCGAGAACTATGACGCCTGGCTCGCGATCGCCAAGGAGACCTCCTACAAGATGTTCTCCGAGAATGTCCCGGGTGGCGAGGAACTGATCGCCAAGGCACTCGCCGTCGAGTGATCCTTCGACGGTCCGCCCGCCGGTGCGAAGGCGCACGCTGGCGGGCGGACCGCTTGACGCATCGCGCCCTCGACCCGCGATACGCGTGTCCTGCAGTCACGTTCGGCCCGCGCGCCTAACGCGCGTTCGCCACCGGTCACGCTTCGCCGCTGGCCGGAAAACCTGGGAAAGCACAGGTGATGTCCCTTTATATTTCAGCGGTATCCGCCATGTCGCGGGTGCTCGGTGTCGTGGCAATGGTGCTCACCGGCGCGGCCGCCGTCGTGGTCTGCCACATGGTGTTCATCCGCTATTTCCTGAATGGCTCGACCATCTGGCAGACGGAATTCGTGACCTATGCCCTGGTGGCCGCGACCTTCCTCGGCTCGCCCTATGTCCTGCTGCACAAGGGGCATGTGAACGTCGATCTGCTGCAGCTGCGCGCCGCGCCGCCCGTGCGCCGTGCCATGCAGACGGTCGCCGGACTGTTCGGCATCGCCTTTTGCGCGCTGCTCGCCTGGTCCGGCTGGACCTACTTTCACGAAGCCTGGGCCTACAACTGGACGACGGATTCCGTCTGGCGCATTCCGCTCTGGATCCCGTTGTTGCCGCTTCCGGTCGGCATCGGTCTGCTGGTCCTGCAGTACATCGCTGAAATCATGAAGATTTATGGAGACGCCTCATGACGCCCATGATCTGGGGCGCGGGCGTGCTCGCCGTCCTTCTCGCTCTGCTGGCGCTCGGCATGCCGATCGCCTTCGCGCTCGGCTTCGTCTCCATCGCCGCCCTGATCCTGGCCGACGGTTGGGGATCGCTCGGCATTCTCGGCGAAACCTTCTTCGGCGGCCTGGCCTCCTTCGGCCTCGTGTCGATCCCGATGTTCATCCTAATGGGGGCGGCGGTTGCGTCCTCGCCCGCGGGCAAGGATCTCTACGAGGCGCTCGACCGCTGGCTGAACCGGGTGCCCGGCGGACTGGTGCTGTCGAACCTCGGCGCCTGTTCGATCTTCGCGGCCCTGTCCGGCTCCTCGCCGGCCACCTGCGCGGCCATCGGCAAGATGGGCATCCCGGAGATGACCAAGCGCGGCTATCCCAACGAGATCGCGGCCGGGTCCATCGCCGCCGGCGGAACGCTCGGCATTCTCATTCCCCCGTCGATCACCATGATCGTCTACGGCATTGCCACGGAGACCTCGATCGGCCGCCTGTTCCTGGCAGGGCTTCTACCCGGCGCGATGCTGACCGCGCTGTTCATGGCCTGGACGATCTACGATTGCCGCCGGCGCGGCATCGGCCTGGACATGCTTGGCCGGCGCTTCTCGATGCGCGAGCGCCTTGCCATCCTGCCGCGGGTCCTGCCGTTTCTCGGCATCATCGTCGGGATCCTGTTCGTGCTCTACGGCGGCATCGCCACGCCGTCGGAGGCCGCCGGCGTCGGCGCGGTGATGTGCCTGATCTTCGTCGCGGTGATCTACCGGCTGTGGAAACTCGCGCTCTACAGCCAGCTGTTTCGCGACACGCTGAAGGAAAGCGTGATGATCATGATGATCATCGGCGCCTCCGAGCTCTTCTCCTTTGCCCTGTCCTCGCTCTTCATCACCCAGACCATCGCGGAATGGATCGCCGCGCTCGACGTGAACCGCTGGGTGCTGATGGCGATCATCAACATGTTCCTGCTGTTCGCGGGCTTCTTCCTGCCGCCGGTCGCCGTCATCCTGATGACCGCGCCCATCCTTCTGCCCATCATAATCCAGGCCGGCTTCGATCCCTACTGGTTCGCGGTCGTCCTCACCATCAACATGGAAATCGGGTTGATAACGCCGCCCGTCGGTCTCAACTTGTATGTGATCAACGGCATCGCGCCGAACATCACGCTCGGTGAGATCTTGCGCGGGTCGTTGCCCTATGTCGGATGCATGGTCGTGGGCATTGTGCTGCTTTGCCTGATGCCCGAGATCGCGCTCTGGCTTCCCGACACGTTGATGGGACCTGGTAGATGAGCAGCAGCAGTTTTTTCAATGACCTGCTCGGATCGATTGCCGAGCAGGGGCGGCATTTGCTGGACCGCCGTCGCGAGCGCGTGTCAAGCGGGCGCGCGCTGGGAGACCTGTGCGAGGCGTTGCTGTCGGGCCGGGGCGAGGCCTCGGGCGTGGCGCTTGCCCGCGATCTGCTGACGAGCTACGCGACGCTGTCGCGGGACGAGCGCCTTGCCTTCTTTCGCGAGCTTCACGCCCGCTTCGGCGCCGACCGCGAGCGCGTCGCCAAGGCAGCGCAGGCGGTTCTGGAGGCGCCCGACGACGAGACGCTGCTGCAGGGGCTGCATGCGGCAACCGAGCCCCGGCGGCAGGAACTGGTGCGCCGGCTGAATCTGGCGCCGGGCGGCACCTCGGCGCTTGTCAGCATGCGCAAGGACCTGATCGCCTGCCTGCGCGACGATCCGGACCTGCGCGAGGTCGACCGGGATTTCCAGCACCTGTTTTCGTCCTGGTTCAATCGCGGCTTCCTTGTGATGCGGCGCATCGACTGGTCGACCCCGGCCGTGATCCTGGAGCGGATCATCCGCTATGAGGCGGTGCATGAAATCAGCGACTGGGACGATCTGCGCCGCCGCATCGACCTGCCGGACCGGCGGCTCTACGCCTTCTTTCATCCGGCGCTGGTGGATGATCCTCTGATTTTCGTCGAGGTGGCGCTGACCCGGGACATTCCCGAAGCCATTCCGCCGATTCTGGCGGAGGGACGCCAGGAGCTGGCGGCGGGCGAGGCGACCACCGCCGTGTTCTACTCCATCTCGAATTGCCAGAAGGGGCTGCGCGGCATTTCCTTCGGCAATTTCCTGATCAAGCAGGTGGTGGAGGAATTGCGCCGCGACCTCCCCAATCTCAAGACCTTCGTGACGCTGTCACCGGTGCCGGGGCTGCGCGCCTATGTGGAGGCGGCGGCCGGAGAGGCCGACAGTCCGGTCGCCGGCGTTCTTTCCGCGGACAAGGCGGACCTGCTGGAGCGCGTCGGCGAGGAGGAGCCGCCGGAAGAGCTCAAGGAGCCGCTCAGGGCGATCTGTGCGCATTACCTGATGCGGGAGAAGTCGAAGGGCACGCGTCCGCTCGACCCCGTCGCCCGGTTTCACCTGGGCAATGGCGCGCGCCTCGAGCGCATTAACTGGAACGCCAATCCGTCGCCCTCCGGCCGACGCCAGTCCTATGGCGTGATGGTCAATTACCTTTACAGCCTCGGCGATATCGAGAAAAACCATGAGGCCTTCGCGGCCACCGGTGCGGTTGCCGCTGCAAGCAGCGTGTCCCGCCTTTTGAAATCCGTCCCCGACACCAAGAAAAAACAGATACCGGACCCCGTCGCATGACCGAGACAAACCATCTTTTCTCCCAGATCCGAGCCGCGATCCGCGACGAGGAAGCGCCGTTCCTCAAGACGCCGGACGGACGCGTCGTCACCTATGGGGACATGCTCGCGCGTTCGGCCGCTTATGCCAATGTCCTGTCCGCCTCGGGCGTGAAGCCCGGCGACCGGGTCGCGGTACAGGTGGAAAAATCGGCCGATGCCCTGATGCTCTATCTCGGCACGGTGCGGGCGGGCGCGGTGTTCCTGCCGCTCAACACGGCCTATACGCCAGCCGAGGTCGATTATTTCGTGTCGGATGCGCAGCCGTCGGTTCTGGTGTGTGATCCGGATCGGTTCAACGCACTGGCGCAGATCGCCGACAAGGTGAAAAGCCATGTGCTGACCCTGGCGGCGGACGGCTCGGGCAGCCTCTCGACGGCCGTTGACGGGGCGTCGACGGCGTTCACGGATGTCGCGCGCGGCGCCGACGACCTCGCCGCGATCCTCTACACATCGGGCACCACGGGCCGCTCCAAGGGGGCGATGCTGAGCCACGAGAATCTCGCGTCAAACGCCCGCGTTCTGGTGGACTACTGGCGGTTCACCTCCGACGATGTGCTGCTGCACGCCTTGCCGATCTTCCACACGCACGGCCTCTTCGTTGCAAGCAACATCACGCTTCTTGCCGGCGGGTCGATGATCTTCCTGCCGAAATTCGACCTTGAGGAAATGCTTCGGCTGATGCCGCAGGCGACCACGATGATGGGCGTGCCGACGTTCTATTCGCGTCTCCTGTCCTCCGACGCCTTCACCCGCGAGCTTGTCGCGCACATGCGGCTCTTCGTCTCGGGCTCGGCGCCGCTGTCGGCGGAGGTTCACAAGGCCTTCAGCGCCCGCACGGGACACGCGATCCTCGAGCGCTACGGCATGACCGAGACCAATATGAACACCTCCAACCCCTACGACGGCGAGCGCCGTCCCGGAACGGTGGGCTTCCCGCTGCCGGGGGTGGAGCTTCGCATCGCCGACCCGGAAAGCGGACGCGTTCTGCCGGAAGGAGAGGTCGGCGTCATCGAGGTGCGCGGACCGAATGTCTTCAAGGGCTATTGGCAGATGCCGGAAAAGACGGCGTCGGAATTCCGCGCCGACGGCTTTTTCTTCACCGGCGACATGGGGCGGATCGACGACAGGGGCTACGTCAGTATCGTCGGCCGCGCCAAGGACCTGATCATTACCGGCGGCTTCAATGTCTATCCGGCCGAGGTCGAGGCGGTCATCGATGAGATCGAGGGAGTCGCCGAAAGCGCGGTGATCGGTGTGCCGCACGCCGATTTCGGGGAAGGGGTCGTGGCCGTCGTCGCCCCCCATGCGGGCGTGACACTCGATGCGCAGCGCATCGTCGCGCCTCTCGCCGAGACGCTGGCGAAGTTCAAGCAGCCGAAGAAGGTCTATGTCCTGCCGGAACTGCCGCGCAACACCATGGGCAAGATCCAGAAGAACGTCCTGCGCGAGCAGTACAAGGACACCTTCGGCGCCGCCTGAGCGGCGCCGAAACGCGGTTCGTCAGAACAGGTTCTCGACCGTGGTCAGGCCGAGAACCGTCCAGTCCTGCATGCCGCCGCGATAGTAGTGGATCTTTTCCGCCGGGAAGCCTTCGCGCACCATCGCCTTGATGGCAAGCGGGCTCTGGCCGCAGGCCGGTCCATTGCAGAAGGCGAAGACCGACAACGCATTGCTGCAAACCCACGCGCCGGCTCCCCCGGTGCAGCCCAGCTCGTCGAGGCGCATCGCGACCTCGGTGTAGGGAATGTGGATCGAGCCGGGGATGGTAGATTTGACGCGCCATTCCATCGTGCGCATGTCGACCACCAATGCCGTGTCGTCCTGAAGCGCCTCCAGCACCTCAAGCTCGCCCGCCGGCTGGACGCCGGGCACCGGAATGATCGGCTGCAGCACGCCGCCGATCAGCTGGGTGTCGTTCATGTGGCGGGTGATTTCCACCGGGCCGTCTTCCGTCTGGATGGTGACGGACGACGTATCCGGCCCGATCTTCAGCGCCTCTTCGGCCTGTACGGCAACACCGGAGAAGACCAACAGGGCGATCCCGGCAAGAGCTGAGGTGATATTCATGCGCATTCCTCCCGACCGGCCGGCTGCACCGGCGCTCACATTCGATTTCATATTAATGATTTCGAATGTGAGCGCAAAGCGCAAGTCCGCTTTTCTGCGAAGGTCGGGCGGGGGCTGCCGGATGCTCCGCGTCGCGGTTGCTCGGGCCTCTGGGCATGGCCGCTTGCGTGCCGGTCAGCCCTGCGGTCCGCGATCCTTGCGCATGATGCGGATCCCGCCGCGATTGCCGTCGGCCCAGACGGCCTCTCCGAGGATTTCGGTTCCGTTGTAGATCAGCCGCACGGCCTTGCCGACGTCCGCTTTCGACAGGCCCGAAACGCCGAAGCCGCTTTGCGACACGTCGGTGATCGTCACGGATTTGGACCCGGAGGCCATTTCCACCCTTGCGGTTTCCTGGCGGGACTTGTCGCGCAGCTCGCGCCGCCGGTCGCTGTCCTTCAGCTCGTTCTGCAAGGCATGCGACAGATCGTTCAGCGCATCGATGACCTGCTGGCTTGCCGTGTTCAGGTCGGTCAGGCGCGCCGAGGCGGTATTGGCATCGCCGGCGGCGTGTGCCTGCAGGGCCTCGTGTGCTGCGGCGTGAACGCGTGCGTGCGGGGCGGCAAGCGCCTTGTAGGCCGGATGCGCCCGGATGTTCGCGTTGTCGATGGCCTCGTACCATTTGCCGAGGCGGCATTGGTGATGGTCGGGGACATCGGCCGCGGACCATTTGTCATGACCGATGATGGTGTCGACGACACGCTTCTTGAACATCACGTGGTCGATCTTCGCCATCTCGCACAAGGAGCGGTTTGACTCGGCGTTGAACCAGTTTCTGGCGTCGCTCGAGAACCGGTCGTTGCTGGCCTGAAGCGCGTCGCTCATGTTCTTGAGCTGGGCCTCGTTTTCCACCGCAAGGTCGGCGACACCCGTGATGCTGCGGGCGATTTCCTGGCTCGCTTCCTTCTGCTGCTGAAGGATGGCCGAGATTTCCTGCATGCGGCTTGAAACGCCAGCGATCCGCGATCCGACCGACTGCATGCGCTCGTTGGCACTGGTGATGGTTTCCTGACCCCGGTCGACGGCCTTCCGCGAAACGGAGATCGAATCCTGCGTGGTGAGCATTCCCGCCTTCAGCGCGTCGATGCGCTGGGCGATGTCTTCGGTGGCCTTGGCCGCCTGGGTGGCGAGGCTCTTGACCTCATTGGCGACGACGGCAAATCCCTTGCCAGCCTCGCCGGCCCGCGCCGCCTCGATCGTGGCATTGAGCGCGAGCAGGTTGGTCTGATTGGCGATGCTCTCGATCACCGAGAGGAATTCGCCTATCTGTTCGGAGGCCTGATGCAGGTCGGCAAGGTTCTCCGCGCTTTGCTGCGAGGCATCGGCGATATCGCCCATCCGCTGCAGAACCTCGGACATGGCGTCAAGGCCTGCCGTTACCGCCGCATTGGTCGAATTCGCCTCATGCGCCGCGCCGTCGCTGGTCTGGGAGATCTGCTCCACGGAGGCAACCAGCTCCGATGCCGCAGAGGAAATCGCCTGGCCGTTCTTCGCGGCGCGGCGGGTGTTGTGCGACAGCGTCGCCATGCCAAGCGCCACTTCGTTGATGTCGGAGACGGTGTTGGCGAGACCGCGCAGGCTGGCGAGCTCGTTCTCGCGCTGGTGCTCCTCGCCCCGCTTGCGCACGACGCCGTTCTCATAGGCGTCATAGGACATGATCATGTCCAGAAACACGCGTCCGACCAGGGCCTGCAGGGCGCCGGGAAGCTTGCCCGGCGCAAACCGGTAGCGCTTGACCAGAGCGGGCAGCGCCTCGATCAGCAGGCGACCGTAGGACGCCAGATACCACTGTGCCTCGAGGTCGATGCGCACATGCGCTTCGCCGATCCGCACGGCCCTGGCTTCGAACTCCAGATCCGGGTCATGGGTGAAGATATAATCCCAGTGTTTCATCTGGGCGGACTTCAGATGAGGAATGCTCTTGTCGGGGTCGCCGAGCTTGTCCGCGATCTCCGGCGTTGCGCGGACACTGTCGTAAAAGCCGTCCATGATTTCCGTCATGGCCGGCTTCAGGTTGCCCCAGACCGCGCGGGTAACCGCGGTGTCGCGGCTGTCTCCACACATGAAGTCGGCAATGGCGTCCGGCAGGCGGCGGTTCGCGCCGGTGGATCGGGATGTGTTGCGCTGCACAGTCATGAAAAACCCTTGGGTTGTTTTCCCAACTACATTTTGTAAAAACATGAAAATTCACCTAATTGACGATGCGTAAGCGACCGAAAACAGGTCGATTTTCGCTCCAGGCGCTGCCTGTAGGGCCATTTGCGGCCACCTTCCGCAACGGCGGCGATCCTCCTTTGTGCCGCCCCGCGAATCGCCGATACTGCGTCCATCACACGATCGTCCGGCCGACGCGGCGACGCCCGTCGGTGCTGCCTCAGCTGCGCAGCCGCAATGGCCCGGGCACGGTCTTACCTATGCAATGGGACAAGCAATCCGCATGACTGTCAGCATTGACATGGGCCAGGTAAGTGCCGGGGGCGCGACCTCTTGCTGTTTCGATCTGGAGGAGCTGCTCGCGACCCGACTTCTGGTCCAGGGAAACTCGGGATCTGGAAAGTCGCACCTTTTGCGCCGGCTGCTGGAGCAAAGCGCTGCCTGGGTGCAGCAGGTGGTGGTCGACCCCGAAGGCGACTTCGTGACCCTGTCCGACCGCTTCGGTCATGTGGTCGTGGATGCTGCCGGCAGCGAGCGCGATCTTGCCGTGATTGCGGCCAGGGTGCGCGCGCATCGGGTCTCCGTCGTCCTCAATCTGGAGGGACTGGAGCCCGACCGGCAGATGAAGGCGGCGGCCGTCTTTTTGAACGCGCTGTTCGATGCGGAGCGCGACCACTGGTACCCGGTCCTGGTCGTCGTCGACGAGGCGCAACTGTTTGCACCCTCCGCGTCCGGCGACACCGGGGAAGAGGCGCGGCGCGTCGCGCTCGGCGCGATGACCAACCTGATGTGTCGCGGCCGCAAGCGCGGGCTTGCCGGCGTGATCGCCACGCAGCGCCTGGCGAAACTCGCCAAGAATGTCGCAGCCGAAGCCTCCAACTTTCTCATGGGTCGCACCTTTCTCGACATCGACATGGCCCGCGCCGCCGACCTGCTGGGCATGGAGAAGCGCCAGGCCGAGGCCTTCCGCAACCTCGAACGCGGACATTTCGTGGCGCTGGGGCCGGCGGTGTCGCGCCGGCCGATGACGGTGCGCATCGGTCCGGTGGAAACCGTCGGGCGCGGCGGCGGTCCCAAGCTGACGCCCCTGCCCGAAGGGCGCCCGGAGGAGCTTCAGGAGCTTCTGTTCCAGCCGGCCAGCGGATCGGAGCGTCGCGCGGCCGAAAAGCCGGTCGTCGCGCAGCCGGTCCCGGCAGCCGATGTGCTGGAGCGGTTGAACCGGCAGGCCGTGGCGCGGGAAACCGTCGAAGCGGAACCGATGGACCGCGAGGCCTGGGAGCAGGCCGTTGACGCGGTGATCGCCGAGCTGCTCGACGACAGCGAGGCGGCGTTCCAGCCGGTTGCCGCACTCTATCAGGATTTCCAGGTGCGCTGCCGCATCGCGCGGCTTCCGGGCCGTCCGCCCGATCTTGCGGCGTTTCGCCAGCGGGTCGCGCTGGCCCGCGCCGGGGTCAACGGCAGCGAGATCGATCCGCAAGTTTGGTCGTCGGCCGAAAACGTCGCGCAAAGCCTGCCGGAGGAGATGCGCGGGGTCTATCTGCTGCTTGCCAAATCCGCGCTGGAAGGCCGGCCCTGTCCAGACGACGCCGAGATCGCGACCGCCTATGGCACCCGGTCCAAGGGGCGTGCACGTTGGCTGCTCACCCATATGGAGGAGCAGGGCTTTATCGTCTGCGTCAACGACCTGCGCGGAAACCGTATCGTCACCCTGACGGATCTCGATTGCCAGACGGCCGCTCAGCCGGCGCGCGCGGCGATCTAGACGCGCGCTTTCGGCCCCGGTCCGGCTCTCAGTTGCGCGGCCGCACGACGCGCTCGCAGTAATAGGCGACAGGGCATTGCGCGGTGTCGCGCGTCGGCGCATAGCTCGGCCGCAGGATCTCGTAGTGGCCGCAATAGCGCCTGTCGGCGACGAAGCGCGAATAGGTGTATTGCCCCGTCGACAGCACGATGGCGCCCGAGCGCTTCACCAGATCCTGCGCCTGCGCGCAGGTCATGGTCCTTGTGTCGGGTCGGGCCTGAGCGGGCAAGCCGAACAGGGTGAGGACGGCGGCCGAGGCCACGACCGCGCGGATGGTTTTTGCTGAAGTCTTGAACATGGTGTCACCGCGATGCTGCGGCGCGACGTTCCGCGCCTGAGTCCCGAATATGGCGCATCCATGGTCCGCGTCGAGCGGAGCATGCGTCGGCGATACACCGCAGCCGGATTTTGTCCTAGCATCGGGGCATGTCGAAGACCGTTCTGCTCACCTTGGGGCGGATGCCCAAATCTCTGGATCTCGCGCGGGGGTTTCATGCGCTGGGCTGGCGCGTGGTCGTTGCCGAGCCCTTCGCCTGGCATTTGTGTCGGGCGTCGCGGATGGTTTCGAAATCGCTGCGCGTCAGGGCGCCGGCGCGCGATCCTGATGGCTACCTCGACGATCTGCGCAAGGTGATCGAGCGCGAGCGCATCGATTTGATCGTCCCGGTTTCCGAGGAAACCCTGCATGTGGCCGGTCTGGCGGAGGGGCTCGCTGCCGGCGTTCGTCTCTATGCTCCGCCTCGGGCCGCGTTGATCGAACTTCATGACAAGCTCACGTTTGCGCGCAAGATGCGGGCGCTCGGTCTGCCGGTGCCGGAGACGCATCCGGCTGACAGCGACGCGGGCGAGACGCTTGCGGCGGATCGTGCCTATGTCCTCAAGCCCGCCAATTCCTGTGCCGGATTGGGCGTTTCGATGCATGCGGCCGGGACGCCCCTGCCGGAGCGCGGCGCGCGTCGGGATCTGGTGGTGCAGGAGCGCCTCGACGGCAGGCTGCTGAGCAGTTTTTCGATGCTCCGCGCGGGGCGGGTGCTGGTCACCAGCGTCTACCGCGGCGTGGTCATGAGCGGCACGGTGGCGGTGTGTTTCGAGCGGCTGGGCGAGCATGCCGGCATTGCGGACTTCGTTGCAAGCTTCGCCCGGAAAACCGGATACAGCGGCTTCGCGTCCTTCGATTTCGTCGAGGACGATGCCGGTCGGGTGCGGGCGATCGAGTGCAATCCGCGGGTGACCAGCGGCATTCACTTTCCACTTTCTCGAAGCCGAGGATGTTGCGCGGGCGATCGCCGAGCCTGACGCCGGCGGGCCGGTTCGCTTTCGCCCGCAAACCTTGATGCAGCAATTCTATCCCTGCCTGATCGAATGGCAGGCCGCCATGTTCAACGGGCGGGAGCGGGGCAGGAAATGGCGCGCGATGCGCGAGGCCCGCGATGTCACCTGGGACCCGCGCGATCCCCTGGTCTTCCCGACGATGACCTTCACCTCCTACCCGATCCTCGTGCCGGCGGTTTTCAAGGGAAAGTCGATGGGCGAGACTGCGACCGAGGACATTCTCTGGTCCGGCGCCGGGACCTAGCCGCGTCGCGTGACCCGCACCATCACCTGATCGGCGGGACGGGTGGTGAGCCTTGCGGCCGGGCGAACTTTTTCGGGCGCAAGCGGCTCGAAGTCGAAACGGCGCAGGAGCCGGGCAAGGATCAGCGCGCTCTCCGTCTGCGCGAAGGCCGCCCCGACGCAGATGCGCGGGCCGAGGCCGAAGGGGAGATAGCTGCCGTAACGGATCTTTGCCTCGCGCTCCGGCGAAAACCGCTCGGGATCGAACGCGTCGGGCTTGTCCCAAAGCGCCTGGTGGCGGTGGATGACCCAGGGCGCGATCATGATCAGCGCGCCGCGCCTGATCCGGCACCCGCCAAGGCGCGTGTCGGCCATCGCGACGCGCGGCAGGAAGGTGATCGGCGGATAGAGCCGCAAGGTCTCGCGAAACACCTGGCGCGTGTAGGCAAGTCTCTTGGTGGCGTCGATGTCGATCGGCCCCGCGCCGGCGAAGGCCTCCACCTCCGCGCGCACCTTCGCGGCAATATCCGGGCGGATGGAGAGAATGAAGAACACCCAGGTAAGCACGCTGGCGGTCGTCTCGTGTCCGGCCAGAAAGAACACGCCGAGCTGGTCGATCAGTTCCTCGCGGGTAAAGCCGGTGCCGGTCCCGGCCTGCGGGCCGCGCGCGCCGATCACCGCCGAGGCGATGTCGTCGTAGGAGGCGCCGGCGGCCAGATGGGTGTCGATCATCTCGCCCAGATGCCAGCGGATGCGGGTGCAGGCGGCAAGCACCTCCGGCGGCTGGGCGACGGGGGCGAAGGCGGGGTCGAAGATCAGCCGCGACAGTTTCACATGCGCCACATGCCGCTCGAACGCGGCGAAATCGGAAAACACGTCATGGGCGACCTGTGACTGCAGCGGCGTCGAAAACACCGTCCGGGTGATGATATCCGCCGTCAGGTGGCTCATCGCGAGATCGAGGGAGATGGGGCTGCCTTCGCCCGCCACCTGGTCCAGATGGGCCTCATAGGCGTCGACGGCGGCCTGCATGGCGGTGAAGGCGCGGTTCAGCCGGATGTGGGAAAAGGCCGGATCGATCATCTCCCTTTGCCGCCGCCAGCGCGCGCCGGCGGACACGAAGATGGAATCGCCGACGAGCGGTTCCAGCGCGCCGACCATCAGGTCGCTTTTGGGAAAGATCTGCTCCGGGTCCTTCAGCACATGGAGGACGAGGTCCGGGTCGTTGACGATCACGGTGGAACGTCTCGAATAGCCGAGCGGCCCGATGGCCGTGCGATAGGCCGCGGCCGGAAGCAGGCCGAGCAGGTCGCCATCGCCCCGCCAGACGCAGCGCGCGAGCGCAAGGAGGGAGGGCAGGGAGCGGGTGCGGGGGGGCGCGTACAAGGGCGGCCTCGGGAACGATGCGGACGACCAATTCAAGCGTAGTCCATATTTCATGACGATCAAATATGTAATATGATCGTGACATGACTGGTGGCGGGGACTGCGATGATCTGGGTGTTCGAGGCTTTCGTGATTGCCCATATCGTGACCGGCGCCACCGGGCTCGTTGCCTTCTGGGTGCCTGTGGCGGGGCGCAAGGGCGGCGACACCCACCGGCGGTTCGGACGCATATTCACCTTTTCCATGCTCGCGACCGGAGCGGCTGCGGTCGGCATCAGCATCGCCACCCTGATCGCCCCTCTGGAAACCCATCCGCATTTGCCGGATGCGGCCTTCGTGCGCGGCATCTTCGGCTGGATGATGCTTTATCTGGCGGTTCTGACCGTCAATCTCGCCTGGTACGGCTGGCTCTGCATCACCTTGAAGCGCGACCGCGTCGCGATGCGAACGCCGGTTAACCTGCTTCTCCAGGGGCTCCTCGCGGCGCTGGCGATCAACTGCGTGGCGCAGGGAATTTTGATCGGCGAAGCGCTGATGATCGGGATTTCAGGCATCGGCTTTGCGACGGTGGCGACCAATCTCTTCTATCTTTATCGCGCCCGGCCGCACCCGCTCGGCTGGCTCAAGGAGCACGTCAAGGCCCTGGTGGGAGCCGGCATCTCCGTCTACACGGCGTTCTTCGCTTTCGGCGCCGTTCGCCTGATGCCCGAGATCGCTCTGAACCCGGTTCTTTGGAGCATCCCCTTGATCGTCGGCCTTTCAATCATCATCTATCAGTGGCGCGCAATCGCCCGCAAAGGCGGCGGACGGGGCGGCAAACGTCCGCTAACCGCTTGAAAACGAACGCTTGGGTTCCCGAGTACCGTTTCATCCCGATTGCGTGTTAGGATCACGAACGCGAGGGCAGAATGCTCGCGCGGCAAGGCTCATCGCAACCTCTCTGGAAGGATCCCATGACGCTGGCCATCATCGTGCTGCTCGTGTTTGCGACCGCTTCCAGCGGAGCGATCTTCAAGCCGGGAGACTGGTATGACAGCCTGGAGCGTCCTGACTGGACGCCGAAAAACTGGGTTTTTCCGGTCGTCTGGACAGTGCTCTACATCATGATTGCCTTTGCCGGCTGGCTGGTGTTTTCCGCCGAGGGCCTTGGCCTTGCAATGGTGATCTGGGGCGCCCAGCTCGTGCTCAATGCGGCGTGGTCGTGGCTTTTCTTCGGGATGCGCCGCATGGATTTCGCGCTGATGGACATCGGCGCGCTGCTCGCGTCGATCTTTGCCTTCATGGTCGCGGCAAGCATGGTTTCCGTTCTGGCGGCGGTTCTGTTCGTGCCCTATGCGCTCTGGGTTATGACGGCGGGCTATCTCAATTACCGAATGATCCGGCTCAATCCGGATCAAGTGCCGGCACGCGCCGGCTGAGCGCGCATCCCGTCCGCGGGATGCCAGAACCCGAACATGCCAGACACCGCCTCTGAATGCGGGCGGCATGTACACCCCATCCCTGTGGCGGTTCGGGCATGGCCTGACATCGGAACGGCGTCCGCGTTCGAGCGGACCCGGACGGAGGGTCGCACCACCCGGATCGCCGGCGATTGAAAGGAGCCAGACAGATGGCAGACAAAAACGCCTATATCGACAAGACCAAGGCGCAGCTCGACCAGTGGAATGCGGAGATCGACAAGCTGAGGGCGAAAGCCGATGAAGCCAACGCCGATGCCCGTATCCAGTATGAGCGCGAAATCGAAAAGCTCCGGGCGCATCAGGAGGAAGCGGAGGCCAAGCTCAAGGAGCTGCGCGCCGCCGGTGACGATGCGTGGAGCGACATGAAGGCCGGCTATGAAAAGGCCTGGAAGAATCTGGGCGATGCGGTGGATTCCGCCATGTCGCGGTTCAAGTAAGCGCCTTGACGCGTCTTGCGCATTTTCCAGCCCTCCTGATCGGGAAAGGATCTGACATGAAGGTGATGAAATCGCTTCGCGTTGTTGCCCTTGCCGGACTTGTCGCACTGCCTGCCGGCGTCGCTGCCGCGCAGGACCAGGACAAGAGCCTGACGACCTCGGAAGAGGTTCGCGCGAAGGTCTCGCAGGCAATGGACGCGATTGCCGACTACAGTGCGCAGGAACGCGACCAGGCTGTCGCCGCCGCGCGTGAGGCGATGACCGAGCTCGACGCCGAAATCGAGCGTCGGGCCGATGCCTTACGCGAGGGCTGGGACGAGATGAGCGAACAGGCACGCGAAACCGCCAAGGCTCAGCTCGCGGATCTGCGCGCGGCGCGCAACACGCTCGGCGAGCGGTTCGGTGCGCTTCAGGCGGGAACCGCGGACGCCTGGCAGGAGTTGAAGACCGGCTTCGCCAATGCCTATGACCGGTTGAACGCCGCCTGGTCGGAAGGCGAGGTTGGTAAACCCGCCGACAAGCCCATTGACGGGGCCACCGATCCATCGACCGAGAAGCCGTCGGCCAAGCCGGACGACCCGCCTGCGAACTGACACTGAGCGGCCTGCGGGCCATGACGGCAAGTCACTCGTGGATCGAGCCGGAACCGGCACGCGCCGGGCCCCTGTCGCGACAGGCGCCCGGCGCTGTTGCGTCAGCCGTCTTGCGAGGACCTCAGCCTCGCCGTCAGGTCGAAGAGATGCGCGGCGAGGCTCGCTGCCAGGCACAGAGCGATCGGCACGCCGCCCTTGCCTGTGAGCGCAAGATAGAGCGCCCCCATCAGGGCGATCCCCGAAAACCCGTTCAGCAGCAGGGAACGGCGCAGGGATGCCTTGCGAATGGCGATGGCGATCACGCCGAGTTCCAGAAGGAGGACGCCGAGCGCGATCAGGGCAATCGCGCCGCTTTGCGTCAGGCTGTCGAGAAGCTGGAGTGCCGCGGTCATCGCCGGCCTAGACGCGGGCCGGAATGCCGAGCAGCTGCCGGATATCCTTGATGGCGACCCGGAGGTGGGCCATCGGCTCGCGCCGCACCAGCTTCTTGTTCAGATAGCTCTCCCAGGTCAGGCGCTGCACGTCCGGATCGGCGCACATCTTCACGAATTGCTCGCGTCTCTTGTCGCTTCCGTACCAGATCGACTGCATGATCCCGAGCGTGAAGAACACCATGCCGTGCTCGCGCATGAAGCGCTTGCGCACGCTGGCGAGGGCTTTGGCCGAGTTGCTGGCGAACATCTGGCCGATGGCCTCCGCAGCGATCTGGCCGCTCAGCATGGCGTAATAGATGCCTTCCCCCGAACAGGGCGCGACAACGCCGGCGGCATCGCCGACCAATACGACGTTGCGGCCGTCGTCCCAGCGCCGCATCGGTTTGAGCGGCAGCGGGGCGCCTTCCTCGCGCACCGTGCGCGCCTCGCCAAGGCCGGCGGCCTCGCGCAAGGCGCGGGTCGCGGCTTTCAGGCTGTGGCCCTTGACCGCCGAGCCGCAGCCGATCGAGGTGTGTCGGCCATGGGGAAACACCCAGCCGTAGAAGTCAGGCGAGATCCGGCCGTCATAGATCACGTCGCAGCGGTCGGCGCGAAACAGCTCCGGGTCCGGCGCTTCGGGTGATTCCACGATCTCGTGATAGGCAAAGACGTAGGGCGGTTTGCGCTTGGGGCCGAAGACGCTCCGCCGCACGGCGGAATTCGCGCCATCCGCCCCGATCACGCAGCGTGTCGTAATGTGGCGCAACTCGCCGGCTTTCTCGCCGTGCGCGACGCTGACGGTCACCGTGCCGTCCCGATTGCGCGCCAGCGTCTTGAAGGTTCCGGTGAGCTGCACCGCGCCGGCCTCGACCGCGCGGGCCCGCAGGAAGGGGTCGAACAGATCGCGGTCGACCATGCCCACATATCCGATGTCGCCGATGTCCATTGCGACATTGTGGCCGCTCGGTGCGATGATGCGGGCCGAATGGACCTTCGCGGTCAGTTGCTCCATCGGCAGGTTGAAGTCGCGGATCGCCCGCGTCGGAATGGCGCCGCCGCAGGGCTTGATCCGGCCCTCCCGGTCGATCATCAGCACTGAGTGGCCTTCCAGCGCAAGAGCCTGCGCGGCGGTTGCGCCCGCCGGCCCGCCTCCCACCACAACGACGTCGAAGAAATCGCGGTTGTCCATTGTCTTACTCCGCTGCGGCGAGGGGAAGGGGCATGTCGGTGTCACCGGTGCCGGGGCGCGGGCGTTTGCTGCCGATCCTGAGGGCGAGCACGGCCGCGTT
>PARB01000087.1 GCA_002709505.1 Paracoccaceae bacterium | reverse complement strand
TGAGGCGCCTCGGCCTCCGGGATTTGCGCGTCAGCTTGACATTTCGGGGCGGGAACGTCATTTAAAAGCCACTTCGCGCAACCGCTCAACGCCGGGATCCGATGTTCGACCGCAGCTCAATGTCCGCCTCGCTCCGCTCCGCGACCTCTGTCGCGGCCGCGATGTTGCGCGCGGACGCCGCTCGAACGCCCATGGTTCGCATGCCGCGCGACACGCGCACGACGACATCCCGCAAAACGACCGTCTAACGGCCCTCGTGACCCGCGCTTCCCGGGGTCTCCGGGGGACGTGAGACCGAGAGGATGCGCGCATGTCGCGCGCATTCCCGGACCGGGGAGCCGCAACAAAGGAACATGAAGAAAATGTCTTACAAGATCGCCGTCGTAGGAGCCACCGGCAACGTGGGCCGTGAAATGCTCGACATTCTCGAGGAGCGCGGCTTTCCCGCCGGCGAAGTCGTCGCCGTCGCGTCGCGTCGCTCGCAGGGCGTCGATGTGTCCTTCGGCGACAAGACACTGAAGTGCCAGGCGATCGATCATTTCGATTTCTCCGATGTCGACATCTGCCTGATGTCCGCCGGCGGCACGGTGTCCAAGGAATGGTCGCCGAAGATCGCGGCGCAGGGCTGCGTCGTCATCGATAACTCCTCGGCCTGGCGCTACGATTCCGATGTGCCGCTGATCGTGCCGGAAGTGAATGCCGACGCGGTCGAGGGCTTTCGCAAGAAGAACATCATCGCCAACCCGAACTGTTCGACGGCACAGCTGGTCGTGGCGCTGAAGCCGCTGCACGACGCCGCCCGGATCAAGCGCATCGTCGTCTCGACCTATCAGTCGGTCTCCGGCGGCGGCAAGGACGCGATGGACGAGCTGTTCAACCAGACCCGCGCGGTCTTCGTGAACGACCCGATCACGCCGGAAAAATTCACCAAGCGGATCGCCTTCAACGTCATTCCGCATATCGATGTCTTCATGGAAGACGGCTACACCAAGGAAGAATGGAAGGTGCTGGCCGAGACCAAGAAGATGATCGATCCGTCGATCAAGGTCACCTGCACCGCCGTTCGCGTTCCGGTGTTCATCGGCCACGCGGAATCCGTCAACATCGAGTTCGAGAAGCCGCTTGGCGCCGACGAGGCGCGCGACATCCTGCGCGAGGCGCCCGGCGTGCTGGTCATCGACAAGACCGAGGACGGCGGCTACATGACCCCGTATGAGAGCGCCGGCGAGGATGCGACCTATGTCAGCCGCATCCGCGAGGACGCGACGGTGGAAAACGGCCTGAACCTGTGGGTCGTCGCCGACAACCTGCGCAAGGGCGCCGCGCTGAACACTGTCCAGATCGCCGAGCTTCTGGTCAATCGTGGTCTGATCCAGCCCAAGAAGGCAGCTGCCTGATCATCCGAAGCGAACAGTCGAGTGAGTGCGGCCGGGCCCTGTGCCCGGCCGTTTTCGTTTGTGATGCGTCAGGGCGCAAGCTGCGCGATATAGGCGCCGAGGTTGTCGATCTCGCCGCGCGTCAGCGACATGTCCGGCATCTTGGGATGCGGGTCGGCGAGGAATTCGCCGAGCGTCTTTTCGTCGAAATCGGGCCGGCCTGCGATTTCGGCGAAGGTCGGCACCGCCGCGCTGCCGCTTTGCTGGGTCTCGTCGACGATATGGCAGGCGGCGCACCAGGTGCGGGCGATCTCCAGCCCGGCCGCCGCATCGCCGGCCCGGACCGGCGACGCCGGGAGCGCCGCCGACAGCGCCATCAGGGCACTCCCCATGATCGCATGGCGCCGGAGGGTGGCTCGCTGTGAACGTCGCTGCAGTGTCATGACGGGCCTTTCTGTTCGGGTGACGAGAAACAAGGGTAGCGGCAGGCGGCAATCGGGAACAGACTGTGACGTGCAATTTCGGTTTGTTGAAGGATGTTTCGAGATGACCTTTCGGATGGTGAAGACATTGGCGGTCCTCGGTCTGGCCATTGCCGGCCAGATCGCAGGCGCCGGAACGGGATGGACGCAGACAGCCGAACCGGCGGCGACGCCCATCCTCTCGGGCGACGACCGGTTCCATCCGGTGATCGCGCGCTCGGGCATGGTATCTAGCCAGGAGGCGATCGCCACGGGTGTCGGGCGCGACATCCTCGCGGCCGGCGGCAATGCGGTCGATGCCGCGGTCGCCACGGGCTTTGCGCTTGCCGTCACCCTGCCGCGTGCCGGCAACCTCGGCGGCGGCGGCTTCATGATGGTTCACATGGCCGAAAGCGGCGAGACCCTGGCGCTCGACTACCGCGAGACCGCGCCTGCCGGCGCCTTCCAGGACATGTTCCTCGACGCCGACGGCAATGCCGACAGCAAGAAGTCGCGCTTTTCCGGCCTTGCCGTCGGCGTGCCCGGCACGGTCGCGGGCCTTGCGGCGGCGCATGAGCGCTTCGGCAGCGGGACCTTTTCCTTCGCGCAGCTGGTGGCACCGGCAATCGCGCTTGCCCGCAACGGCTTTCCGGTTTCCGACGACCTCTCGCAGTCGTTGAAGCGCTCGTTCCCGCGCCTGTCCAAGGACCCGGATGCAAGGGCGGTATTCTACAAGGCCGATGGCGGGTTTTTTGAGCCGGGCGACCTCCTGCGCCAGCCCGCGCTTGCCGCCTCGCTGGAAGCGATCGCCGAGACCGGTCCTTCCGGCTTCTACGAGGGGGCAGTCGCCGAGGCGATTGCCGCGCGGGTCCAGGAGGCCGGGGGATCGATGACGGTGGAGGACCTGAAGGCCTATCGGTCAATCTGGCGGGAACCCGTCACCGGCACCTATCGCGGATATGAGATCGCCTCGATGCCGCCGCCCTCCTCCGGCGGGGTGCATATCGTGGAAATCCTCAACATGCTGGAGCCGCACGCGCTGTCGGACTCTGGCGCGGGAGCGGCGGCGACGCTGCATGTCATGGCGGAAGCGATGAAGCGCGCCTATGCCGACCGTTCGAAATTTCTTGGCGATCCGGATTTCGTCGACGTACCGGTCAAGGGGCTGACATCGAAGGCCTATGCCTTGGAGCGCATGGCCGATTTTAACCCCGAACGTGCGGCGCTTGCATCGGAGATCGCGCCTGGTGGCCCCCAGTCCTACGAGAGCAACGAGACGACGCATTTTTCCGTTGTCGATGCCGCCGGCAATGCCGTGTCCAACACCTATACGCTGAACTTTTCCTATGGCGTCGGCATGATGGCGACAGGGACAGGCATCCTGCTCAACAATGAGCTCGACGATTTCTCGGCAAAACCCGGCGTGCCCAACGCCTACGGGCTGATCGGCGGAGAGGCCAATGCAGTCGCTCCGCGCAAGCGGCCGTTGTCGTCGATGAGCCCGACGCTGGTGTTTCGCGACGGTAAGTTCGTGCTGGCCACCGGGTCGCCGGGGGGCAGCCGGATCATCACCACGGTCCTGCAGATCATCCTCAATGTGGTCGATCACGGGATGAATATCGCAGAGGCGAGTGCCGCGCCGCGCATGCACCACCAGTGGCTCCCCGACGAGCTGCGGGTCGAGGACGGCTTTTCGCCCGATACGCTGAAGCTTCTGGCGGAAAAGGGCCACAGCATTGCGCTGAAGCCGGTGATGGGGTCGACGCAGTCGATCATGGCGGTCGAGGGCGGGCTTGCCGGCGCGGCCGATCCCCGGCGCCAGGGCGCGCTTGCCGCCGGTCACTGATCGTTCGGGGTCACGAGGTCAGGCGGGCTCCGGCGCGGGCCGGTGCCCGCCGCAACAAGGTCACGACAAGCAACACCACATAGGCGGCGCCGAGGAGAAGCGGCAGGCCATGCGGCCCGGCGATGTCGATCGCCATGCCCGAGGCCATCGGGCCGGCGAAACCGCCGACGCCCCACATCACCGCGAAACCGGCGTTGCCCGAGATCAGCATCGCGCCGGTGAAGCGGCGGCCGAGTTCCATCAGCGCGATGGTATAAATGCCGTAGGCGGCCGATCCCCAGACGAAGAGCATCGCCCAGAGCGCGACAGGCTGTGTGATCAGGAGCGGCAGCAGGGCCGCGCCGGCGATGGTGAGCAGGCAGAGAAGCGCCATCATGCGCCCGGTGCCCCAGCGGTCGGCCAGCGTGCCGATGGGCACCTGAAACAGGATGTTGCCGACGATCAGCACAGCCAGAGCCGTTGCAATCGCCGGCTCGTCCAGCCCGTTGCTGAGGCCGTAGACGGGAAACATCGTCAGGATCGCCTGATCGAAGGCGGCCGCGATGCCGGTCACCGCCAGCAGGAAGGGGATCAGCGGCGCCACCTGGCGGATCGAGCCGCTGTCGCCTGAGGCAAAGCGCGGCAGGCGCTCGCGGATCGACCAGATCAGGCCGGCGCAGACGAAGGCCACGCCGATGCACAGCAGGAAGGGCGTGAGGGTCTGCGTGCCGGTTAGTGCGAGGATCGCCGGGCCGAGCGCGAAACCGCCGGCAAGCGAGGTGGCATAGAAGCCGAGCAGCCGTCCGCGAATGCGGTCCGGCGCCATCTGGTTCACCCAGGTCTCGCTCGAGATATAAAGGCCGTTGATCGCCACGCCGAGCAGGAAGCGGGCCGGAAACCAGACCGAGAGCGACTGCCAGGTCGCGATCACCGCGAAGAGCACGGCAAGCGCAAGCGCACAGGCAAGGGCGAGACGCGCCGCGCCGAAGCGAATGGCAAGGCCCGGGATCAGCGGGGCGGAGACGATCAGGCCGACCGCCATGGTTGCTGCGTTGGCGCCGATCAGCCAGGCCGGCGTGCCCTGACGTTCCAGGATGAACGACAGCAAGGGGTAGGTGAGCCCCTGCGCCAGACCGAAGACCGCCACCATAAGAAAGACGACGGCAAGCGCGCCACGGTCGAGATTTTCCGAGATGCCCGATTCAATCCGCGCCATTCTGCGCCTCGCGCCGGATCTCACTGGCCGCGACGGGGCCGGGGTCGCACGGGGCCAGTCGCTTCACCATTGCGGTTGCGGTGGAAAATCCGAACAGCCGCGAGAGCGGGCCAAGCTGCGTCACCTTTCCGGCCACGAAGCCGTTTCGCTCATAGAGCGCGCGCGCCCGGGGGTTGGTGTCGATCACGTCGAGCCGCACCGCGTGCCGTCCGCTGGTCCGGGCGATCCAGCAGATCTCCGCCAGCAGCGCCGTTCCGGCGCCCCGGCCACGTGCCGCGCCTGTGACGGCGATGCCATCCATCGCCAGCGTCCTGTCATCCTCCGGCTTCTCCAGAAGGGAGAGACCCGCCACGCGCACTGCGGCGCCGAAGAAGCCGTAGGACCTGCGAAAGTCGGACCATCCTGGCTCGAACAGGCCCGTGCCGTCCATCCTGAAGCCGGCGACGCCGAGCAGTCGTCCCCCGTCCACCGCAACGATCGCCCGGTCGGAGCGCAGATGCGGCGCCAGAAAGTCGATGGCTTGTTCCGCCGTCCCGAAAAAGGGCCGAAGTTTCTGGAACAGCGCCTGCACATAGATCCCGACCGCGTCGCGCGCGTGGCGGGCCGGCACGAAGGGAAGGATGTCCATCGGGGCTGCGGTCCTTTCTTGTGCGGAGGAAAGCGGGCGGGATTGTTGAACCATACTGAGGTAATCATCCTGCCACAGGTTGCAAGCGAAATCCTTGCACGCGTGTGTCGGTCGCCTCGCCACGGGCGCGGGAATCAGTCTATGAGAGGTCAGACGCGTGCTCGCGGGAGCCTTCATGCCGACAGACATCATCGCGCCTTTTCTGGAATGGCTGAGCGCCCTGCCGGCGGCACGGATGCTGGCCGCCTCGCCCTTCGCGCAAGGCGCGGCGGTGACGCTGCATCTGTTCGGCGCGATGCTGCTGGTCGGCGCGCTCGTGCCGATGAACCTCCGGCTGCTCGGTTTCTGGAAGGCGGCGGCCCTCGGCGACGTCCGGCGGGTGTTGTCGCCGGTTGCCCTTGCGGGCCTTATCATCGCCGTGCTCAGCGGGCTTGCGCTTTTGTCGCAGCGGCCCTTCGCCATAGCCGCCGTCCCGGCGTTTCAGGCCAAGATGGCGCTGATCGCGCTTGCCGGCGTGAATGCGCTCGCCCTGCGTCTCGTGCCGGCCTGGCGCCTGCTCGACCAGGTCGATTCGCGCGGAACGATTTCCCGCTTTCGCACCGCCGGTCTCATTTCGCTTGTCTGCTGGTTCGGCGTGCTGGCGCTGGCGCGCTGGCCGGGTCTCTTCTGAGCCCGCGTTAGTGGGCGCGGCGATAGATACCGGTGTTCACCACCGGACCTTCGCCCGGCACTTCCACCGTCTGTTCGATCTCCATGCTGCGGCCGTCTTCGGAAAGCAGGCGCCGTGCCGTCATCAGCACCTGCTCGCCCCGCTTGGCCTGAGAGGTGAGGGTCCGGGCGTCCTCGAAGAACAGGTATAGCCTGTCGGCCAGACCGCTTTCGGTGAGGCGCTGCCCGGCGCCGCCCGGAACCCCGGTGATCTCGCCTTCCAGCGTTTCGCCGTCCGCCGTGATCAGCGTCATGCGAATGCACACCAGGCCGAATTCCTCCTCGATCGTGCAGCGCCCTGCCTTCGGCAGGTCGCTCTGGTCGAATTCGCTTTCGTCGAGATCCAGGATCCAGGTCCCGAGGAACGGCGCGATCTGGTCGGTCATGAGGAAAATCGTCCTTGTGCCTTTGTCGTCTCGCGCCGTCATAGAGGACCGCGCCGTCCTTGTCATGGCCTGCAAGACGTGTCGTGCGCCTGCGGGCTGCCACGTATAGACGAACGGCGTTCTGGAACGTCATGCAACCAGCAGGCACTATGGCGCCGGGGAGGAGAGGCCAGTGACACCGCGGATGCTGATCATCGAGGACGAGACGACGCTCGCCGGCCTTTGGGCCGAGCTGATCGCGGGTGCGGGGTTTCAGGTGGCGCTTGCGCCGGATGCGCGAGCCGCGCGGGCGCATCTGGCGCGCGAAACGCCCGATCTGATCGTGCTCGACACCGCCCTGCCCGACGCGACCGGCCATGCCCTGTGCCAGGAAATCCGCGCGCGCGCGCAGACCCGCGCGACGCCGCTGGTGATGACCAGCGACTGCGGCCGCGACATCGATGCCGAAAAGGGGCTGGCGCTCGGCGCTGACGCCTATCTCGGCAAGCCGTTTTGCTGCGGCGACCTGCTGGATGCGATCCACAACCTGATTGCACCTTCGCGCCCGGGAGGGGGCCAGGCCGATGGCTAGGCGGGGCGTGGAGAACTGGAGCCTCAGGCTGCGCGTTTTCCTGTTTTTCGCGCTGATCGCGCTCGGCGGCTCGGCCACGGTTGGCGCGGCTCTGGCGTTCCTGTTCCTTTCGGCGGAATCCGGCGGCATCGCGCTCGACCGGATCGTGCTCGCCGGCCTCGTCTCGACGTTCGCGATCAGCGGCCTGGCGCTCTGGGTCTGGCTCAAGTTCGACGACCATGTCGCGCGTCCCCTGATGCGCCTCGGCGCGCAGTTGCGGGCCAGCGTTCATGCCGATGCAGCGCCCGTGGTCGCGACCGGGACGGGCCGCTATCTCGGGCTGCTCGCACCGGCGATGCAGGAGGCAGCGCAGGCGCTTGCCGAGGCGCGGCGGGACACCGATGCATCGGTGTCGCGCGCGGTCGCGGATGCGGAGCGGGAGAAAAGCCGTCTGGAAGCCGTGCTCCGGGACCTGCGGCAGGGCGTGGTGATCTGCACGCCGGATCACAATGTGCTGCTTTACAACCGCCATGCCCAGGCGTTGCTCGATCACGATGTTCAGGGAAAAGGGCTCGGGCTTGAGCGCAAGCTGACTGGTCTGGTTCGCGCCCAGCCGCTGCACCACACGCTTGAACGGCTGATGCGGCGGGTCCGCTCCGGACGCCATGTCGCGCATCCCGATGGCCTGTCGACGCCGTTTCTCACCGCGACCCTCGACGGGCGCGACAGCCTGCGCGGGCGCATGACGCTGATCCTGGACGCCGATGGCGCATCGCCGATCGGATATGTCGCGAGCTTCGACGCGGTGACCGACGAACTTGCCGCCGGGATCTGGCGCGACCGATTGCTGCATGACGTCACCCGGGACATGCGTCAGCGGATCGCGGCCCTCGCCGCCGCCTGCGAGGTGCTCTTGCGGCGAGCCGATCTGGCGCCGGAGGACCGAGCTCGCTTCGACGGGATCGTCTGCGGGGAGACCCGCGAGCTTGCGGGCCGGCTCGACCGGCTCGACCAGGTGGCCGGCGATCTGCTTGCCGGCGCCTGGCCGATGGCGGAGGTCTATTCGCCGACGCTCACGGATTGTATCGCCGCGAGGCGCTCGGAAGGCCGCGACCTTGAGATCGTGACGGCGGGGGATGCCTGCTGGGTCCTGTGCGACAGCGCGTCGATCGTCGAACTGGCCGACCGGATGGTGAACCGGATCGCCGTCCATGCGAGGCTCGACAGCGTGACGCTGTCGCTGAGGGACGAGGGCGCGCGCGCCTGCCTCGACATCGTCTTCGCCGGCGCGCCGGTGCCGGCATCGGTGCTGGACAGCTGGCTCGACGAGCCGCTGGAGGAGGGCGGCGGCGCGACGGCCCTCTCGGGACGCGATGTCCTTAGCCGGCACAAGACAGAGATGTGGAGCGACTCGGCCCCGGGTGGCGGCGCCCGGATCCGCCTGCCGCTCGCCAAGCCGCCGGAGGCGCTTCGCCGTCCCGGCGCGGCGCTTTCTCCCGTTTCGGAGCGCCCGGAATTCTACGATTTCGATCTCTTCGCGCGGACCCTGCCGATTGCCATCGAGGACGCCCCGCTGGCCTCGCTCTCCTATGTCGTTTTCGATACGGAGACGACGGGCCTGGAGCCCTCGCGCGGCGACGAGATGCTGTCGGTGGCCGGGGTGCGCATCGTCAACGGTCGCGTTCTGCGCGGGGAAACCTTCAATTCTTTCGTCAATCCGGGGCGGTCGATCCCGGCTGCATCCACCCGGGTGCATGGGATCACAGCCGAGATGGTTGCGGAGGCGCCGGGCGTCGAAACCGTCCTGCCCGCGTTCCATGACTTTGCGCAAGGCAGCGTGCTCGTTGCCCACAACGCGGCTTTCGACATGACCTTCCTGTCGAAATACAGCGACCGGACCGGCGTGCGCTTCGATCAGCCGGTGCTCGACACGGTTCTTCTCGCGGCCCATGTTTTCGGCACGCAGGAAAGCCTCACCCTGGATGCGCTTGCGGAGCGGTTTCAGGTGGCGCTTCCGCCCGAAACCCGGCATACGGCGCTCGGAGATGCGCTCGCCACCGCCGAAGTCTTAAGCCGGCTTTTAAAGTTGCTTGCGCCGCTCGGGGTCGAGACGTTGGCGCAGGCGATTGAGGTCTCCAATCGTCAGGTCGCGTTGCGCCGTCGCCAGTCGGGCTACTGACGCGCTGTCGCTCCGCCGGCTTGACAAGGTCAGAGGCAGCGATGCGAATGGGGCCTTCGAAGCGTGCGGAGACAGGTCCAGATGAGCCAGCCGACCCTTTTGATCACAGGCGCCAGTCGCGGCATCGGGCTTGAGACCGTTCGCCGGTTTCTCGACGATCCCGACTGGCAGGTGATCGCCACCTGCCGGGACCCGGGCGCGGCGAGCGACCTAAGGGCGCTGCAGGCCCGCCATGGCACGCGGCTTGAGCTTCATGCGCTCGATGTCGGCGATGGGGATGCGGTCGCCCGGCTCGCGGATGTGCTGGCGGGTCGGCCGGTCGATGTGCTTCTCAACAACGCCGGCGTCATGGGCGCGCATCAGTCGCTTGAGGATCTCGATTTCGACGGCTGGCTTGCCGAGGTCAACGTCAATACGCTGGGTCCGATGCGGCTTGCGCTTGCGCTGCGGCCCAATCTCGTCCTGTCGAAAAATCCGCGCATCGTGACGATCTCCAGCCAGATGGGCTCGATGGCGCGCCCACGCGGCGGCAGCTATGCCTATCGCTCGTCCAAGGCGGCGGTGAACAAGGCGATGCAGGGTCTGGCGCTCGATCTTGCCGACGAGGGGATTTGCGTCGTTGCCGTGCATCCGGGCTGGGTACGCACCGACATGGGCGGCGGCGGGGCGGATATTTCGG
The DNA here is from genome assembly GCA_002709505.1 of Paracoccaceae bacterium. GTDB lineage: Bacteria > Pseudomonadota > Alphaproteobacteria > Rhizobiales > Stappiaceae > Stappia. Next base: position 6,776 of record PARB01000087.1, on the reverse strand, counting down.
TCGAGGAGAGTGCTGCGGGCATCTACCGGCTGACGCGGGATCTCACGCTTGCCGACAGCGGACGCTTCCTCACCTATCGGGGCGAGGATCACCCGTGGTGAGCGGGCGCGTGCGCGTCAAAACGCCTGCGGCGCCTGCATCTGGGTTGCCCGCGCGTTTGGCAGGCGGTCGACGACAAGGTCGGTGAGGCCGGCTGCCGCCCACATCGCCGCAAGGGTCAGCCAGGCCGTCAGGGCGAAGATCGAGCCGCCGGTAACGCCGGCCCCGACCGCGCAGCCGCCGGCGAGCATGCCGCCAAAACCCATCAGCACCGCACCCGCCATGTAGCGGCGCATCGAGCGGCCGCCCTCGAACCCCTGCAACGTCCATTCACGCGCAACGAGCGCGGCAAGGGCTGCGCCGATGAAGACGCCGGGCACAAGGCCGATGTCGAAATCAAGATTGCCGGCCGGCAGGGTCAGAACGCTCATCAGCGTATCGGCGGAGGGACCGGTGAAGGTCATGCTTTTGACGGTCATCGGCTCGAAGGCCTGGATGGACATCTGGTAGGTGAACCACCAGCCGGCGGCAACGGTGGCGCCGACGCCGGCGGCGCCGAGCCAGCCCCAGGGGCCGAGACCGGCGCGCACCGCGAAGAAAACCGCGCCGCAGACGAAGAGGAGTCCGATCACCAGCCCTGCCTCGGCTCCGAGGCCCAGCGTCTGCAGCAGATCCAGATTGTCGCGTCCTCCCACGGTCCACAGGCCGGCGAGTTTCTCGCGCAAGGGCGAGAGGATGCCATGGATCGAGGCCTCGGCGGCGACGGCGAAAATCAGCCCGGAGAGAAGAGCGCGCAGATTGCCGGTGGCCGAGAGCACCAGGAGCCGGCTTGCGCAGCCGCGTGCGAGCACCATGCCGATGCCGAAGAGCGCGCCGCCGATCAAGGCGCCGGAGAGAGATCCGCGGGCGGCGAACTGCCGGGCTTCGGAAACGTCGATCAGGTCAAGCTGCAGCATTGCCTGGGTAATGAGGACGGCGGAGGTGAAGGCGACGAGCCAGACGGCGACCTTGATCCCGATGCTGCCGCGGGCGAACTCGATGACGGCGGCCCGCAGGCAGAACCGGCTGCGCTGCGCGAAAATGCCGAAGGCGATGCCGATCGCCAGTCCCCCGAGCGCGGAGGTTCCCGGCTCTCCGAAGGCATCGAACAATCCAGTCAGGTCCATGGCGCGCCCAGCTCTCTCCAGAATTCGCCTCTCCACATATTCGAAACAATGAATGACAAAAGCACCCTGCGCGCCTTGATCTCGCTCAAGTGGGGAGCGCGCGTGCTTGTCGCGCGCGGCGCGGGCGACTAACAAGGAGCGGGACGAGGCGACGCGGATCAAGGGGCCCTGGCACGGTGACGGCGACGAACACGAACGGGAGATCCACGCAGGGCGAGGCGGCGCGGCCGCCGGTCTGCATGCGCATCTGGGGCGGGCTGGGCAACCAGATGTTTCAGTATGCGGCGGGGCATGCGCTGGCGCGCCGGCTCGACACGCGGCTTCTGATCGACCCGCTCGAGATGGATTTCGACCATGCCGAGCTGGGCCTTGGCCTGTTCGGTCTCGCGCCGGAGATCTGGCGTCCGGATGTGTCCGGTTTGCGGGCCCGCTTCGCTGGCCTGCGCGATCGCGGCGCGACGCGGGGCAAGAAGCGCTACAAGCTCTGGCCCGGCAAGAGCTTTTTCCAGCAGGCGATGTGTCATGCCGACGACTTCTGGTCGGTCGAGCCCGGCACCTATGTCGCCGGCTATTTCCAGTCCGAGCAGTTTTTCGCCGATCGCGCGGACGAGATCCGGGCGCTCTTTGCGCTTGAGAGCGTCGACGCGACGATGGCGCCTGAGCTGCTGGAGGCGGCGCGGCATCCGGCGAGCGTGTCGGTGCATGTGCGCCGGGGCGATTATGCCGCCAACGCGAAGACGGCCGCGACCCACGGCCTGCTGGGCGCGGAGCATTATGAGGCCGCCGCCGCGCTGATGGCGCGGATCGTTCCCGAGGCCCGCTGGCTGGTGTTTTCCGACGATATCGCGGCGGCCGCGGAGTTGACCGCCGCCTGGCCGAACCGCACGCTGGTCGAGGGCCAGTCGCGCGAACAGGACCTGCGCCTGATGAGCCTCTGCGCACATCACATCACGGCAAACAGCAGCTTCAGCTGGTGGGGCGCCTGGCTCGGGCGAAATCCCGAACGGCAGGTGATCGTGCCGCGCCAGTGGTTCGCGCGTGCGGAACTCAGGCGCACCTATGTCGACGAGATGTTTCCGCGCGGGTGGATTCTGCTGTGAGAACCGGCTACTGCGGAAGCGCCCTTTCTAACGCTTCCGAGGCGCGGGACCGGAGATGACGATGAAGCTTTGCGTTGCGATCTGCACACGGGAACGGCCAAAGCTGCTGCGCAGCTGCCTGATGTCGGTCTGCGGGCAACGCGTGCCGGATGGCGTTGAGGTCGAAATCGTGGTCGTCGAGAATCACGACAAGGATGTCTCGCGACCGATCACCGTCGAGGTCGCCGCGCAAACCGGCTGGACCATCCACTATGTGCTCGAGCCGGAGCTGGGCATTCCCTTCGCCCGCGACCGTTGCGGGGTGTTCGCCGCCGAGAACGGTTATGACCGTGTCCTTTATATCGACGACGACGAGGTTGCGCATCCCGACTGGCTGGCCACTATGGTCGAGGCGGTGAGCCGTTATCCGGCGGAGGTGCACTACGGCCGCGTGCTCTACACCTATCCGCCCGAAACGCCGTCCTGGATGATCGCGCCGCAGGTGAACAAGCGCCCGACCGGAACCGTCCTGAAAAAGGCGGAGGGCCACAACACGCTGGTCGACACCAAGGTGTTCCGCGACGACGGATACGCCCTGCATTTCGATGGCTCGATGCGCTTCACCGGCGGCAGCGACACGGATTTCTTCTCGCGGGTGCATGATGCCGGCGGAAAGATCGTCTGGGTGCCCGAGGCGCTGGTGGAGGAACTCGTTCCGGTCAACCGGGTGCGGCTCGGCTGGCAGTTGCACCGGACCTTCCGGGTGGCGGGAAACATCTCGCGGCTGCACGAGAAGCGCTCGGGGCGCGGGGCGGCGATGTCGCGCAGCTTCTTCAAGGGCCTCGGCCGGCTCTTCAACGGGATCTTCGTCCAGCTTCCGGCCAGCCTCGTGTTCGTGGTCTCGCCCGAGCGCGGACGCCGCCAGGCGTTTCACGCGGCCAAGCAGATCGCCTCCGGTCTCGGATCGCTTGCCTATCTCACCGGCTATCAGGCGCAGCCCTATCGCAAGGTCGATGGCGGCTGAGCCGTCTTCCTGAGCCGTTCAGTCCACCACCAGCTTCAGCGGTGTTCCGGCCGGAATGGCCTCGCCCGGCGGGGTCTGGTTTAGGATGGAGAACAGCGTCAGCCGGCGCGAGGCTTCCACACCACTCATGCCGACGGCAAGCCGTTCCGGGGTGTCGCCGGCATCGGCGCGGATCACCTTGATGCGCAAGGGGCGCAGGCGGGCGCGTTCCGTAGGCGTAAGCTGGCGGAAGCTTTCCACCGTCTGCTGATAGTCGCGGGTGAAGTCCGATCCGCCGGAGCGCGAGGCGAAGATGAAGCGGTATCCGGTGCGCCCGATGCGTACGACCGCAATGCGGAACGACCAGCCGTCCGTCACGGCCGAGGCGGTGACCGCGGGAAGTCCGTTGATCGTGTCCTCGCGCACGCTGTCGCGCACCAGGCCGTTGATCCATCCGCTGGTCATATAGGCGGAAAGCGAGGCGAAGTCGGTCAGGTCTGCGCCGTCGAAGCGCAGTGCCGTGCCGGCGGAATTGCTGGCAAGTACGGCTTCCGGCGAGTTTTCCAGCACGAAGCCCTGGGGCACGGTGAAGCTGATGCCGAGCGACTTGTGCAGGAACGAGCGCCCGCGAATGAAACCCTCGAGCGGATCGTCGCCATAGAGCATCCCGTCGATCTTGGTCAGATAGGCGTCGCGGTCGCGCTCGCCGAGACCGGGGGCGCCGACCTGACGCGCCGCGCGCACGGCCGTCTGCACCCGCTCTGGCGTCGTCGGATGCGAGGACAGGAAATCCGGCGCGCTGCTCTGGTCGCCCTGGGCGCTTTGATAGGCGGCGAATTTGCCCATCGACGTCAGGAAACGCGCTGAGGCGAAGGGATCGTAGCGGGCGCGAGCCAGGGTGCGCACGCCGACCGCATCGGCCTCCAGTTCCTGGATCTGCGAGAAGCGCGCGAAGGAAAGCTGCGACGACATGATCGCGGCGCGGGCCTGGTCGGGGTCGCGCACCACATTGCCGAGCACGCGGCCGGCCAGTTCGGTTGCCTCGGCGCGCTCCTGGCGCTTGATCGCGTGGCTGGCGGTCACATGGGCCATTTCATGGGCAAGCACGGCGGCGACTTCCGAGGTGTCGGTGGCAAGCGCCAGCAGGCCGCGGGTGACATAGAGATAGCCTCCGGGAAGGGCGAAGGCATTGACCGCCGGAGAGTTCAGGATGGTGATGCGATAGGTCTGCGACGGGTCGTCGGAGGCTTCCACCAGCCGGCCCACCACCTGGGCGACGGCCCGTTCCGCGCCCCGGTTCTCGTAGACGCCGCCATAGGTGGCGACCACGCGGGGGTGCTCGCGCGCGCCGAGGTCGGCCGAGAGGCCCGGACGCAGCGATCCCGGCGCCGGTGTTCCGATCTCGATCGGGGAGGATCCGGAGATCTGGCAGCCGGACAGCAACAGCAGTGCCGCGCCGGCGGCGAGCCAGCGGCGCATCTGCCCGCTCAGGGCGTCAAGGGACGGAAAGAGGTTCACCGGCGCGTGCCATCCGTTTCGAGCCGCTCGATCTGTGCGGGGTGAGAGATCTCCACGAGGGGTCCGCCGGACTGCAAGAGCACTCCGCGCACCCGAATAGCTGCCCCTTCAAGGGACCTCGCGTCAACCCCGGCGGCTGTGAATGCATCCAATTCTTTTATCGCGATGGTTGCGGTAAAGTCGCGGCTCCAGCGGCGCCCGAAATTGAGATAGAGCGTCGAGCGGGTCTCGCCCAGCGACAGCACCCGGCCGGCGACCAGCGTGTACCGCCCGATCCGGCTTGCAAGCGCGCGCGGGCGATGGGCGGACTGCACCCGCTCCGTTTTCCAGATGCCGAGCTCTCGGGCGCGGGCGTCGCGTTCCGCCTGCATGAGTGACGGAAAGCAGGCCGGTCGCGCAAGCGCCGGGGCGGCGATCGCCACGCCCGTGCCGACGAGATCCCGCGCGGTCCAGGCCCCGGTCGCGGCATCGACAAGATGCCCGCGCCGGCGCTGCCAGCGATCGGGCTTCTCGCTGACCGCCCAGAAGCGCATTTGCCGCACGCCGTCCCCGGGCAGCGCCGCCGCCTCCGGCATATGAAGATCGATCTGGCGATACACGACACCGTCCCCTGCACGCAGCTCCGCCGCCCGGAGCGTTCCTTCAAGCGCCTGACCGACCGCGCCGGCCTCCGGCAGGCAGCCGTCGGGCAAGGCGGGCCGGGGCTGGTCCGCCAGCGCAACCGAGACCAGGAACGGTGCGGCACAGCACGCCGCCTTCAGTCTTGCCAAAATCTTGGCGGGACTGCGGCGCCGCACCATGTGGTGTCTCCGGCTCAATGGGCAAGGGCGTCCGTTATGGCGCCGGACAGCTTGTCGACGAGCTCTTCCACCTGCGCGTCTTCCAGGATAAAGGGCGGCGCCAGCAGCACGTGGTCGCCGGAGCGCCCGTCGAGCGTGCCGCCCATCGGATAGCAGACGAGGCCGCGCGCGAAGGCGGCCTTCTTGATCGCCGCATGAAGCTTGCGGGCCGGGTCGAAGGGGGCCTTGGTCTCGCGGTCCTCGACCAGCTCCAGCCCGAGGAACATGCCGCGCCCCCGGATATCGCCGACATGGGGATGCTGGCCGAAGCGCTCGACCAGCGCGTATTTTACCGTCTCGCCCATCGTGCGGGCGCGGGTGACGAGATCGCGCTCCAGCAGGGAGGAGACTACGGCATGTCCGGCCGCGGCGGCTGCCGGATGGCCGATATAGGTATGGCCATGCTGGAAGAAGCCGGAGCCCTCCTCGATGGCGCGGTAGATCTCGCCGCTGCACAGCATGGCGCCGATCGGCTGGTAGCCGGCGCCGAGGCCCTTGGCGATGCACAGGATGTCCGGCGACACCCCGTCCGCCTCGCAGGCGAAGAGATGGCCGGTCCGCCCCATGCCGCACATGACCTCGTCGAGGATCAGCAGGACGCCGTGACGGTCGCAGATTTCGCGAATGCGCTTGAAGTAGCCCTCGACCGCGGGCACGGCGCCAAGCGTCGCGCCGACGACCGGTTCGGCGATGAAGGCGGCGACCGTTTCCGGGCCGAGCCGCAGGATCTCGGTTTCCAGCTCGTCGGCGACGCGGCGGCCGTAGTCGGCCTCGCTCTCGCCATCGGCCTGGCCGCGATAGGCGTAGCAGGGCGCAATATGCGACATGTCGACCAGAAGCGGCTTGAAGGGCTCGCGCCGCCACATGTTGCCGCCGGCCGACAGCGCGCCCAGCGTGTTGCCGTGATAGCTCTGGCGCCGCGCGATGATGCGCGCGCGCGACGCGTCGCCGCGTTCCAGGTGGTATTGGCGGGCAAGCTTGATCGCCGCCTCCGTCGCCTCCGATCCGCCGGAGACCAGATAGACCCGCTCAAGGCCCTCCGGTGCGTTTTCGATCAGAAGATCCGCGAGATCTTCCGCAATATCGGTGGTGAAGAAGCCGGTGTGGGCGAAGGCGAGCGTGTCGAGCTGGC
>PARB01000086.1 GCA_002709505.1 Paracoccaceae bacterium | reverse complement strand
TTCGAATATCCCTACTTCTGCCAGGACGAGGCGCCGGACCTTCTGCTGCGCGCCGAGCCCGCAGAGGGACATGTCGCGATTGCCCGCATGCAGGCGCTGGCGAAAGAGCTCGGCGTGGTCATCCCCGTCAGCTTCTACGAGCGCGCGGGCCAGGCGCGGTTCAACTCCATCGCGATCATCGACGCCGACGGGCGCAATCTAGGGATCTACCGCAAGAGCCACATCCCGCAAGGTTCGGGCTACCAGGAGAAATACTATTTCTCGCCCGGCGACACCGGCTTTCGCGTCTTCGACACCCGCTTCGGGCGGATCGGCGTCGGCATCTGCTGGGACCAGTGGTTCCCCGAAACCGCGCGCGCCATGGCGCTGATGGGCGCGGAGATGCTGTTCTTCCCGACCGCCATCGGCTCGGAACTGCTCGACCCCGACTGGGATTCCGCCGCGCACTGGCAGCGGGTGATGCAGGGCCACGCCGGCGCGAACCTGATGCCGCTGGTCGCCGCCAACCGGATCGGCACCGAGCCGGGCCGAGGCGGCACGGAACTGACATTCTACGGCTCGTCCTTCATCGCCGATGCCACCGGTGCCAAACGGGCGGAGGCCGACCGCACGAGCGAGACGGTGCTCACCGCCCGTTTCGACCTCGACGAGGTCACCGCCCTTCGCGCCGGCTGGGGCGTTTTCCGCGACCGCCGGCCGGAGCTCTACGGCCCCCTGACGACCCTCGACGGGACCACGCGCCGGACATGACGCCCACGATGACGCAACCGCTCTCCTCCACCCCGCGCGCCGACGGGTTCCGCATGCCCGGCGAATTCGAGCCGCATTCGGGCTGCTGGATGATGTGGCCGGAGCGGCCCGACAACTGGCGGCTGGATGCAGGACCCGCGCAAGAGGCCTTCGCGGCTGTCGCCGAGGCGATCCACCCCTCCGATCCGGTGACGATGGCGGTCTCGCGCGCGCAGTTTTCCAATGCCCGCGCGCGGCTGTCGCCCGGAATTCGCGTTGTCGAGATCGCGAGCGACGACGCCTGGATGCGCGACATCGGCCCGACATTCGTCATCGACGCCAAGGGGCGCCGCCGGGCCGTCGACTGGCGCTTCAACGCCTGGGGCGGCGATTTCAACGGCCTCTACACGCCCTGGGACCGGGATGACGGCGTGGCGGCGCGCGTCGCCGAACTTGAGGGCGTCGAGCGCTACCGCGCGCCCTTCGTGCTGGAGGGCGGCGCGATCCATGTCGACGGCGAGGGAACCGCCTTCACCACCGAGGAATGCCTGCTCAGCCCCGGCCGCAATCCCGGACTTTCGAAAACGGAGATCGAGGACCTTTTGAAGGACTACCTCGGCGTCGAGACGGTAATCTGGATCCCGCGCGGCGTGCATGAGGACGAGACCACCGGTCACGTCGACAACCTGCTCCATGTCTGTGCGCCCGGCCTCGTGGCGCTGACCTGGACCGAGGACCGCGACGACCCGCAGTACCAGCGCTCGGCTGAGGCGCATGCATTGCTGGAGACGGTGCGCGATGCAAAGGGGCGCGAGCTCGAGATCGTGAAGTTGCCGGCACCGGGGCCGCTCTACATAAGCGAAGCCGAGGCCGCCGCCATCCGGACGGCGACGACCGGCATGGCACGCGGCGGCGGCCAGAGGCTCGCGGCAAGCTACGCCAATTTCTACATCGGCACCGGCCGCGTGGTGTTTCCCCTGCTCGATCCGGCGACCGACGGCACGGCGCGGCATATCCTGCAGGACCTCTTCCCGACGCGGGAGATCATCGGCGTGCCGGGCCGCGAGATCCTGCTCGGCGGCGGCAATATCCACTGCATCACCCAGCAGGTGCCGGCCACCCCGGCACCCGCCTGACGCGCGGCGCGCTTGCAAAACGCGCAAAGCGTTAAACCGGCGTTAACCATAAGCGGGCGAGGATTGCGACCGAACAACAGGAACGCATCACCCCTCATGGCCGGCATCGGTTCTTCTTTTGGCAAGGCGCAGAAGTTTTCGTTCTACGAACGGAACAAGGCGTGGCGTGCCAAGCAGCGGGACCACAATGAAAAGTTCCTGAACCAGCAGGCGGTCGCCTCCAACGTCTTCGGCGTCAATGTCGGCGCGACCCAGGCCGCCACCGAGCTCCTGTTCCAGAAGGTGGTGCAGCGGGTGCAAAACGAGGCGCAGTCGAAGATCGGCGAGCAGAACGACGCCATCGACACCGCCATCGAAAGCCTCGACGTCACCATCTAGTCGATCCCGCTCAGGCCTTTCGAACCTTTCCGGCGATAGCAATCCGGCTGTCGGGGAAGCGCAACGCCGATTGCTGGGGGCGCGCTTTCCGCACTTCCGGCTGGACCGGGCCATGCGCGCGCGCCAATAATGCCGCGCGGACCGGCAGCCATGCCAGCAAGGGCACCAGGTGAGGACCACCGGCGGATGAAACCTCAAGACTATCTGAAACTGCCGTTCTGGCTCTTCGGCGTCGCCAGCACGCAGAAGTCCCTTCGCAAGAACCCCGTTATCGGCAGCCCGTATCTCAACCGGCTCGGCCTCCACCGCGCCCGCGTGAAACTGGCGGCGGATATGGCGACGGCCCGGCGCGCGCGCCTCGCCGCCGGCCTGTCGGACACCGACCGCCGCGCGTTCGACGAAAACGGCTACTTCCTCACAAAGGATTTTCTGCCCCGCGACGATTTCGAGGCCTTGCGCAAGGCTGCCTTCGAAGGGCGGTTCGAGGCGCGCGAAATGCGCCAGGGGCCGACGGTCACCCGCATGGTGCCCTTGCCGCCCGCCGTGCTGGCGCGTCATCCCGCGATCGCACGCGCGCTGCGCGACCCGCGTGCCCTCGCCCAGATACGCTATGCCGCCGCGCAGGGCGGCGAGCCGCTGGGCTTTTTCCAGACGGTCATCGCCGCCCCGTCAAAGGCCGTGGATCCCCAGACGAATGTCCATTCCGACACGTTTCACGCCACGTCGAAAGCCTGGCTTTTTCTCCAGGACGTCGATGAGGATGACGGGCCGTTCTGCTTCGTGCCCGGGTCGCATCGGCTGACGCCGGAGCGGCTCGACTGGCAGCATGCGTGTTCCCTGTCGGCGGCCGCGGATCGCGACAGCCACCACGCCAGCGGCTCGTTCCGGGTGCGCACCGAGGATCTGGCGGCCCTGGGCCTGCCCGCGCCGGTCCGCATGAAAGTGCCGGCGAATACGCTGATCGTCGCCGACACTTTCGCCTTCCACGGACGCGCGCCCTCCGACAGGCCGACGCTGCGCTGCGAATTGCACTGGCACATGCGCCGAAATCCGTTCCTCCCCTGGACCGGACTGGACCCCAAGTCGCTGCCGGGCCTGCGCGGCCGCGAGCTGCAGCTGTTCATGGCGCTGTCGGATGCGAAGGAAAAATACCTGAAGAAGCGCCACATCTGGCGCCCGGTCGGCGAGGTCGCGGTCAACGCGCCGGCGCAGATCTGACCGTGACGGTCTCCCGTGGAAGACCGTCGATGACGCGGTAGCGGCTAGGCTAGACCGTTCCGACCGTCTTCAGCCTTGTGCGCGAATGCACCTCGTTCTGGCTCATGACCGTGGTGTGGGCGCGGAAGCGCTCGACGATGGAGCGCACGAAGGGCCTGGTCTGCGGCGAGGTCAGGAGCACCGGAACCTCGCCCGCCTGCGCCGCCTGCTCGAAGGCATCGCGCACCAGCCGCACGAACTCCTGCAGCTTGGACGGCGCCATGGCGAGCGAGCGCTCGTCGCCCTCGCCGACGATGGCCTCGATGAAGGCCTGCTCCCACTGCGGCGACATGGCGATCAGCGGAAGATAGCCCCCGGGCGCCTGGTTGGCGGCGGAAATCTGCCGCGCCAGCCGGGTGCGCACATGTTCCGCGATTGTCGCCGGATTGCGGGTGAAACCGGTCGCCTCGGCGATGCCTTCCAGGATCGTGCCCAGGTCGCGCACCGAGATGCGCTCGGACAGAAGCGTCTGCAGCACGCGCTGGATGCCCGACACGGTGATCTGGCCAGGCACGATATCCTCCACCAGCTTCGCCTGTTCGCCGGTGATCTCCTTGAGGAGCTTCTGCACGTCGGCATAGGTGAGCAGTTCGGCGACATTGCCGCGGATCGTCTCGGTGAGATGGGTGGCAAGCACGGTCGCGGGATCGACGACCGTATAGCCGCGCAGCGCCGCATCCTCGCGATATTGCGCCTCCACCCAGGTCGCCGGCAGGCCGAAGGTCGGCTCGGTCGTGTGCTGACCGGGCAGCTTGACCTGTCCGCCATGCGGATCCATGACCATGAAATGGCCGGGATAGAGCTGGCCCTCGCCGGCGGCCACTTCCTTGACCTTGATGACGTAGTCGTTGGCGCCGAGCTGGATGTTGTCGAGGATGCGCACGGGCGGCATGAGAATGCCGAGATCGGCGGCAAGCTGGCGGCGCAGCGCCTTGATCTGCTCGGTCAGCTGGTCGCTTTCCGCGCCCGTCCCGTTGATCAGCGACAACAGCGCATAGCCGAGCTCGATGCGCAGCTCGTCCATCTTCAGCGAATCCGTGATCGGCGCTTCCGCCGGCGGCGGCGGCGCGGCGGCCGCCACCTCTGCCGCCTGGGCCTGGTCGGCCACCGCCTTATGCGATTTTCCGGCCCGGAAGGCCAGATAGCCCGACAGTCCGGCAAGGCTCAGGAACGGCAGCATCGGAATGCCCGGCAGCATGGCGAGCGTCACCATGACGAAGGACGACATGCCGAGCGCCTTGGGGTAGCCGGAGAGCTGCCTGGCGAGCGCCTTGTCGGCGGACCCGGACACACCCGCCTTGGACACCAGAAGGCCGGCGGCCGTGGAGACGATCAGCGCCGGGATCTGCGACACCAGACCGTCGCCGATGGTCAGCAGCGTGTAGGTCATCGCCGCGTCGCCGAAGGAGAGGTCCATCTGCGCGACGCCGATGATGATGCCGCCGACGATGTTGATGAAGGTAATCAGCAGGCCGGCGATGGCGTCGCCGCGCACGAACTTCGAGGCACCGTCCATGGCGCCGAAGAAGGTGCTTTCGTCCTCCAGCTCGCGCCGGCGGGTGCGCGCCGTCGTCTCGTCGATCAGGCCCGCGCTCAAGTCCGCGTCGATCGCCATCTGCTTGCCGGGCATGGCATCGAGGGTGAAGCGCGCCGCGACTTCCGCGATGCGCCCCGAACCCTTGGTGATCACCACGAAGTTCACGATCACCAGGATCGAGAACACGATGATGCCGATGATGAAATTGCCGCCCATCACGAAATGGCCGAAGGCCTGGATGACCTGGCCGGCGGCGTCCGTGCCCTCGTGCCCGTTGGCGAGGATCAGCCGCGTGGAGGCAAGGTTCAACGCCAGCCGCAACATGGTGGCGATCAGCAACACCGTCGGGAAGGAGGAGAATTCCAGCGGCTTTTGAATGAACAGGCCCGTCATCAGGATCAGCACGGAAAAGATGATCGAGACGGCCAGGAACAGGTCGAGCATGAACGCCGGCATCGGCAGGATCAGCACGACCAGAATGACCATGACGCCAAGCGCCAGCGCGATCTCGCCGCGGCGGATGGCATCCCAGATGGAAGAGACGTTCAGCCCGAAGGCGGCAAAACCCGCGCTGGCACGGCCAGGCGCGGGCGCGGCGCCGGGCACTTGCGCGGGCACACCCGCATCACCGCCCTCGCGTGCCGTCACATCGCTCATCGACCGCCCTCACTCACACCGCTGTTTCCTGTCCGTCCGCCCGGCCGCCTCACGCCACGGCGACGCGGGCTTCGCCCGGACCGGGCACGCTCATGCCCTCATCCGCATACTGATTCAGCTTGTTGCGCAAGGTGCGGATCGAAATCCCCAGGATCTTGGCGGCATGGGTGCGGTTGCCCAGGCAGTGATCGAGCGTGTCGAGGATCAGGTCGCGTTCGACATCCGCGACCGTGCGCCCGACATAGCCGCGGTTGACGGCCTCCGCCGTTGCAGCGGCAGTGGCGGCGAGACGCGCATCCGCGCCCTGGCCGGCGGCGATCGGGCTGCCGTCCGGCATGCGGATCGCGTCGAGATCGATTTCCTCGCCGCTCGCAAGCAGCACCGCGCGATGCATGGTGTTTTCCAGCTCGCGCACGTTGCCCGGCCACGGATTGGCAATCAGCATACGCCGCGCTTCTTCCGAGATCGGCCGCTTGGCAATGCCGTTCTCGCGCGAGTAGCGCTCGACGAAGTGCTGCGCCAGCTCAAGGATGTCGCCCGGACGCGCCCTGAGCGGCGGCAGCTTGAGATTGACGACATTGAGCCGGTAGAGCAGATCCTCGCGGAACGTGCCGGCGCGCACCGCCTCGGCCAGGTCGCGGTTGGAGGTGGCGATGATGCGGATGTCGACGGGAACGGGCTTCGCTCCGCCGACCCGGTCGATCACCCGCTCCTGGATGGCGCGCAGGAGCTTGGCCTGCAGCCGCACGTCCATTTCCGAGATCTCGTCGAGCAGCAGCGTGCCGCCGCTTGCCTCCTCGAACTTGCCGATGCGGCGGGCGACGGCGCCGGTGAAGGCGCCCTTCTCGTGGCCGAAAAGCTCCGATTCCAGCAGATGCTCTGGGATCGCCGCGCAGTTGATCGAAATGAACGGCTTGTCGGCGCGGTTGGAACGGGAATGAACGTGACGGGAGATCACCTCCTTGCCCGACCCGGATTCGCCCGTCACCAGGATGGAGGCGTCGGAGGCGGCGATCTGCTCCGCCAGCTTCACCACGGACGCCATGGCGTCGTCGCGGTAGATCACGTTGGACTGGTCGCGCGCGACGGCGGCGAGCACCGCGGCGATCATTTCCGGATCCGGCGGCAGCGGGATGTATTCCTTGGCGCCGGCGCGAATGGCGGCAACGGCCGCACTCGCGTCGGTCTTCACGCCGCAGGCGACGACGGGCAGGTGGAACCGCTCGCGCTCCAGCTGCGCGATCAGCCCGGCGATGTCGAGGCCGACATCCGCCATAACAAGATCGGCGCCGCGCCCCGAACGCAGCACCTTCAGCATGTCCTCGACAGTGCCGGCATGGGTCACCGCCGCACCGCCATCCATCGCGATCTTCGAGGCGGTGATCAACTGGCCTTCAAGGGTGCCGACGATCAACAGTCGCATGGGTCTTCTCCTGTTCCGATCAGCGATCGGACTTGATGATTTCCGTCATGGTGACGCCGAGCTTGTCCTCCACGAGGACAACCTCGCCACGGGCCACCAGCCGGTCATTGACGTAGATATCGATGGCTTCGCCGACCTTGCGGTCGAGCTTGAGCAACGTGCCGGGCGCAAGCTTCAGGAGCTCCGACACATGCATCCGGGAGTGGCCGAGCACCGCGGAAATCTGCACCGGAACGTCGAACACGGCCTCCAGATCGGCCGCGCCCCGCGCCTGGCTGAAATCCCGCTCTTCCTCGCGCCCGCCGGCCTTGCTTCCCATCTCCGCGAGCGGCAATCCGTTTTCCTGCACGTTTTCGTCCGTATCACTCATCGGTCACTCCGCTCCCCTGCGGTTTCCTGGGTTTCGGAACTGCCGGGCCTGGCTTGCGAGCGCCGGCCCTCGAAATAGCGGCGCGCCGCCTGGTCGACCTGCTTCTCGATGTCGCGGCGGTCGCGCACGATGCCGCCGTCGGCCCATTCGATGCGGCAATCGCCGGCCGCAAGGTCCGGCTCGCCGAGAAACACGACCCGCCCCTCGAAGCCCTTTTCGGACACGAGCGGATCGACCTTCGCCTTCAACGCTTCCAGATCGCCCTCGCGGACCCGGATCACCAGATGCGGCGCCCGGCGCAGCGGCCCCAGGCACTCCGAGATCAGCGCGATGATCTCGCCCAGCGGCTCGCGGGCGATCAGATGCGCGCAGATCCGGCGCGCAACGAGAAACGACAGCGCGACGGCGTCCTTTTCCTGCCGCGCCTGATCGGTGTCCAGCTGGCCGATCAGCGCGCAGATGTCGTCCGACAGCCGCCGCGTCTCCTCGGCAAGCCGGCCTTCGTCGGTCTGCTGCTGCTCCAGCGCCAGCGACGCCCGTCCGCGCTCGTAGGCCGCCTGTTCGGCGGCAGCGAGCAGCGCCTCGTGGTCCGCCACCGGCATCATCGGAACCTCCGGCACGACCGGCTCCTCGACGTCCTCGGGTTCGGGCGTCACGTCGATCGCCGCGAAGTTGCGGTCGAACAGGAACCGGTTGGCCTTCATTTCTGTGCTCGCAAATCGTGTCATCATCGGGTTTCAGGCCACTCAGTAGATGATTTCGTCGTCGCCCTTGCTCTTGGAGAGCATGAGCTCGCCCTTGGCGGCGAGATCCTTGGCGGTTGCGACCATTCCGGACTGCGCTTCGTCGACATCGCGCAGCCGGATCGGCCCGAGCGCTTCCATGTCGTCCTGCATCATCTTCGCCGCGCGCGACGACATGTTGCTGAAGAAGAAGTCGCGAACGGTTTCCGACGCGCCCTTGAGCGCAATTGCCAGCCGGTCCTTCTCGACGCTGCGCAGCAGGGTCTGGCAGCTGCCGGCATCGAGCTTCATCAGGTCGTCGAAGGTAAACATCAGCGTCTTGATCCGCTCGGCGGATTCGCGGTTTTCCTCTTCAAGGGCCGCCAGGAAGCGGGCCTCGGTCTGGCGGTCGAAATTGTTGAAGATGTCGGCCATCATCTCGTGGCTGTCGCGCCGCGAGGTGTTGGTCAGGTTCGACATGAACTCGACGCGCAGCGTCTGTTCGACCTTTTCCAGAACCTCCTTCTGGATCGCTTCCATCTTCAGCATGCGCGAGATCACCTCCAGCGCCAGTTCCTCCGGCAGGATGCCCAGGACCTTGGCGGCATGGTCGGGATCGATCTTCGACAGCACGACGGCGACCGTCTGCGGGTATTCGTTCTTCAGATAGTTGGCGAGAACGTTCTCCTGCACGTTGGAGAGCTTCTCCCACATGTTGCGACCGGCCGGCCCGCGGATTTCCTCCATGATGACGTTGACGCGGTCACCCGGCAGGAAGCTGGACAGCAGCCGCTCGGTAACGTCGACGTTGCCGTTGAGCGCGCCATTCGACGAGATCTTCTTGACGAAGTCGACGAAGAGCTCCTCCAGCATCTTCGGGGTGACCGGGCCGAGCCGCGACATGGCGGCGGAGATTTCCCGCACCTCCATCTCGTCGAGCTTTTCCCAGATCCGCCGGCCGTGCTTCTCGCCGAGCGCGAGGAGCAGGACCGCCACGCGCTCCGGCCCCTTGAGCTCGCGCTCCTTGCCCGATTCGCTGACGGTCAGCTGGGTGTTGCCGGTCGTCTGAATGGTGTTTGCGATGCTCATGCTGCTTCATTCATCCAGCTGCGGATGATCCCGACCGCTTCGTTGGGGTATTCCTCGATCAGTCCGCCAACCTTGGCGATGGTGGCGATCTGCACGGCGCCCTGCGCCTGGGCTTCCTCGAGCCATTCGATGCGCGGCTCGCCATCCTCGTCGACCTCGCCGCCGGCCTCCGCCGACTGGGCGGCGATCATGGCGCTCTCGACCGGCTGGCCGTCGGCGGTGAGGAGGGCCGGCTGCTCCTTCTCCTCGACGCTCAGGATCCGCTTGATCAGCGGGCGCACGGCGAAGAGTGTGAGCAGCAGGGCGATCAGGAACAGCACGCCGAGCTCGATGAAACGCATGATGTCGGCGCGGGTGAATTCGAACAGGCCGACCTCGTCCTCGGCAAGAACGCTGTTGGGTGCCTGGGCGAAGCGCAGGTTGACGACCTCGACCGTGTCGCCGCGGCTCTCGTCGTAGCCGACGGCGGAGCGAACCAGCAGGGCGATGCGCTCCAGCTCGTCGGCCGAGCGCGGCGCGTAGACCAGGTCGCCGTTTGCATCCGGGGTATAGACGCCGTCGACCAGCACGGCGACCGACAGGCGGCGCACGCCGCCGGCTTCGACGACCTCGGTCTTCACGGACTTGGAAATCTCGAAGTTGACGATTTCCTCGGCCTGGTTGGCGATGTCGCGGTCGGTGTTTTCGCCACCCTGCTGGTCGGCCTCGGGCAGCTGGTTGGCGGCGGTCACCGCGCCGCGGCGTCCGATTGTCGAGGAATTCTCTTCCCGCGTCTGGGTGGAGCGCACCACCTGGCCTTCGGGATCGTAGGTTTCCTGGGTCTCGGTGATGCGGTTGTGATCAAGCTCCATGGCAACGCGCACCCGCGACCGGCCGACGCCCACCACGGAGTTGACGATCTCCTCGATCTGCGTGCGGGCCCGCGCTTCCATCGACTGGCGGCGCTCCTGCAGCGACGAGGCGATGAAGCCCTCGCCCTCCTCGCCGGCACCGCTTGCCAGCAGGCGGCCGGTCTCGTCGACAATCGACACATAGTTGGGCTGCAGCCCCTCGACCGCCGTGGCGACGAGATGCTGGATCGCGCGGATCTGGCCCGGATCGAGCGAGCCGCGCACGCTGAGCGCGATCGATGCGGTCGGCGGCTGGTGGTCGCGCTGGAACAGCTTGCGCTCCGGGATCACCAGGTGAACGCGGGCGGTCTTGATGCGGCCGATGGACCGGATCGTGCGGGTAAGCTCGCCTTCCAGCGCCCGCGTCCGGTTGATGTTTTGCACGAAGCTGGTGGAGCCCAGCGTGTCAGCCTTGTCGAAGATCTCGTAGCCGACGGAGCCACCGAGCGGCAGGCCCTGTTCGGCAAGCCGCATCCGCGTGCGGAAGACATCGTCCTGCGGCACCAGGATGGTCGCGCCGTCGTTGAGCAGCTCATGCGGAACCGCGAGGCTTTCCAGCTGCGACACGATCGCGGAGGAATCCTCGAAGGTCAGGTCCGTGTAGAGCGGCGTCATCGTTGGCGTCGAGATGCGCAGCATGATGAAGGCGAACACGCCGACAAGAATGGCGGCGACCGCACCCATGGCAGCGATGCGGGTCGGGCCGAGTGTTTTTACGAGTTCCGCAAGTCCGTTCACGTGCCACCCATCCGATACGCTTGATGAAGCCTTCAGGAGACCGGGCCATCCAGAGACGCCTGGGGATGAGGGGATGGTGAAAAAGCGCCCCCGGATGGCCGGTAGGCAAAATTTGCCCGCCAGATGGTAAACAAGGTGTTAACGAACGTTAGGATTTGGTGAAGACGGCGGAATTCCGCGCTTCGTGCTTGGCGAAATGCGAAAACCACCCGGCAATATCCGCCGGTCGGATTAACGAATTTGAAAAAGCAAAACGAGTCACCGTTCCGCGGCCGGGTCCGGGCGAACCGCAAGACGCAGCGGAAGGTTGGCCGGGGCGCGATGCGCGCCGAGCCTGCCGGGGCCCGGGACGGCCCGACGACTTCCGACCCCGCAAAAACAAAAGGGCCGGCAGATTGCCAGCCCGTTTGTCATGATCCTTGCGAAGGGGCGATGTCGCCCGTTCGTCTCAATTCCGGTATTGCTGCACGCGGGTCGCCCTGAGGCCGGCAAGTCCGTGCCGATCAATGGAACTCTGCCAGGAGAGGAACTCCTCAACCGTCAGCGTATAGCGCTTGCACGCCTCGTCCAGCGACAACAATCCACCGCGAACGGCGGCGACGACCTCCGCCTTGCGGCGGATGACCCATCGACGCGTTGTCACCGGCGGAAGGTCGGCGATCGTAAGCGGCGACCCGTCTGGGCCAATAACATATTTGACTCGTACACTTGCTCGGTCGGTCATTGTACTCTCACACTCAACATGACCACGTTGACTATGACAGTAGCTATCCGGCTTTAAAATTTGACTAAGGCTGAAGCAACAATTCGGTAAGAATTGAAACGACTCAGGCGCGCCCTCAAGGGCCGCGATACAAGGCAAACCTTGAGGAAAACACCGTTTCGGCCCTCTCGCAAAATGGGAGCCGAAAACGGGCGCACAAAAAAAGCCGAAAGAAGTTTGCCGGACGGTCCGGCATTTCCTCCGTCACGGGCCCTTCGCCAGGCTGACAGGCCGGCAAGACGGCCTCCCGGCGGGCTGGCCGGGCGCGGCCCACGCAAACGAAAACGCCCGCAAGGCGATTCTTGCGGACGTTGGGGCGAGTAACGGCAAGGCGCAGCTAGCGCCTGCAAGGGAGCGGTTCGACGGCTTGGCGCCGGACGATCAGCTCCGGTTGACGGAAATCACCGCATTGGCGGGAATGCGTGCGCCGCCGACGGTGAGCACCGCGCCGCCAGAGGTGAACTCGATGCCCTCGACCGTGCCGGACACTTCCGTCGGGACCCGGACGCTCGGCGTGCCATTGGCGTCGTAGCGCCCGATCGTGATCGAATATTCGCCATCCGGAGCTTGCGAGCCGGCGGATGTGCGCCCGTCCCACTCGAAGGTGTCGCGTCCCTGCGACAGCGTCGTGTCGCCGGAATAGACCACCGCGCCGAGGCTGTTGCGCACCTCGACGCGCGCCTTGCCGCCCTCGCCCGCATCATAGGTCCAGGACGCCTCTCCGCTCTTCAGCTCGGTGGTGTTGCCGGAGGCCACGACATTGGTTCCGAGATAGCTGACGTAGCTCGAGGCGGTGGAGGAGGCCATCACCTGCAGCAGATCGCTCAGCTGGTCATTGGTCCTGATCTGCTGTTCCACCGAGGAATACTGGACCAGCTGTTCGGTGTATTTCGACGAATCCGTCGGGTCGAGCGGATCCTGGTTCTGGATCTGCGTCGTCAGCATCGACAGGAACAGCTCGTAGTTGCTGTCGAGGGCGGTCTTTGCCGAAGACGTGGACCGCGCCGCGGCCGCAGCCGCGGCGCTCTGTTCGCTAATTCCGGTGATTCCGGTCATCCGTTTCTCTCCTGATCCCTCATGCCGTTCCCGGCCACCGCGTCAGCGGTCAAATCTGGTCGCCGCGCAAGCGGTCAAATCTGTATGTCGAGCGCGCCGCTGGCGCCGCGCACCTGAACGCGCGAGACGCTCACCAAGTCCTCAACCTCGCCCTCGGCAGCCGGACCGTCTCCGCCCCGGCCTGCGCCCTGAGCGTCATCCTGGCCGTCCTGGCGCTGGAACCCGGCAAAGCCGCCCTGATCCTTCAGGCTGAGCTGCACGGATCCGTTTTCCAGTTTCAGGCCGGCCGCATCGAGAGCGCGCTCCAGGCTGCGCTGGTCACGCAGGAACATGTCCAGCGTCTCGCTGCGTTCCACCGCAAGATGGGCCCGCACGGTGCCGTCCTTGCCGACCTTGAGATCCACGTCGATCCGGCCCATTTCCGGCGGATCCATGCGGATCTGGAAGCGGGTCGATCCCTTCGACGCGAAGCGGGCGATCTCGGCCGCAAGATGGGCGGTCGCGGCAGCCGCCTGCTGTGGAAGCGACGCCGTCGCGGCGGCGCGGGCGACAGAGGCCGCCGCCTGCTGGGCCGCATCGCCGCGCTGGCCGAAGTCGCCGAAGCCGTCGATGTCGAAGCCGCCGTCGCCGCCGTTTGCCTGCCCGTCCGACATGGCGGCGGCGAAGGCGAGCGCCGCGGCGCTAACGCCGGCGCGCACCGGCTGCGGCTGGGCCACTTGCGGGGCTGCCGGCGGCTTGGTCTCGGAGGCCGTGTCCTCGCCCGTTGCTCCATCGCCTGCCATGGCTTTCGCAAGCGTGGATGTGGGCTCCCCATCGACGGCATCGGCAGTGCCGCTGGCGACCGGCTGACCAAGATCGCGGGCCGGTGCGTTCATCGCCATTTGCGTCGTTGCGCGAAGCGCCGCCGGATCGCGTCCGTTGCGCGGCGCCTGATCCGCCTGCGCGGCGACCTCGCCATCGCCAGCATCGCTCTCGCCGGCACCCGGGCCGGCCGTTGCTTCAGACTGTGCCGGCGCATCGATCACCGGGGCTGCTGCACCCGGGGTCGACCCGGACGCGGGCGACCCGACGGCCGTCATCTGCGGTGCGCTCTGCGTGCCGTCTTTCCCTGTGGCGGCTGTCCCTGTGACGCCCATCCCTGTGGCACCTGTCTTGGCCGCATCCACCTGCGGCGCGTCGCTCGCGCCCGCGGAGGTCGCCGGCGTCTCTTGCGCGACCGAGACGTCGACGGCCGCAGACGCGGCTGGCGTCACGGCCGGTCGCGGAGGCGCGGTGCCTGCCACGGGCCGGGAACCTTCATCCCCGGTGTCTGCGGCAGCAGTCCCCGAAACCGTTGCGGACGCGGACGGAGACCCGACGCCAGCCTCAGCATCGGCCGAAACCGGTGCGGCGCCAGACGCGACCTGCACCGGCGTGCCGGCAGCCGACCCGGCCTGCGGCGCTGACGCGGCAGCGCCGGCGGTGCCCGGCGTGCCAGCTGTCTGCGGCGCAGTGTCCGGCGCGCCGGCGATCTGCTGCGCGGTCGCGGACGCCCCCGGCTGCGTGCCGGCCGACGCCTGAGCGTTGGCAAGACCAGCCGGAAGCGGCGCGCCCGTGATCTGCTCGGCCCCGGACGCGGACCCGGTGGCGGCAGTCGTTACCGTCGCCGAGCGCAAGGCACTGACGGGGTTGTTTGCGGCAAGGGCGGCGCCGACCGCCGGTGCGCCGACTTGTGCCGGACCCCCGCCGGCAAGTGCCGCTGTGGACCCGGGGGCGAGACCGGGAGGCGATCCGGCCTTGCCCTGCGCGGCCGTGCCCGATGCGGGCGTGCCGTCATCAGGGCCGGCGGCCGCAGCACCAGGCGCCTTGCCCGTCGCATCGGTCGATTTGCCGCCCGCGGCGGCGGCAGATGCCGCCAGACCGGTCGCGGAGACAGCCTGCGCCGTCGTCAACACGCTATCGGGGGAAACGTTGCCCGGGCCCGCGCCCGCCACAGGCGACGGAACCGGAGCGAAAGGCGCGGACATCGACGCCGGTGCCATGCTCTCCAGAGTGACAGGAGCACCCGCGCCCGGCGGTGTCGCCGCGTCCGTTTCGGTGTCGGCATCGCCGGCCAGGGCCGCAGACCCCGTCGCTGCTGCGCCCGGAGCAGCCGATGCAATGCCATCGGAGCCGGCAGGTGTCGTCGGCAGCACCGATGCGCCGCCCGGTCCGGCGGGTCCGAACATGCCAAGCCCGACTGCGTGGATCGCGAAGGGCGCGCCCGTCGTTTGAGCGGCTGTCACCCCGGCGAGCAGGGGGCCCGTTGCGGTCGCAGATCCCGGGCCGGATCCTTTCCCCGATCCGGAGAGAGACCCCGTCACGGTCGCCGACGCCATTGCGCCACCGGCAACCGGAGCGTTGACCGGCCCGCCGGCCCCCGCGCCCTGGGCTGCGGACAGCGCCCGGGCGGAGACATCCCCGCCAAGGGAACCGAGGTGCAACGCGAACATCGACGGCACGCCGGTCGCGGCGCCTGCAGCCGCTGCCCTGGCACCCTGCCCCGTTACGGCCGCGCCGGCGGCGATCGCAGGTGCGGAAATGGAATTGGCGAGCGTCACGCATCTCTCCACTGGGAACCGCGCTGTCCGCCGTAACGGCAACCGCGCGCAATCATCTGCCAAACCTGTCAGCAAATGCCGGGCCAACTCCGCAAAATCGTCGTTTCCGGCCGAAACGGGAGGATTTCCTCCTTGCCTGAACCACACAATGGCCTCACATACCCGGAAAGCTTTGCCGCACGGGGAAAGGATTGCCGGGTGCGCGGCGCATCGACGGCCAGTCAGCCGGGGGCGCTTGGCCTTGGCCGGTCGCTTCCGTTATAGTCGCGTCAACGCAAGGTGCGGCGCATGGCCGGCGCCCAGCCAGAGACCCGGACACGGCCGCCAAGGCGTCGCCCGGCCGGGCAACCAGATTTGATCGGGCGGCACGGGCCGGGCGGGATCGCCGGGCAGGCCGGCTCAGACCGCAAGGTGAGAACAATGCTCAACAGTCTCGATCTGCCGAAGAGACCGCAGGACACACGGGTCGTCGTCGCCATGTCGGGCGGCGTCGATTCCTCCGTCGTCGCCGGACTGATGAAGCGCGAGGGCTATGACGTCGTCGGCGTGACGCTTCAGCTCTATGACCACGGCGAGGCAGTGCACCGGGCGGGCGCCTGTTGCGCGGGCCAGGACATCCAGGACGCGCGCCGGGTCGCCGAGAGCCTCGGCATTCCCCATTACGTGCTCGACTATGAAGACCGTTTCCGCGAGGCGGTGATCGAACGGTTTGCCGAAAGCTACATCGCCGGTGAAACTCCGATCCCCTGCGTCGCCTGCAACCAGACCGTCAAGTTCTCCGACCTGCTGGAGACGGCGAAGACGCTTGGCGCCGACGTGCTGGCGACCGGCCACTATGTGCGCACCGGCATGGTCGGCAACCAGCGCGCCCTGCACCGCCCGGTCGATCTCGACCGCGACCAGAGCTATTTCCTCTTCGCCACCACCCAGGACCAGCTCGACTTCCTGCGCTTTCCGCTCGGCGGCATGACCAAGGCGGAAACCCGCGAGCTCGCCCGCGAATTCGGCCTGTCCGTCGCCGAGAAGCAGGACAGCCAGGACATCTGCTTCGTGCCCCAGGGCAAATACGCCGACGTGATCGAGCGGCTGAAGCCCGACGCCGCCGAACCCGGCGACATCGTCCACCTCGACGGGCGCGTTCTCGGGCGCCATCAGGGCATCATCCATTTCACCATCGGCCAGCGTCGCGGCATCGGCGTCGCCACAGGCGAGCCGCTCTATGTCGTGCGTCTCGACGCCGCCAACCGGCGGGTGATCGTCGGTCCGCGCGAGGCGCTCGGCACGCGCGAGATCGTGCTGCGCGACGTCAACTGGATCGGCCCCGGCCTGCTGGAGAACATCCCCGCCGACGGGCTCGAGCTGCACGCCAAGGTGCGCTCCACCCGTCCCCCGAGGCCCGCGATCCTCAGGCTGCGCGACGGCGAGGCCGTCGTCGAGCTGCTTGACGGGGAAACCGGCGTCGCACCAGGGCAGGCCTGCGTCTTCTTCGACGACGACGGCGACGGCGCGCGCGTGCTCGGCGGCGGGTGGATCGAACGAACGGTTCCCGGCCATGCGACCGGCAGCCCGGAAAAGACAACACAAGCAACGGCGACGGCATAATGGTCGAAGATTTTCTCCGCGCTTCGCGGCTCGGGCGCTGGCTCGACCGGGTGTTTTCCTCCGCGACGCGCGGCACCGGCACGCGAAGCGATGTCGAAAGCGCCTATGCCCGCTGGGCCCCGGTCTACGACTGGGTGTTCACCGCGCCGCTGGTGTTCGGCCAGCGCGCCGCCGCCCGCGCGGCCAACCAGCTTTCCGGCGACCTGCTGGAAGTGGGCGTCGGCACCGGGCTGTCGCTGCCGCTCTACAGCCGCAACCTGACCGTCACCGGCATCGATCTGTCGGAGCCGATGCTGGAGCGCGCCCGCGAACGGGTGGCGCGCAAGCATCTGGGCAATGTCGCCGAGCTGCGCGCGATGGACGCCGCCGACCTCGACTTTCCCGAAGGCCGCTTCGATGTCGCCACGGTGATGTATGTCATGACCGTCGTTCCCGACCCCGAAACGGTGCTGGCGGAGCTTGAACGCGTCGTGCGACCGGGCGGCACGGTCATCGTCGTCAACCACTTCGCATCGCGCTCCGGGCCTTTTGCCTGGATCGAGCGCGGACTGGCGCGTTTCGCCGGCAAGCTCGGCTGGGATCCGCTGTTCGAGCGCGAGACCGTGCTCGACAACACCGGCATGACGCTGGTGCACGAGGAGCGCATCGCGCCCTTCGGGCTCTTCACCATGATGGTGTTCAAGCGCGCCGACGACTGAAGGCGCGGACGACGCTGTCCAGCACCGGGGGCCGCCTGACCGTCAGCCCGGCGGGCCCGGAGCCCCCGGAACCGCTGCCTGGAGACTGCGGCGGGACCGCGATGCCGCAAGTCCGGCCCCACCGATGAGGATCAAGGCGCCGCCGGCACAGGTGGCGGTCGTCGGGGTTTCTCCGAACAAGACCCATCCGAACAGCGCGCCGAACACGATCCATGTGTAGCGGACCGGCCCGATCAGGGCGGCGTCTGACAGGCGGAACGCCTGGATGTTGCAGACCTGCGCCAGGATCGCGACCGGCCCCAGCAAGACAAAGGCGCCGGTCAGCGCGGCCGGAACCGGTTGCCATTGCCACAGGGCCGGACCGGCGAACAGCAGCATGCCGAACAGGTTCACATAAAACAGCACGATAATTGCGCGTTCCGATCGCGCCAGCATCTTGATGAGGATGCTCTCCACGGCGATGAGCACCGCGCCGGCAAGGGCGACGAGACCGGCAAGCAGCGTGTCGGCTTGCAGGTGCAGAGCGGCGCCATCGCCGGCAACGACGATCATCGCACCGGCAAGACACACCAGCGCCGCGCCCCACTGCCGGGGCGTGAAGGCTTCCTTCAGCACGAAGACGCCGAGGAGCACGGTGAAGAACCCGTCCAGCAGGCCGATGGCCGTTGCATCGGCGACGGGCATGTTGGTCGCCGCATAGATCGCGGCCATGCCGCCGCCACCGCCGGCGGCCGCGCGCACCGCATGGACGGGAAGCTGCGGCGTGGCCAGCCCGCGAACCCGCTCCCGGCTGAGAAGCGCCCAAGCGACCACGCACAGGAACCCGCCGACATAACGCAGCCAGATGATCTGCGCAGCGGAGGCCACACCGCCGCTCCACTTCCCCGAGACGAAGATCAGGGCAAACAGCGCAACGGCAACGGCCGCCCAGGCAACGCCCTTGGCATTGTCGAACGCACCGGCGGTCGATGTCAGGTCCCTGGCGGCCATGGGTTTGTCCCTCGCGGTTCACGAACCGGAGTTCTCAGACAGGGCATCATCCAGATCCAATAGAATTTGACCTCCAGTCCATACAGGTTTGATATAGGCCTATGAAAATCACGACCGCACAGCTCGACGCCTTTTCCGCCGTGCTCGACCTCGGGACGGCGACGGCGGCCGCGAGCGTGCTCAACACCTCCCAGCCGTCGATCACCCGCGCGATCAAGCAGCTGGAGGACGCCACCGGGCTGCTGCTGTTCAACCGCACCAAGGGCCGGCTCGTGCCGACCGCCGATGCGCGCGATCTGGCGCTTGTGGTGGAGGACAACCATCAGGGGATGCTGCGGATCCAGGAAGCCGCGAAGGGCATTCGCCGACGCCGGATCGGCCATCTGCGCATCGCCTGCCTGCCGGCCTTCGCGCAAGGGTTCATCGCCCGCGCGCTCGCCGACTTCCTCCCCCTCAACCCGCAGGTCAGCGTTTTCGTCCGCCCGCTTGCCTCCACCGACATCCGCGACGCGGTGTCCAAGGGGCTGATCGACATCGGCATTGCGGCCTATGAAGTCGAGGCGCCCGGCGTCCGCAGCACCCGTTTCACCGAATGCGCCGAGGTTGCCGTCCTGCCGCAGGCGCACCCCCTGGCGGAACGGCGGGAGCTGACCCCGGCCGATCTCGCGACGCAAAGGATCGTGCGTCTCGCGGGCGGCGATCCCTATCGCACACGGCTCGACACGCTGCTGTCCGGGTGTGCCGGGCAAGCGCCGGCCCTCGACGGCCCCGTGATCGAGGTCGAGACCAGCGCCGCCGCCTGCGCGCTCGCTGCGGAAGGCGTCGGCATCGCCGTGATCAATCCGCTGACGGCGCTCGATTTCGTGTCGTCGGGCCTGGTGCTGCGCCGCCTGACGCACACGCTGCCCTTCATCACCGCGCTGGTGCGGCCGGCCCAGACGGGCAAGGCGCCGCTGGCCGACGCCTTCGCCACAACGCTCGCGACCCGCAGGGATGCCGATCTCGCCACGGCAAAAGGTCTCTGCGCCGCCGGCGCCTGATCCCGAAACGCAAGACGGCCCGGCATCGAAACGCCGGGCCGTTGACGGAAAGCCGAACTCTCGCGTGGAAGCCGACTACATCTTGCCGATGGAGAAGAACAGCGTCTCGCCATTGCTGTCGTCGACACCATCGTTGTCGGTGACGGCGTAGCCGATGCCGTCCGCATCGATGGCGAAGCCCTCGATCTTGTCGACCACATAGCCGCCGGTCGACGTCAGGTCCGGGATGAAGTCATGCACCCGTTCCTTGGCGACAACCGGCAACTCGCCGCCAAGCGCGGCCGGCTGGAGATCGGACATCGCCACCCGGTAGAGCGCCTTGAGCTTCGCCGCGGCGCCGATCTGGTTGTCGCGCTCCACGATATAGACATGGTCGCCATGAGCGGTGATCTCCGACAGGCCGACCCAGCCGGTTTCCGCAGCTTCCGTCGGATAGCGCACCGCGCCCCATTCCTTCGTCTTGGTGTTGTAGGCGACCAGTTTCACCGTGTCCTTCGGGTCGTCGCCCCAGGAGCGCTGGATCGCGATCCACAGCGTGTCGCCGATCAGGGTTACACCTTCCGCGCCAAAGCGCTTTTCCACCGCGAGCAGTTCCGCCGGGAAGGCAACCTGCGTCTTGATCTCTCCGGAGGCGTCGACATGATACAGCCCGTGCGGAACCATCCGGTCTGTGCGGCCTTCCGAGGCCAGCCAGAACCCGCCCGCGCCATCCGATGCGATGCCCTCAAGATCGAGCAGCTGCGCCGGCTGGCCGCCGCGCGTCACGCGTGTCGCCTTGGTGATGCGCGCGGGCGTCGCGCTGGCGTCGATCGTGAAGATCGTCGGCTGCATGGCGTAGAAACTGTCGTTAACCGCATAGAGAAGGCCGGGCAGCTCCGGATCGGCCGCAAGGCCCGACAGCGCACCGAAGCCGACCGGACGGCCCGCATCGTCCATATGCGACACGATCATCGGATAGGCCGGCGTGCCTTCGCCGTAGCTGTAGAGGGTCACATGCGACCGCACGCCACCATCCTCGACGAGGTCCGCCTCGTTTGAAACCGCGAGCAGGTTGCGCCCGGGAATCGCGACCGCGCCCTCAGGCGCAAGCGCCGTGGGCAGGAGCTGCTTGAACTCGGGAACGCCGCCGGTGTCGCGATAGACCCCGATCACCGATCCGCGCTCCGACAGCAAAAAGATATAGGTGGCGTCGCCGAAGGTCTTCACTTCCATGCCTTCCGGCTCGGCGCCCTTGTTGCCCGACCGGCGCTCCGGGTAGTGACCGGCAAGCGCGACGCGATACTCAAAGTCGAGACCGGATTCAAAGAGCACCTCGCCGGTCTTCGAGAAGATCGTGAAGCCGCGCGATCCGCCCTTGTAGTCGCCCTCGTTGGCCGTCCCCAGCCGGTCGGTGTCGAGCCACTGCACCGCATCGGGCTCGCGGGCAACGCCGGTGAGCGTCGCATCGAAGGTCAGCGCGCGTTCCTCTTCGACATCGACGTTCTCCAGATCGACGGAGCCGGCCGGAAAATGGCTGACGATGGCGCCGGTCTTTCCGTCGATGATGACGATGTGGTTGTTTTCCTGAAGGGTCAGCGCGATTTCGTCGTTTTCGTTGATGTCGACGAACTCGGGCTCCGGATCGCTGCCGGCAACCTCGGCGAGGCCCGTGAGGTCGACCGTGATCCTGCTGGCGCAGTCCGGCAGGCCGTCGGCCAGGGTGAAGATCACCAGCGTGCCGGCCGGCATCTGCGGGATGGCACCATCGTTCAGGTCCTCGTCGCGCTCGTTCTCGATCGCGACCGCGACAAGGCCGCCCGACGGCGACACGGCAACCGAATCCGGCTGGCCGCCGAGGTCGCAGCGCGCCTCGATGCGCTTCGAGGCGATGTCGATCGCGGCAAGATTGCCGGACGGCTCGACGAAGCTTGCGGAGGTGTTGATCCCGGTCAGCACCTTGCCGCCGGCAACGACGACGGCGGTCGGCTCGCCGTCGAGCATCACGACGCCGGCCGGCTGCGGATTGGCGGGATCGGCGATGTCGATCATGCCGACGGCGCCGAGCGGGCTGTCGGAATAGACCAGCATCTGCCCGTCGGCCGTCGCGGAGATGATTTCCGCCGAGGTCTCGGTGGCCTGCGCCACATCCGCCGGGAGATTGGTGTTCACCGGAAATGACGCGATGCGGTTGAACACCGGATCGGCGGAAACCGCCGTCGATGCGAGAAGCGCGGCACACACGGCGCCGAGACCGATGATCTTCATGGAAAAAGCCTCCTGCGGAAAAACCGATCCGTCTTGTTAGGAGGCGCATGTGACACCGCGATAACAGCGCAGACCTGATGCGCCGATGCCCGGCCGGCCGGGCACATTGTCTCCAATCGATGAACAGTGCGCCACCTGTAGCGGGTGTTGTTGAGCGGCGCTCGAGAGCCCACCTTGGGATCAGATCGTTGAAACCGGCGGACCGGCACACAGCCGGCCGCCCTGACGAAAAGGACCAATGTGATGCAGATCCATCGCCGATCCGATGCGCGGGGCCGGGCCGATTTCGGCTGGCTGGACAGCCGCCACAGCTTTTCCTTCGGCCAGTATTACGATGAAGACCACATGGGCTTCGGTGCGCTGCGCGTGATCAACGAGGACAAGGTGGCGCCCGGCGCCGGCTTCGGCACCCATCCGCACAGGGACATGGAAATCCTGTCCTATGTCGTGGAGGGCGCGCTGGAGCACAAGGATTCCATCGGCACCGGCTCCGTGATCCGGCCCGGCGATCTCCAGCGCATGAGCGCCGGCACCGGCATCCGGCACAGCGAATACAATCACTCAAAGGATGCGCCCGTCCACTTCCTGCAGATCTGGATCCTGCCGGAGCGTGGCGGACTGGAGCCGGGATATGAGCAAAAGACGTTCCCGCCGAAAGACCGCGACGGACGGCTCGTGCTGCTCGGATCCCGCGACGGCCGCGACGGCTCCGTCACCATCCATCAGGATGTGGCGCTCTATGGCACGCTGCTGAAACCGCAGGCGAGCGTCTCCCACGCTCTCGCCGAGGGCCGCAAGGCCTGGATCCAGCTCGTGCGCGGAACGGTGTCCGTCAACGGTCAGACGCTTGAGGCCGGCGATGGACTGGGCCTCGACACGGCCGGCGCGCTGAGCATCACCGCGCAGGAAGACGCGGAACTCCTGCTCTTCGACCTCGCCGCGCAGTGACACGGCTTGCGGATCGGGGCTTGCCTGCAGGCTTCGGTCCGGCTTCGCTTGTGAAAAGGGCGCGCCCACGCGCCGCATCTTGAGAGGGACTGCGGACATGACGGACACAGCCATCACCATCGAACTGGAGCGCAGCGGCGCCAAGGGACGCTATGTCGCCACGGTGGCGAACCACACGGAGCCGGCGGAACTGACGTTTTCGGTTGCCAGCGACACGCTGGTGATCGCCGATCACACCGGCGTGCCCGACAGCCTGCGCGGCACCGGCGTCGGTCACGCTCTGGTGGCGCGGCTGGTCGAGGACGCCCGCGCCGGCGGATTTCTGATCCTGCCGCTCTGCCCCTTCGTCAACGCCCAGCGCCGCAAGCACCCCGAATGGGCCGACGCCTTCAAGGCGTGACCGGGACCATAGGTGCGGACATCGCGAACCAAGCTCGGATCGACGGCGCGCGGTCAGCCGACGCGACCGCCCCATACGGCACAATCGACACCGAGACGCCGGCGCGCCGTCCACCACATCGCGGCGGCGACAAAGCCCGTCGACACGGTATAGGCGATGCCGGCGCCAACTATGCCGAACAGCGGATAGAGCGCGAATATCAGACCGGCGGACAGCGGCAGCGACAGGATCAGGATCGTGACGATATCGCGCTGTCGCCCCGCCCCGCTCAGAACCGAAAGAGCCGGCCCGAACACCGCGCGAAGCACGAAGGTTCCGCACAGGACCAGCAGCAAGGGAAGCCCGTCGACGAACTCCGGCCCGAACAACGACAGGAAGAACGGGCCGACCAACCACAGGCCGGCAAAGGCTACAAGCGCATAGCCGACCGACAGTCCGTTGGTGAGCGCGATCAGCCGGGACGCCGACGCCCGATCGTCAAGCGCCTGGGCGGCGAGGATCTTCGGCTGAAACACCGAATAGATCGAGCGGACCCCGAAACCTGCCAGCACGCGAAAGCGAAAGCAGACGTGCAAGAGCGCGATCTCGACCGGCGCGGCAACCAGCGATGCCAGCAACAGATGCAGCTCGATCACATATTCCCAGATCAGTGAGATGGTCAGCCACGGCGGCGCCATCGACCACCAGCGCCGGGTTTCGCGTTCAACCGACGCCGGCCGCCTGCGCAGCGCGCGATACAAAAAGACGCCCTGAACCGCCGCAGCACTCCATACGGCAATGGGCAAACCCACCAGGATCCAGCCCGCGGAAACGCCCGGCACGACGAGGGCAAGGCCTGACACGAACACGAGGATCAGCACGGGCCGGCCAAGACTGTCGGCAATCTGCGCTTCGCCGGGCCGCTGCAGACCGGTCAGGACCGCGCCGTTGAAGAGCGCGAGCGCCACGCCCGGCGCCGTCAGACACACGGCAAGGACCGCCTGCGACCGCAAGCCCCCCTCTCCGAAACCGGGCACGGCGTCCGGTGCCAGAAGCACCAGCATGGCGATCCCCGCAACAGGGACACAAGCGACCAGCACATTGCGCAGGCCCGCCCGCACCAGTCCGTGCAGGAAGCCGTTCTGCCCGCGCGCGGCATATTCCGCCGTGAGGATCTGGGCGAAGGCCTGAAAGCCTGCGAGCATCAGGACCGCGAGCACGCCCGAGGCGGACACGACGAGCGCATAGGCCGCGGTTGCATCGGCGCCGAAGGCGCGCGCGATCACCAGCGTCGCCAGCAACACCGCGCCCGCGCCGCAAAGCCGGGCAAGCGTCAGAACCGAAAGCCTCGTCAGGATCGCCAGCATGACGCCAAAGGCTCCCGTTCATCGGCCCCGGGCCGCGCACCGATGAGAAACCCGGTCACGACCAGTTCCCCCTTGCCGCGCGGCAGGACCGCACCCTAGCGTCCAAATCGAACGGGAAGCAGCTGGGCGAGCGGCTCGCGCAGCCGGTCGCGCGTATCCCGCACCGCCATGACCAGTCGCCCGACCGCGGCCTCGTATCTGCCGCTGGCGATGATATGCGCGGGGCGTTCATCGAGGATCACCCCGGCCTTTCCGACCAGTCCGCGCTTGAACTGATGCAAGGGACCCGTCGCCGATCCGGCGCCGCCAAGCGCATACCAGCGCATGGCCGGATCGTGCGACAGATGGCGGAGAACGCCCCATTGCAGCGCATAGCCCGCCCGCGTCGGCAAAGCGTCGTCGGCGGTTGCACCGTAAAGGTATGACGCCGTATCGCCGCAACAATCGACCACCGCCATGGCAAGGGGAACGCCGTCCTTGCGGGTGACGAACATACGCGGGCGCAAGCGCTCCAGTGGACTGGACAGTCTGTGCGCCAGCGTGTCGATCGGCGAATAGTCGACGAACTTCTTGCGGGCCAGCATCTCGTGATAGAGGTCGAGAATCTCCTGCAAACCCGCCTCGCCCTCGACCAGTTCGGTTTTCAGTCCGGCGGCTTCCGCCTTCTTGAGATTGTATCGCCATTTCTGCGAGAAATTCGCCCGAAGGTCGTCCGGAGACAGATCCACCCTGGCAAAATATCGCAGCGGATTGGCGAGGGGCGCCATGCCCCGAAAGCCGATGCGCTGCAGTGCCTCGACAGGCGCATCCTGAAAATCCGGGTCGGGCCTGGGCATGATCATCAGGGACCCTTTGTTGCGCCGGCACACCTCGTCCGTCACCGCCCGCAGCACCATCTCGAGTGTTTCAATGCTCGCGGCCTTGCCGCTGCGCCGCCAGACGGGCCCCCAGCGCGAGGAACTGATCGTCAGGCCAAGCACCGGCACCTTGACCAGCCGCAGAAGGATGCCGCCGACCGGTTCGCCGTTTGCATAGACGGCAAGCCGGCGCAACTGTTCCGGCGCCCGACGCACTTCATTGAAGCTCTGGAGCTGTTCCTGAACCGCGTCGTCGAACTCGAGCACGAGGCGGTCCCAGTCCTCCGCGCCGATGTCCTCGACCCGCACGTCCGCTCCCGTTGCCTCGCAACCGTCATTGTCTGCCATCGATGATGCGCTGTCTTCCATCCATGACTCCAGATCGCGATCATGCTCGCTCCCTTGCGCCGTCGCCAACATCCTGTCCGTCGCCAGTTGCATGTCAAACCTCGCTAGAGACTGTGTTTGGCAAACGGGCCCGGGCGGATGTTCCACCTCCGGACAAGCTTGCCGATGCCGGGAAGGACATCGAGGATTGCAAGAAGGCCGGGCAGCGGATCGCGCCAGTCGTACCCGACATCGAGTTGCGCGCGCCAGCGGGCGCGCATGGCTTGTCCAAGCCAGCGAAGGGCGTCGCCGGTCGACACCTGACCATTCCGCCAGGCAACCTTGACGCCCAGCAGATCGCCCGCGAGCCAGCAATAGCGAAGCTGCGAGCGCGCCGGCGGCTCATCGTGTCGCGGCTCATGCGACAGGCACACATCCAGCAGCCGGTCGGTCAGCTTGAGACCGCAGGCCGCGGGGATCGCGTGATTGCCCGCAAAGCGCGGATTGATCTCCAGAAAGCAGGTCTCACCCGTTTCCGGATCCACCAGAAACTGCGCGCAGCCGATGCCGGAATAGCCAAGTGCTGCGACCATGGCGGCGGTGTATCCGCCAAGAGCCGGGTCAGTCTCTCCTGCCTCCCCCTCGACCGCGAGCCCTGCTCCGTCGAGCCGGTCGGTGCGGGTGATCCTCACATGCAACAGGCTGTCGACCCGTCCGTTCCTTGCGGAAAAATACAGGTTGTGGCGCGGCCCCGAGGCGCGGCGTTGCAGCAACAGGGCAAAGTGCCCCTCCGGCCAGTCCGGCAGGAGCCGGTCCAGCGCCTTACGGTCGTCCGCCGTCACCGCCTTTTCTCCAAGCAGCCGGTGCGACGAGGACAGCGAGCGGATGACCACCGGAAAGCCGATGCGCTCCGCTTCGGCGACGAGCGCCGCGTGATCGCCGACTTCCGCGAAAGGCGCGACCGGCACGCCGGCGGCCTCGGCCGTGGCCAACATGTGCCGCTTGTCGAGGCAGGTCTCCACCAGCTCCGGCGCCACCATCATCGCCAAGACCCCGCCAGGCAGGTCGACCTTGCCCCTGGCGAAGAAGCGCACATAGGGCTCTGACACCGGCACCACCAGACGAATGTCGTCGCGCCGCGCCAGAACCTCCGACAACGCGCGGGCGAAGGCGGTCTCGTCCTCCTCAAGCTTCGGATGGGTCCAGATGCAGTCCACATGACGCGACAGCGCGGCCCCGCGTTCGAACCCGTCGAGCCCCGTCGCCACCCGGTAGCCGCGCGCCTTCAGTTCGCGGGCAATCACCATCGTCGGGCGATAGTTGCCGAGGAGGAGCGCAAACTGGCTCTCATGGTCGCTCAAATCGTCCCCTGCCAATAAAACCGCAAAGATTGCCGCCCTTGAAGATCAACGGCGGGTTGCGGTGATGGTCCCCATAGTCGGCATATTCCTTGAAGTGTTCGTAAACAGCCGGGCCGAACCGCCCTGCCTCCCGGTACCCCGGACGACGCGCGAGCGGAGATCCGGGGTCGATTTGCGCCCTCGGAAAAAGTGTACAGCACCGGCCCTCGCACAGGCCTCCGGGATTTTCACGTTTGCGACATGATTCCCCGCTATGCTGCACCGCAACATCATGCAGGATACGGGGCGTTCCATGTTTTCCCTTGCAGGCAAGCGCGCGCTTGTGGTCGGCATCGCCAACGATCAGTCCATCGCCTGGGGCTGTGCGCAGGCGTTTCGTCGCCAGGGCGCGGATCTGGCCGTCACCTATCTGAATGCCAAGGCGGAGCCGCATGTGCGTCCGCTGGCCGAAAAGCTCGGCGCGGAGATCGTCGCCCCGCTCGACGTCACCGAAGACAGCGAGATGGATGCGGTGTTCGAGGCCATCGAGACCCGCTGGGGCAAACTCGACATCCTGCTTCACTCCATCGCGTATTGCCCGAAGGACGACCTGCACGGCCGGGTGATCGACTGTTCGCGCGACGGCTTCGCCACGGCGATGGACATTTCCGTGCATTCCTATCTGCGCATGATCCGCCGGGCCGAACCGCTGATGCCGCAAGGCGGAACCTGCATGACGGTGTCGTTCTACGGCTCGGAAAAGGTCGTCGACCATTACAACATCATGGGCCCGGTCAAGGCGGCGCTGGAATCGGTGACCCGCTACGCCGCCGCTGAACTCGGCCCGAAGCGCATCTCCGTTCACGCGCTGTCGCCCGGACCGCTCGCCACCCGCGCGGCCAGCGGGATCGACCATTTCGACGCGCTGATGGCGGCCAATGCGGCCCGCACCCCGAGCCGGCATCTGGCCAGCATCGAGGACATCGGTGCCTATGCCGCGTTCCTCGCCTCCAACGAGGCGGCCAATGTCACCGGCGGCATCCACCCCATCGACGGCGGTTATCACATCGTCGGCTGACGCATCGAGGTTTCGACATGCAAGACCGCCTTTTCGAGCAACGCCTGCAGGATGCCGAGCAGTGGAACGAGGCGGCCGCGCGCCAGCACCGGCTGTGCCAGACCGCCTTCAAGCGCCATGCGCGCCGCCTGCAGCAGACCTCCGAGCAAAGCAGCGCGGCGGCCGAGGCGGCCTGGAAGGGTCTCTTTGCCAGCCTGGCGCAGCTAGGCTCGCCCGACGCCCTGCTGCAGGCGGGCGCGGATTATGCGACAGACGCCGGCCAGCGGGCGCTCCTCACCCTCGACACCTTGCGCAAGCGCGGCGACATCTTCATCTCCCATGAGGCGGCCGGCGCCCCGCCGGTTCTCATTTATGACTATGAGACGGTTGTCGACGGGGCCGACCTTCCCCGCCCCTGCAACTACATGCTGCTGAAGATCACGCCTCCGGCCGGCGTCGAAGTTTTCGACTGGAAGCGCCCCTATGTGATCATCGACCCGCGCGCCGGCCACGGACCGGGGATCGGCGGCTTCAAGCCGGACAGCCAGGTCGGCGTCGCGCTCAAGGACGGGCACCCGGTCTATTTCGTCGCCTTCCGCCCGATGCCCGAACCCGGGCAGACGCTCGCCGATGTCACCGACGCGGAAGCGGAGTTCCTGCGCGAGGTGCATCGCCGCCATTCCGAGGCGCCG
Source organism: Paracoccaceae bacterium (assembly GCA_002709505.1). Classification (GTDB taxonomy): domain Bacteria; phylum Pseudomonadota; class Alphaproteobacteria; order Rhizobiales; family Stappiaceae; genus Stappia. The sequence continues at coordinate 72,561 of PARB01000086.1, read as the reverse complement.
CGACCCGTCGTCGTCGGCAACTGCCAGGGCGGCTGGGCCACCGCCATTCTCGCCGCCACCAACCCGGATCTGACCGGCCCGATCGTGCTGAACGGCGCGCCGATGGCCTATTGGTCGGGCCGGCTCGGACAGGACCCGATGCGCTACAGCGGCGGCATTCTGGGCGGTGTCCTGCCCGCGCTGGTCGCCTCCGATCTCGGCAACGGCGTCTTCGACGGCGCGGATCTGGTGATGAACTTCGAGACGCTCAATCCCGGGCGCACCTGGTTCCGCAAGTATTACGACCTCTTCGCCACCATCGACGACGGCGACACCCGCTTCCTGGAGTTCGAGAAGTGGTGGGGCGGCTTCTACCTGATGAACGAAGCCGAAATCCGCTGGATCGTGGAAAACCTCTTCGTCGGCAACAAGCTGTCGCGCAACGAGGCACGGCTGGAAACCGGACGTCCGATCGACCCCAAGGCGATCCGCGCGCCGGTCATCGTCTTCGCCTCCCATGGCGACAACATCACGCCGCCGCAACAGGCGCTGAACTGGATCGTCGACACCTATTCCGACGAGCGCGAGATCGAGATCTGCGGCCAGCGCATCGTCTACATGGTGCACGAGCAGGTCGGGCATCTCGGCATCTTCGTGTCCTCATCGGTCGCCCGGCGCGAACACACGCAGATGGCCTCGACGCTGAAGACCATCGAGGCGCTTCCTCCCGGTCTCTACGAAATGACCATCGAGGATATCGTCGGCAAGGGGCATGAGAAGCGCTTCACCGTCTCCTTCCACAAGCGCCGGTTTTCCGACATCGAGGCCGTCGGCAACGACGACCGCAACGAGGAGTTTGCCTTCGCCGCCGTGGCGCGGCTGTCGGAGAATATCGCCGAAGCCTATGACACGACGCTGCGGCCGCTCGTCCAGGCAGGCGTCACCGCGCAATCGGCCGAGGTCACGCGCGCCCTGCACCCCTTGCGCCTGCAGCGACGCCTGCTCGCCTCCGCCAATCCGCTGATGGCGGGATCGCGCTCCATGGCCGACCAGACGCGCGCCATCCGCCGTCCCGCCGACCCGCACAATCCCTTCCTGACGCTGGAACGGCTGTGGGCCGACACGGTGGAAGAAGGCTGGAACCTGGTGCGCGACTTGCGCGCGATGGCGACCGAAATGACCTTCCTGTCGCTTTACGCCAGCCCGATGGCGGCCTGGTTCGGCGCCGACCACGCCAGGAAGCGCGCGCACAAGCCGCAAACGGAACTGCGCAACCTGCGCGAGGTGCTGGCCGCGCTCGACCACACGGAGACCGGCGGCTACGCCGAGGCGGTGGTGCGCATGCTGGTGCTGATGGCCGACAGCCGCGGCACCGTGCGCAACGACCGCCTGCAGCGCTCCACCGAGGTGCTGTCGACCCATGCGCCCTTCGATACCATCGACCCGGCCGCACGCGCCCGGCTGATCCACGAACAGACGCTGATCGCCCATTTCGAACCGGAGCGCGGCCTGCTCGCCCTGCCCGGCCTGCTGAAGACGCCGCAGGAGCGCGCAAGGGCCCTGGAAACGGTGGAATATATCGTCGGCGCGCCGGAGGAGATGGAACCGCGCACGCGCCAGCTGGTTGCGCGCATGCACGAGATCCTGAAAACGCCCCCCCGCGAGACGAAAGCCGCTGCCAGGACGGGAAAGCGAAACTCGGTTTCCTGAGTGTGCCCCGGATCGAAAGTGCAAGGTATCTCGCCATTTCCGATTTGCTTCCCATGTTCCTTCTGACAGGTCCGGCTGGCGCAGAACCCGCCGGCCTGTGCCACTTCCAGAAGAAGGCAGGAACACGATGGACGATCTCGGCACGCTTTCCGGCGGCGCGCAACAGCGCAGGACCGCCCGGGACTTTCCCCAGGAGTTGCTCGAACTCTACGACTTCTACGCCCATGGCATCATCGACCGGCGCACGTTTCTCGACCGCGCCGCGAAATTCGCGGTCGTCGGCCTGACCGCGACGGCGCTGCTCAGCCAGCTGTCGCCGAACTACGCGCTGGCCCAGCAGGTCGCGCCCGACGACAGCTCCATCGAGACGAGCCGCATCACCTATCCCTCGCCGAACGGCCATGGCGAGGTGAACGGCTATCTGGTGCGCCCCGCCGGCGTGACGGACAAGCTGCCGGCGGTGCTCGTGATCCACGAAAACCGCGGCCTCAACCCCTATATCGAAGACGTCGCGCGGCGCATGGCCAAGGCCGGCTTCATGGCGCTGGCCCCCGACGGACTGACCTCGGTCGGCGGCTATCCCGGCTCCGACGACAAGGGCCGCGAGCTGCAGCGCACGGTCGACGGCACCAAGCTGATGAACGACTTCTTCGCGGGCTTTGAATATCTGCTGGCGCGCGAGGACGGCACCGGCAAGGTCGGCGCCGTCGGCTTCTGCTATGGCGGCGGCGTGGTCAATGCGATCGCGGTCGCCTATCCGGAACTGGCCGCCGGCGCGCCCTTCTACGGCCGCCAGCCGGCGTCGGAAGATGTGGCCGCCATCGAGGCGCCGCTCTTGCTGCATTACGCCGGGCTCGACGAGCGCATCAACGCGGGATGGCCCGACTATGAGGCCGCGCTCAAGGCCGCCGGCAAGACCTACACGGCCCACATCTATCCGGATGTGAACCACGGCTTCCACAACGACACGACGCCGCGCTACGACGCGGAAGCGGCCAGGCTTGCCGAAGAGCGCACCATCGCCTTCTTCAAGGAACACCTCGGCTGACCGAAGCAGGCGGCCGGGCGACATCCGCCCGGCCGCCGTCACGCATCATCCCTCGATGAACCGGCTCTCGTCCATCTGGCCGACCTCGACCAGTTCGGCGATGGCCACCCCGGCCGACCCCAGATAGCCGACGACCTGCAGCACCCCGCCAATCAGCGCGGGAATGAAATAGGTCTTGTCCTGCACGTCCGGGATGAACAGGATCCGGCCGATCTGACCGGGTATGATGTTCGTCAGGGCCCGGGACAGCCCGAGCTTGGCGAGCGTGTCCTTGTTCTTCGTGTCGTTGTAGTTCCACGCCACCATGATCATGTTGGCGACGCCCCACAGACAGATGGTGATCTCGCCCGTATAGACGCGCGGTCGACCGCCCGGAACGAGCGCCAGCACGAACAGCCCGCGCGTCGGACCGCAGATGAGCTGGGTGATCCAGATCGTTCCGCCGAAACCGGGATCTCCCGCCGGACAGTTCGGTGCAGGCGACCCGGGCCGGATCAGCCAGGGCATGGTGGCGAAAGTGGTGGTGTAGCGCAGGAGCACGGCGGCAAGGCCGGCGAGCGACTTGCCCTTCGGCTTCCAGGTGCCGACGTAATTCTTGATGTTCGTCGGCAGTTTGGAGGGTTGGTCGGCGCTCACGGCGGCCGTGGCGCTCAGGAATCCCGTCAGATTATCGGTGAAGATCCGCACGCCCATGGCACCGGCATAGACGCCGAGCGCGATCTGGGCGACGACCTTTTCCAGGCTCGCATCGAAGGCAACCGCTTTTTGTGTCTGGATGCCGAACTTCGATTTCAGCCAGTCGACGGTGATGTAGTTCGTGTAGGCGTCAAGCGCTGCCTGATCGGGAAAGGGGGCCTTGTTGGTCGCCAGCTTGTAGATCAGCGTCGTGGGAATGGCGATCAGATAGGAGGCGATCTGGCTGACGCGGATCGACAGCGTCTTGCCGGTGAAGAACTTGTAGAGCTGGGAGACGACCGGGATCTCCCATTCCGCGAACAGCACGTCGCGGAAGGCCTCCACCACGTCCTTGATCAGGTCCATCAGCACCGCGATGACGCCCTTGGCCGCATCGAGCGCGAAGAGCGCGACACTTTCCATCACCTTGACGATGCCGCTCATCAGGAGATTGAGCACCTCGTTCGGATTGTCGCCGATGGCCGTGAAATACTCGATCGCCTCGTTGAAGGCCTCCTTGCCGTCGCCGAACTGGAAGTTGTCGGCCAGCTCCTCCAGCATCGTCACCAGGTCCTCCAGCGGGCTGGAAAGCGCGGTCTGGGTCATCAGCGAGACGGAGGTTTCGCCCTTCTCGCTCGCGTTGCCGCCATTTTCCTCATAGGCGTTGGAAAACAGGTTGTGCTCCAGCTGATAGGCCTGGTCGTCGGTCATCTCCTCCTGCTTGGAGAACTGGTCGTAGGTTGGATTGTCCGCCTTGTTGAGCTCCTGGACGAAACTGTCGACCGTTGCCTTGAGGCTGTCCTTCATCGTGTCGATGCCGCCGAGGATCATCTGCTTGACGTGCTCGACGCCCTCGACGGTAAAATCGAGCATCACGCGGGTGTTGTGCTCGACCGCCTCCGCCGTGCGCACGAAATCGCCGATGTTGAACAGGAAGGCCAGCCACTCGAACAGCTGCTTCAGCTTCACCTTCAGCCAGTTCCACACGCCTTGCACGAAGTCGAAGGCCTGCTGCGCGAACTCGATGATCGCCTCGAACACCTTGCCGGCGATATCGAACAGCACCCGCCCGATGCCGTCGACGATCTCCACCACGATCTTGACCAGACCGTCGACGACGAATTTGGCCGCGTTCTTGATGCCATTCCACACATCGCCCCAGTCGATGCCGAGAAAGCCGGCGACCTCCGCGCCGTCGGCGCTGGCGGCGCGCATGGTCTCAAGCTTCGACACCTTCCAGTCGGCGACCTCGTCGAGCGTCATCGCCTGATACTGCGGAAACCCGGAGGAGAAATCGATCGCCCAGGTGGTGCCGTTCATCGCGGCGAGATCGAGCTTCGGACTGAAGCTGCGCGCCGTGCGCCCGCGCCGGACCGCGTGATAGGCGACCTTCTTCGCCTTGACCTCCTGCTGGCCGGCGATCTGCATCGAGGCCTGGGTGATCTGTTGCAGGCTTTGGGCATATTCGTCGTTGCTGCGGTACTGGGCCGGCAGCAGATAGGCGCCCGAGGCGTCCTTGGCGTTCTTGATGTCGTCGACCGACAGCGTTTCCAGCTTCTCCTGCAATTGCAGGTTCGGCTCCACCGCAAGCGGTGATCCGGCAAGCGTCGAGGGCGTTTCGATGTAGAGCGTGGCCCCAGCGAGCGCATTGGCGCGTTGATAGATCACCACCTTGCCGTTCGGGCCCGTCTCGACCCCCACCCTGTTGAGCTGGCTGCATCGGTAGGAGCGCCCGTCGACGAAAAGCGTCACCAGGAAACTCGCCTGGATCGACACCTTGGCGAAGGGCATCGGCATGCCTTCATTGTCGAGCACGACGAGTTCCAGCGCGTGGGTCTCCACCGGCACCATCTCGTTGTCGCCGCGATAGAGCGTGACATGCTCGTCGAACCACTGCTGCGAGGTCGGCGATTGCCAGAAGCGCGTGAGCTCGCCGCCGGCCGACACCGTATAGGCCTCGGCATAGCCGGCGAGATCGCGGCCGACCGTGAAGATCGAGGCCTTGGATGCCGCATCGCTGGGGATCTCGTTGCCAAGCGGAAACAGCGTGTTCCAGGCGGGCTCTGCGGAGCGTCCGCTCCCCGGCACCTGGCCGGCGCGCCACAGCCGCCCGTCGTCGCCGATGCCGAAGACCTGCAGCAGCCCGTCGAAACAGATCGAGGCATAGATCTGCGTCAGCCTCACGTCCTGCGACGCATCGACGTAGATCCAGTCGTCGAACTGCTTGAGGGAGCCGGACTGGTACTTCTTCTGCTTCTTCAGCAGCAGCTTGCCGGTGTCCTTTTCCACCGCGAAAATGTTGAGCCGCTGCTCCTGGTCGACAACCACATAGAGCGCCGTGGCCTTCTTGGTGCCAAGCACCCTGAGCGGCGTCGCGCGGTTCGCCTGCTCGCAGTAAAGAACCTCGTAGTCCTTGCTGATCGCCAGAATGGACGACTGCACGACGCTGTTTTCCACCATGGCGATCGAGAGAACCTCGGCCTGAGTCCCGCCGGGACCCATCAGCGGCGCCCAGACGGGGCCGTTCCATTTGTTCTCGCCGGGGGTGAAGAAGTTGTTGGCCAGCAGACCGAAGCTCTCGCCGGGAACGTCGAGCATCACGTTGACGTAGATGTTGCCGTTCGTCGCCCCGCGCACCGCCCGGAACTGGCGAATGGTCTCGGTCGCATCCTCGGGCCTGGTTTCCTGCTGGAAATAGGTTTCCGTCGTCGACTTGTAGGAGGCGAACCGCAGCTGGCCGTTGCCGCCGAGCGACAGGATATTGGGCGTATCACTGCTTTCGGAAATCGAGGAATAGAGAAAGAGCTGTCGTCCGGTGATCTTCAGGTTGGTATCGTGATAGGGCGCCTCCGCGTTTTCCCCGCGGCGCAGGCGGTAGATCTCGTCGTTGGTCCCGATCGTGTAGAGGTCGAGGTTTCCCGAGACATTCGGATAGGTGCGGATGTCGGTGCCGCCGAGGGCGGGCTTCGACAGCTGGAACGTCTCCATGTACTTCGTGCTTGCGCGCGCCGCCGGGAATTCTCCCGCGGACAGTTCAGCGAATGCGGATCTGGGCATGAATGTCATGGGAACCTCCTGAAATCGAAGATGAAATAAACGGCGTCTGGACATCCTGCGGCAGCCCGTCCCGGCACCGGCGCGCCGCCTGAAGGGCCGGCGAGCGCCACAGCGGACGCCCGTGCGCATTGCAGTAGAGCGGCTGGTCGTCCTCATGCAGGGCAGTCGCCGCATGCGGTGCGATCCGCTCCAGCGCGGGGGTAAGCAGGGAAACGCCGGCATCGACCGCCCGTGCCAGCGCCTCGACCAGTTCGCGGGGATGCGCATAGAAGGGCGCCAGCAAGCGCAGCTGCGACAGGGACGGCGGATCCTGCGGCAAGGCGGCGGCAAGACGCGCAGAAAGCCGCGCCGCGAACCCGTCATGCGCATCCGGGGTGACACCGGCGGCGGCAAGGCTCGCCAGCACATTGAGATTGACGATCAGGTCGACCGGATTTGCCGGAGCCTCCGCCTCAAGCCACGTCCGGACCATCGGCGCGCGCACGAAGGGCGGATCGCCGCGACGCGGGGCACGAACGCCATGGCCGGCGAAAAGCCGGGCAAGGACCGTTGCGGCCTCCTGCGGCGACCGGCGACCGCCGGCCATCAGCGCCATCCAGGCAAGCGCCGTGTCATCGGCATCCGCCGGCAGGCGAATGGCGAGCCGGGCGGTCCCGTCGGGCGGGTAGAAGGAAAACGCGCCGGGCACCTCCGGCACCGCGCAGGTCTCGACAAAGTTGAGCGCCCGCGCCAGCGCCCGGCGCAAGGCGACGGGCTGCGTTTCGCACGCCCTCGCGCCTTGGCGGGCAAGCGAGGCCAGGATCAGCGCGACCTGCGCGGTGACGAAACAGGTCTCGTCTGCGACATGACCCTCCGGCCCCTCGACCGTGGAGGGAAAGGCGCCGGATGCGCATTGCAGGGCAAGAAGGCCATCGACATCCCGGTCACGCATGGCAGGCCTCGCTCGCGATGGCGGCGCGCGGCACCGCCGCATCGGGCGGCGCCAGCGCGACCGTCGCGGTTGCCTGCATGGGGTGCCCGTCGGCCAGCATCACGCCGACAAGGCCGTGTTCGGGCACGCGGCCCTGCGCGTCCGGCCGGCTCAGCGCCTCGTAATCCGCCATCGGCCAGCCGGCTTCGGACCCAACGCGCAACAGGGCGGCCCGCGCCCGCTCCGGGGGACCGAGCAGCGCCCGGGCGTTGGAATACCAGGTGAAGACCCGCGCCCGGCCTTGCGCATCGAAGGCGCAGCTGAAACCCATGTCGAAGGAGGGCAACTCGAAGCGGACCGTGCGCTGCGTCAGCGCCGCGATGAAATCCACCACCTCCGCCCCGCGCTCCGCGAGCGCGAAGCGGCGCAGCAGCGTGTCGATCTCGGGCGGGAACAATCGCCCGCAGCGATAGTAGAGCTCCACCCCGCCCGACACCGGGTCGAGGCCGATCATCGTCAGCCGGATCTGGCGATGCGGCAGCACCGCCGGCGCCCCGACGGTTTGCGCCTCGAACGTCTCCCAGCAACAGCCCTGCGGCACGTCGAGATAGAGTTTCTTGCGCAAGTCCCCGTCGGCGACGCGCAGGCCAAGCCAGGCGCCGTAGCGGCCGGGATGATCCTTGCGCCACAGCGCGACGCGCGCCATCACATCGGTCTGCTCCGCCGTGAAGGGCTGCGCGATATCGGTGCGACAGGACCGCACACGCACGTCCGGCGAGGCATCCGGACAGGGATCGAGGCTGACCCGCAGCCCCGGCGCCGGCCACACGACCGCCGCCTCCAGCGGCGCGCCGACCGGCGTAAGCCGGCTCGGTGCCGAACACGACGCGGAAGGCCCGCACCGCGCCACCGCCGCTGCCAGCATCGCGACATCGTCGGCGGCGGCCCCGGCAAGGCCCCGCAGCGCGGAAAAGCTGGCGGCGGCACCGCCGCCACCCTGGTCCGCGCCGCCGCCATCCATGGACAGGGCGTCGGCCATTTTCCTAGCCCGCGACGCGCATATGGGCTGCGAGTGCCTCGGGCTCGATGCTGTGACGCACGATACCGGGCTTTACCGTGGTCGGCGGCAGCGCCGGCAATTCCACCGACAGCTTTCCTTCCACCTTCTGGTCCGTCAGCGTGCGCTGCTCGCCGTCGCTCTTCATCACGTAGACGGCGGTGTAATAGAACTCAACGAGCGGATCGTCGCGCAGCCGCTGGACGCCGTAGTAACGGTTGAGATCGTCGACCTGCGGCGTACCGGCCGGGCTGAGAATGCTGAACAGCAGCAGGTTGTCCTGCGACCCGGCCGCGGTCGCCCGTTCCTCGCTGGTCATCTCCTCGCGCGGCTTGGTGAAGAAATCGGGCAGCGTGTCGCCGAGTTCCTCCTTCGCCGTCTTCTTCAGCTGGAACATCGTCAGATTGACGCTGGCCACCTTGGTCCAGTCGATCAGGGTGGTGTCGACAAGAACGCTGTAATTCTCGATCGTATTGGTGATCGTCAGCGTCTTGTACTCGCTCGACTGCTTGTAGTTCGCGAGCGTGAAGTCGGACCCGTCCGAGTAGAAGATCGTTCCCGCGATGTTGTAATAGGCCGAGTTGGTGTTATCGACCGCCTCGAAATTCCAGCGCGGCTCGGCGAAGCTGAGCAGACCGGTGGGCTGCCAGTTCGACCAGGTGTTCTCGTAGAGCCAGCCGTTGGGATCATTCGCCGGATCGAAATACTGCGCGTTGACATCGACCAGCAGCAGGTCCTGGTTCTGGTTCGTATAGTTGAAGGCACGCAGCGTGAACTGGGTGAACAGCCCCTTCGGATCCTTCACGAACACGATATCCGCATTGCCGGAATTGGTATTGTCCGGTGCGCTGGACAAGGCGCCCGGCGGTTGCGAGATCACCTCGGAATTGTCCGACATCTGGTAGCGCAGCCGGTAGCTGTAGGCCTGGCCGATGGGGAGATTGTAGAAGCTCTCGAACAGCACCGCTCCGTTTTCGCCGTTGTCGGTCATCGTCTTGGTCTGGACGATGGCCGGACTGCCGGAGGGCGGCGCGAAGAAGAAGTCGATATTGACCGCCTTGACGGTGCCTTTCGGCGGCGAGCCGGTCAGGAACGGGATCGACTGGCCGATAAAGCTCACCTGACGCGTGCCGAAAACGTTCGGCGTGATGTTGATCAATGTGTCGGTGGTGGTGACGGGGTCGCTCTGGAAGCTGGTGCCGTCCTTGAACTGGATCACATAGGAATAGGTGAACTCGGCATTGTAGGACCCGCCGGGAAAATCGCCGGGTGCCTCGTAGATCATCGACGACTGGGCGCCGTCGGAAACGATCAGCACGAAGGTGTTGCCGGTCGTTCGCGTCGGATAGTCGACGGTGACCGTCACGGATTCGGCGACCGCATCGCCATTGTCCGTGCGGGTCAGCTGGCCGATCAGGTTGAACACGACCGACAGTTTGCGGTTGTCGACCTCGATGAAGAGCTTGTTCCACTCCTCGGTCGAGAACTTGCGCATGAAGCTTGAGACGGGCGTCGACCAGTCGATCACCGTGTCTTCGCTGTAGGTCTGCTCGAAGGAGGTTGTCGCCGAAACCGGATTGGGGCCCGTGGCCATGGTCGCGGCGGCCGCGACCGTGTTCGCCACCTGGTTCTCCAGCGTCGTCCAGCCCCAGTCGCGCACGCGCTGCTCCAGCTCCTGCGAGCTGCCGGCGCCGATTTCCACATGCACCTCGCCCGCGCCCGACTGCTGCAGCACCTGCTTGACGTCCTGCAGGACCTGTTTCTGGTTGCCCCAGGTATCGCGAACCGTCTTGTAGGTCTTCTCGTAGTGGATGGCGGCCTCGGCGACGTATTTGACCGTGGCCTTGGCGCCGAGAAGCTTGGTCAGCACCTGCATGTCGTATTCGATGCGGAAGGGCGAGGCGCCGCCGCCTTCGGAATAGGCGGCCTTGAAGGTGTTCAGCGCCTCCGGTGTCTCGAGCGGGATCTGGAAGGCCGCGACATTGGTCCCGTAGAGGGTGGGCTCGACCGCCAGAACCTCCGTCTCGCCCTCGATGTCATAGTAGAAATAGGCCGTGCCGCCGACCCAGGTGAACCCGCCCCAGCTGATGTCGTCGCCCAGCACCTGCTCCGCGGCCTGTCGGGCCGCCAGCGGCTGGACGAGCTCCATCTCGAAGGTGCAAAGCCCCGATATCCCCCCGCCGTTCCTGGTATATTCAGTGATCGAGAAGGCGGGAGCGCCATTCAACGTCCGCAGCGTGGGAACCGGCACCATGTACCAGAGCTTGGGATTGTCGTGGTCCTGATAGACATAGACAACGCTGTTCGGGCCGTAATCGATTTCGCGCACTGTGGTGATGTCAAACATGGCGTCCTCGCATCGCGATAAATTAGAAGAAATTCAGAAATCTACCTATGCGAGAAGAGTGACATTCGATATCGCAACTTACAAGTGAATTTGAGCCGCTTCCGTTGAGTTTTGATTGCAACCCAAATAACAATTTTACACGATTTGCGTGTATAGTTAGTATTATATTATAAATATCATCGAAATTTCAGAATTTTAATCCACCTCCGAAGGCCGGTGCGGGCGGTCCGTCGAGGGTTTGACCGAGTGCTAGCGAGATGCGGCGCAGCCTCGCGCCGCACACCGGATCTTGGCAAAGGGAAGATCATGTTGTCCGCAGTCCGGAGACGCTTCTGAGCGCCGGGCAAGGTGTCTCGGACGGCAATCGGCCCGGACGCCCGGGCCTGTCGCCTAGCCCTGCCCCTGCGCGGCACCGATGCGACGCCGGTGCGGCGCCGCGACACAGGCGACGGCGAGAATGGCGCCCGATACCGCCGCGATCATGCCGGCGGCACTGACGGCATTCTGCGCGCCGAACCACAGCGGACCATAGCCGGCGAACACATAGCCGAGGATGGCGGACACCGTGGCGAAGACGATGCTCCAGCCGACCTGTGCCTCCAGCCGGTTGGTCATCAGCCGGGCCGCCGCCGGCGGACAGATGAACATGGCGATGACGATGATCGAGCCGACCGCATCGAAGGCGGCGACGGCGGCGACGGCGGAGGCTGCGACAAGCGCCAGCCCGATCGTCCGCGTCGGCACGCCGACGGTCGCGGCAAAGCCCTCGTCGAAGGTCGACAGTTTGAGCGGACGCCAGAACACGAAGGTGAGCAGCGCGATCACGGCGGCCACCACGGCGATCCGCGGCAGTTCCGGCGGCAGCCCGGCAAGCGCTGCCGGATCGACAAGCGAGCCCCAGCCGGCGGCGTCGAACCAGATCAGGCTTTCCAGATTGCCCATCAGCGCATGCTCGACGTCGAGATGCACCGCGCTTGTGTCGGTCTGCTCCAGCAAGAGCACGCCGCCGGCGAACATGGCGGTGAAGACGACGCCCATCGCAGCCCCCGGCTCGATCCGCCCGACCCGCTTGATCGTCTCGATCAGCACCACGGCGACCAGCGCTGCCCCGGCAGCGCCGACCAGCATCGGCAGCGCCGCGATGACCCCGGTGGCGAGAAAGGCGACGACGATGCCCGGCAGCACCACATGGCTGATCGCATCGCCGATCAGCGCCTGCCGGCGCAGGATCAGGAAATTGCCCGGAAGCGCGCAGGCGATCGCCGAAAGCACGCCGATCAGGATCGGCGCGAGAGAGAGTTGCAGAAAGGCATCCATGGTCAGCTGGCTCCCTGATCGGCAAGCCGCGGCGCACCGATCTCCGCGTCGATCGCGGCGATCTCGTCCGGCGTCAGCACCGTCTCGATGGAGGTCAGCCCGTCGTAGCGGCCCGAGGTCCCCTCGTCCTGGTGCATCCGCCGCGCCACCTCCCAGCGGCGCTCGTCCCTGAGCGCCTTGGCGGCCCGGGCCCGTCCGGCGTCGGTGGCCACCTTGTCGGGCCGGATAAGCCCTTCCCGGCGCAGCACTTTCAGCGTCAACGGATCGAGGATCGGCTCGTTGCGGGCCAGCGCCAGCAGGCCTTGCCGGCGGTGCACCCGGCGCTGGAACCGCCGGTGGCGCACCGCGGCGGCAAGCACGCCCCGGCTGGGCGCCATCAGCAGCGAGAAACAAAACAGCGAGAACGACACGAGCACGATGATCGGCCCGGTCGGCAGATTGGGCGCGGAGGCAGAGATCGCCGCCCCGAGATAGCCGGCAAGCCCGCCGAGCAGGCCCGCGACCGCCACCACGGTATCGGTCCGCTCGCTCCACAGCCGCGCCGTCACCGGCGGGATGATCAGCATGGCGACGATCAGGATCAGGCCGACGACCTTCAGCCCGATCACGGTGACGGCGAGCACCAGCCCCATCATGGCGAGATCGACGGCCTGCACCCGCACGCCGCGCGCGGCCGCATAGCCCGGATCGAAGGCGACCAGCGTCATCGGCCGGCGCAGCAGCACCAGAACCGCCAGCGCCAGCGCCCCGCCAACGGCAATCACCAGGGCATCCTGCCGCAGCATGCCCGCGGTCGAGCCCAGCAGAAAGCCTTCCAGCCCCGCCTGGCGCCCGCTCGACATGGTCTGGATCACGGTGAGCAACACGATGCCCAGGCCGAAGAACACCGACAGGACCGCGCCGATGGCAACATCCTCGGCAAGGCGGGTGTGGCGCACGATCCAGTCGACCAGCAGCAGCCCGACGGCGGCCGACACCGCCGAACCGGCCAGCAGCCCGACAAGATTGCGGCCGTCGCCGCCAAGCGCGACCATGGCGATGAAGGCAAGTCCAATGCCGGGCAGCGTGGCATGGGCCACCGCATCGCTGATCAATGCGCGCTTGCGCAGGAACAGGAAGGTGCCGCCGGCGCCGGCGGCGATCCCCAGCAGCGCGGATCCGATCGCAACGAGAGCCGCGTTGTAGCCGGCCTGGAACAGAAGCGCGGAGAGGATGGCGTCGGGCATGGCCGATCAGCTCGACAGCTTGAGCTGGTCGATATGGGTGGAGGCCAGCCGCCCGCCGTAGGTTGCCTGGAGATTGTCCGAGGTAAAGGTGGTGGCCGTCGGCCCTTCGGCGATCTTGCGCACGTTGATCAGGAGCACGTGGTCGAAATAATCGACCACCGTCGCCAGGTCGTGGTGGACGCAGACCACGGTCTTGCGCGCCGCCTTGAGGGTATGCAGCACGTCGATGATCGCCTTTTCGGTCGCCGCATCTACGCCGGCGAAGGGCTCGTCGAGCAGATAGAGATCCGCATCCTGCGCCAGCGCGCGGGCCAGGAAGACACGCTGCTGCTGGCCGCCCGAGAGCTGGCCGATCTGGCGCTCCGCGAAATCGGCCATGCCGACCCGCTCCAGGCAGGCACGCGCGCGCTCCCGGTGCGTCTTGCGCACGAAGCGCAACAGCCCGAGCTCGCGGTAGAGCCCCATCAGCACGACGTCGATCACCCGCGTGGGGAAATCCCAGTCGACCGAGGCGCGCTGCGGCACATAGGCCACCCGGTCGCGGGCGCGCTCGATCTCCTGGCCGAACACACGCACGCTGCCGGACAGCCGCGGCACGATGCCGAGCGCGGCCTTCAGGAGCGTGGACTTGCCCGCCCCGTTCGGACCGATAATCGCGACCATGCTTTCGCGCGGAAGCGCGGCATCGACGGAAAACACCGCCGGCTTCTCGCCATAGGAGACCGTGATCTCGCTGAGCGCCAGCGACGCATTGGCGATTTCCGCGGGCGACGGCGCCCGGGCACCGTCTTCGGCAGCAAGTTCAAGCTTGGGCGCAGACATTCATGGCTCCCTGCCGCCCGACGGCGGCGTTGCGGGTGTCGCGACGTTACCGGGTTCAGCTCCCGGCCGCCAGACGCCCGGTCGCTCCGCGCTCGGGAGCGTCACCGCCCAGAGCGCGCGCGATCAGCGTCGCATTGTGGTCGATCATGCCGAGATAGGTCCCCTCATAGGTTCCGTCCTCGCCCATGGCATCGGAGAAAAGCTCGCCGCCGATGGCGACCTCATGGCCGCGCGCCGCCGCCCCTTCGATGAGCGCGCGCACGCTACGGTCGGACACGGAGGATTCCACGAAGACCGCCTTGATCCCGCGCGACACCAGCACGTCGACCAGTTCCGACACGCGCTGCAATCCGGCCTCGCTTTGCGTGGAGATCCCCTGGATGCCGAGCACCTCGAACCCATAGGCGCGGCCGAAATAATTGAAGGCGTCATGGGCGGTGACCAGCACGCGCGCCTCCGGCGGAACGCTCGCCTGCACCTTGCGCGCATAGGCGGCAAGTGCGGCGATTTCCTCCAGATGGGCGGCCGCATTGGCGCGGAAGGCCTCTGCCGACGCCGGCCGCGCCTCGATCAGCGCATCGCGCACCGCAACGATCGCATTGGACCACAGGTCCGGATCCATCCAGACGTGCGGATCGAACTTGTCGGCATAGTCCTCATGGGCGATCAGCGCGTCACGGGGCAGAACCTCGGCGACGGAAACGACCGGCTTGCGTTTTCCCAGACCGGCGAAAAAGTCCTCCATCTGCGCCTCCAGATAGAGGCCGTGGCGCAGCACCAGATCGGCGTTCACCATTGCAACGATGTCGGTGCGGGTCTGGCGGTAGGAATGCGGATCGACGCCGGGCCCCATCAGGGCCTGCACGGTCACCGCATCGCCACCGATGCGGCGCGCGGCGTCGGCGATCATGCCCGTGGTCGCGACGACCTTGAGCGCCTCGCCCTCGGCGCGAAGCGGCGACGGCGCGGCAAGGGACAGCATCAGGCCAAACGCCGCGGCGCCGACCACCAGTTGCCGTCTCGTCCAGTCGCGCATGTCCAACCTCGCCTCTTTGCCTGTCCTTGCGCGGCGGTCTGCCGCCTGTGCCCAACATGAATATGAGAATGATTTGCAACTGTCAATGAAAATGAGAACCATTTGCAAAAACGAGTCGGGTCCTGTCGCGCCAGCACGCGGTCACGGCCTCTTCTCGTTTACGGCGAGGCGCCCGTACCGGATCCCGCGCGAGCCCCTTTGCGCAAAATAGGGAAAAGCGGGCGCGCGAAGGGGACGGCACCTTCGCGTCACGCTATGTTCATATGAACGTAGTTCAACGATCAACCGAACGGCCTGCCTCTTCGGGCGACCATCCGCAGATAACCAGGGAGCATCGTCGCATCCATGTTCGGCGAAGGGGACATCACGCCGCGCCAGCGCGACATCGCAGACCTGGTGCAGTCGGATGGCTTTGCCTCGGTGGAGGATCTTGCCCGGCGCTTCGGGGTCACGACCCAGACCATCCGGCGCGATCTGACGCGACTGTGCCGGCGCGGCATCCTGCGGCGCACCCATGGCGGCGTGGAACCGCCGGCCCAGACGGGAAACCTGCATTACGCCCGCCGCCAGATCCTCAATCTCGCGGCAAAGCGCGCGATTGCCGAGGCGGTTGCGGAAGAGGTGCGCGACGGCGCCGCCCTGGCGTTTTCCATCGGAACCACGCCCGAGATCGTCATGCAGGCGCTGGTGCACCACAAGAACCTGCGGATCTTCACCAACAACCTGCATGTCGCCTTTGCCGCCTCGTTATGCGACAGCTTCGAGGTCACCATCGCCGGAGGCCGCCTGCGCCATGGCGACTGCGACATCCTGGGCGCGGAGACCCAGAGCTTCTTCGCCGGCTACAAGGTCGATATCGGCATCTTCGGCGTTGCCGGCGTCGATGCCGACGGCACGCTGCTCGACTTCCACGAAGAGGAGGTCACGGCCCGCCAGGCGATCCTTGCGAACTGCCGTCAGGCCTATCTCGTGCTCGATGCCAGCAAGTTCGGCCGGCCGGCGCATGTGCGCGGCGGACATATCACCGACGTGGCGGCGGTCGTCTGCGACCGTCCGCCCCCGGAGGCGCTCCGCCGCCAGCTGCAGCAGGCCGGCACCCGCATTATCGTGCCCGCAGAACCGGCCTAGGCAAGCGACAGGCAACACGCATGTCGTTTGACCGCTCACGCCACGGACGCGGAAACCTCGCGGATCCGACGCGTTGCGGCATCAATCTGCGCTGTCACCCCGGAGAGCTGCTCGATGGTCGATGCGACGGTGTCAACGCCGGAGGCGACCGACTGCATGTTCGCGGAGATCTCGCCGGACACGGACGACTGTTCCTCCACGGCCGCCGAAATGCTCGAGGCGATGTCGCTCATCTGGTTGATCACGGACATGATGGCATCGATCCCCCGCACCACCTCTCCGGTGGTCTGCTGAACCGCGCCGATCTGTGTCGAGATTTCCTCGGTCGCCCGGCTGGTCTGGGCGGCGAGGCTTTTGACCTCGGACGCCACAACGGCAAATCCCTTGCCCGCGTCGCCGGCACGCGCCGCCTCGATGGTGGCATTGAGAGCGAGCAAATTTGTCTGACTGGCGATACTGTCGATCAGCTCGATCACGCTGCCGATCGTCTTCGCGTCCTCGGAGAGACTTGAAATGACCTGTCCGGACTGAGTCGCTTCCTTCACGGCGGTCTCCGCGATTTGTCGGGAGGTATCCACCTGCCGGCTGATTTCCTGAATCGAGGCAACCAGTTCCTCAACCGCAGCGGCCACGGCCTGGACGCTGCTGGCCGTCTTGCCAGACGCTTCGGCAGAATGCGCCGACCGTTCCGTCGCGCTGGAGATCGCCTGCGAAACCTCGTTCAACTGATCGTCGATCCGCGTCTGAATTTCCTGACGGCGCGCGCGCTCGTGCACCTGAGCGGTAATGTCGGTGGCAAATTTCACGATCTTGATCGGCCGCCCTGCCGCATCGAAGATCGGGTTGTAGGTGGCCTGGATCCAGACCGGTTGCCCGTTCTTGCCGAGGCGCCGGAACTCGCCGCTCTTGAATGTCCCCGACCGGAGATCCTCCCAGAACCGTTGGTAATCCTGGCTATCCTTTTCCTCCGGCGGAACGAAAAGGCTGTGGTGGCGTCCCTGCAATTCCGGCAGGGAATAGCCCATCACCGCCAGAAAATTGTCGTTTGCATCCAGTACATTCCCCACCAGATCGAAATGAATCACCGCCTGTGAGCGATTGATGGCCTGGACCTGTCCTTCGAAATCGGCATTCCGGGTCTTCTGCGCGGTGATGTCTGACGCAATTTTCACCACCTTGAGGATCTTGCCGGCCCGGTTCGTCACCGGATTGTAGGAGGCCTGGATCCAGACCTCGCGCCCGTCCCTGGTCACACGTCGGAACTCGTCGGAATGGAATTCGCCGCGGGCAAGCTGCGCCCAGAAGCTGCGATAGCTCTCGCTGCGCGCGTAGTCGGGGTCGACGAACATTCGGTGATGCTTGCCAACGACTTCATCAAGCCTGTAGCCGAGGGTGGACAGGAAATTCTCGTTTGCCCACAAAATCGTGCCATCGACATTGAACTCGATGATGGCCTGGGAGCGGGACAGGGCCTCAAGCGTCTGTCTCCAGGGATTACGCGCCAGCATTTAGCCTGTACCTCGTGGTGGGCAGTGCCGGCGACCGTCACCGGTCGCCGCAAGATCACACTGCTACGCGCGCCGGCCTTCACAAATCATGAATAGGAATGGAAACGCCCCTGAAAACAGCAAGATACTCTCCATGCGTTTACTTGGCAGAATCCACAATTTCTTGTGTGGAACAAACGCGTATCTATTGTGACCAAAAGAGAGGTCGGGACCTGCGGCCTTGCCGGCGTCGATGCCGACGGCACGCTGCTCGACGTCCACGAAGAGGAGGTCACGGCCCGCCAGGCGATCCTGGCGAACTGCCGTCAGGCCTATCTCGTGCCCGATGCCGGCAAGTTCAGCCGGCCGGCGCATGTGCGCGGCGGGCATGTCACCGACGTGGCGGCGGTCGTCTGCGACAGTCCGCCCCCCGACGCACTCCGCCGCCAGCTGCAGCAGGCCGGCACCCGCATTGTCGTGCCCGCAGAACCGGCCTAGGCCACCCGGGCCTGACCCGGTCAGCCGCGGTACTTGCACCCTTTGATTGAATTTTTTCCAGATACAGTCAAAATCAAGTCCATCTCGGAATGGGAGGCGGCACGATGGTGAAGGCAATTCTGGACATGCTCGGGCTCCCGGGGCGATCGATGAAAAAGGACCCGGAGGTTGCCCTTGCCTATCGGATCTTCGGCCCCGACGGGCGGGACGAGACTGACGAGTTGCGCGCGCGACTGCGCGCCGCCCGCCAGAGCAGTGAAATTGCCCCGGCGGCGAACCTCGTGCGCGTGTGCGCCGACGGCGATTCCTGGATCAACATCCTCTGGCCATGGTCAAAGCTCTTCGGCCACGAGAAGACCTTCTTCGACGTGATCGAGGAAAACGTCTCCTATTACAGCCGCAGCGTCGGCTATCCCGGCGACACGCTGGCGGACATGCTGGCCGCGCGCGACTACCGCCAACCGCTGGATTCCGGGATCTTCGACTATTTCATCTTTTCCGGCGGGGGCAACGATGTCCTCGGCGGCAGCGCGCTTGTCGCCCTTTTGCGCGACCGGCAGGCCGTCGGCAGCAGCCCGGATCCGCACGACTGCATCGACCCGGACGCGCTCGCCACCGCCGTGGCGACCCTTGCGAGCAACTACGACTTCATCGCCCGCGACGTCAGGGCCGCCGACACCGGCGTCACCATGCTCGTCCACGGCTACGATTATCCGGCCCCGCGCGCCGGCCAGCCGTGGCTCGCCGTCCCTTTCACCGCGAAAGGCTACGACCTGACCGCCGACAAGGAGCTGATCGCCGCGATCCTCAGGCATCTTGTCGATGCCTTCTACGACATGCTCGAGGGGGTTGCGGGCAAACATGCCCATGTGCAGGTGGTGAACCTGCGCAATGTCGTCGATGGCCGCTGGAACGACGAGCTGCATCCGCAAGAGGCAGCCTCCGTCGACCTCGCCGCGAAGTTCTCCGAACGCATGCCGACCGCGCCCGTCGCTTAAGGGTGTCTCACCAGGTGACGATCAGGAGGTCTCCCGGACCCTCGGGGCCGGTTGCCGGCACATGGGCGACCGCCGCCCGCGGGCTGACGAACGCCCGAAACAGCCGCTGAAACACCGCCCGGTGCCAGGGGCAGCCGGCGAGCGCCAGCGGATGCCCCTGCAAGAGGAATTTCAGCGGTCGCCCCGGCAGCACCCGCAGCGTTCCCTCGCCTGCAAAGGTCCAGGCATTGCGCGCAACGGCAAGGGCAAGCAGACGGGCGGCCGCACCGGCTGGAAGCGCCCGCAGCGCGCCGCGCGCAAGCGCCGGAATGCGATTGGCAATCACGTAATCCGCCGTTCGCCACCCGGCCTGCGTACAAAAGGCGGACGCCGTTACGGGCCAGTCGCGATAGAGAACCGCATAGAGGCGCTCAACCTCCGGGACCGGAACCATCTCGCCCGGCGGCGTCGTAAGCCAGGCGGACAGTCCGGCTGCGGCAAACAGCCGGCCGGTCTCCTCCGCCCCTGCCATCTGCGTCATGGCGGCTGCCAGCTGCAAGGCGGCGTTGGGACCTATCACCCCGGCCTGACCGGTTGGCGCGGACGCGGCAGGCCGCACGGCCGCGCCGTCGCGCGCGATCTCCTCACGCATCGGCCATCTGCTCCTCGCCGCCGCCACAGGCCTTTTGCGCCGCCGCCTGGCTTCGCACCGCCTTCGCCTTCTGCGCCCGCTCCGCCGCCGCCTCCCAGTCTTCCAGCTGGGCCGGGGCGATTGTGCGCGTGCCGTCGAAATGGAAGTCGACCTTCTTCTTCGACTGCGGCCCCCAGTAGCCAACCTTGCCGAGGTCGTAGAACGTGCGCTGGAACCCGGCCTTGAGAAACGCCTTCAGGCATCCGAGCAGGTAGCGCCGGCGGAAGCCGCTGCCGCGCCAGGGATAGTCCAGCAGCGCCTTCTTCATGTAGAAGCGCCGGTAGTTGTTCATCACCCGGTCGAGCAGTTCCGCGCGGTCCATCGCCTCCGGCTTCATGATCGGCGTGACGAAATTATACTTGGAGAAGTCGAAGACCTCGACCTTGTCGCCGAGATCCTGGTAGAGCGGCGAGAACGGCCAGGGGGTGTACATCGCCCAGTTGGCGAGGTCCGGGTTCCAGTCCCGCGCCATCTTGTAGCTCTCTTCGAGCGTCTCCGGGGTCTCATTGTCCAGCCCGACGATGAACTGCGCCTCGACGAAGATGTCCGCGTTGCGCAACAGCTCGATGGCGCGGCGGTTGTCGGCGACCTTGGTTTCCTTGTTGAACCGGTCGAGTTTCAGCTGCGCCGCCGCCTCCGTGCCGAGCGAGACATGCACCAGCCCCGCCTTGCGGTAGAGCGGCAGCAGCGCCTCGTCGCGCAGGATGTCGGTGACACGGGTGTTGATGCCCCATTTCACCTTGTCGGGCAGGCCGCGCGCGATCAGCTCCTCGCAAAAGGCGATGAACTTCTTGCGGTTGATGGTGGGTTCCTCGTCGGCGAGGATGAAGAAGCCGACCTGGTGATCCTCCACCAGCCGTTCGATCTCGTTGACGACCTTCTTCGGGTCGCGCACCCGGTAGTCGCGCCAGAACTTCCACTGCGAGCAGAACGAACAGGTGAAGGGACAGCCGCGCGCCATGTTGGGGATCGCGACGCGGACGCCCAACGGCACATAGATGTAGTTCTCCCACTCCAGCAGCGACCAGTCGGGGTCGATGCCGTCCAGGTCCTTCACCGTCGGCGCGGCGGGCGTTGCGATGATCTCGTCGCCGCGCCTGAAGGCCAGCCCCTTGATCCCGCCTACCGCATCGCGCCAGGACCCGGCGGCGATGGCGGTCACCAGATTGGCGAAGATCTCCTCGCCCTCCCCGCGCACGATCACATCGACCTGCGGCGCCTCGCTCAGCACCTGCTTGTACATGAAGGTGGCATGGACGCCGCCAAGCACCCGCACCGCGTCCGGACAGGCGTCGCGCGCCACCTCGAGCACCCGCTCGGCCGTATAGATGGATGGTGTGATCGCGGTCACCCCGACGAGGTCCGGCTGGAGCGCGCCAAGGCGCGCCGCCAGGGCCTCGTCGTCGATGTGATGCGTCATCGCGTCGATGAAGTGGATATCGTCAAAGCCCGCGCGCCGAAGACTGCCGGCGAGATAGGCAACCCACGCCGGCGGCCAGCTGCCGGCAATCTCGGCGCCGCCGGAATGATAGTTCGGATGAACAAGCACGATGCGCATGGCAAACCCTCCCGTGAAAGGGAAAGGCTACACCCGGCACCGTCACTCGAAATTGACACATGTCAATTTGACGTGACACGCGCCCGAAGGATTGCCCCGGGCGCGCGGCACCTGTCGATCGCCCTGGCCTAGGCCTCCAGGCCGAGGATCGCGCGCGCCTCCGCGACGCTTGCCGGATGCCGGCCGTAGTCGGCGCACAGATCTGCGGTGCGTTTCACCAAGGCTGCGTTGGAAGGGGCGAGCGTGTCGCGGTCCAGCCGGATGTTGTCCTCCAGGCCGGTGCGGCAATGTCCGCCGGCTTCCATCGCCCAGCGGCTGACCTCCAGCTGGTGCCGGCCGATGCCCGCCGCCGTCCAGGTCGCCTCCGGCATCAGCCGGCGGGTGGTCTCGACGTAGAAGTCGAACACGCGGCGGTCGACCGGCATGGCGTTCTTCACGCCCATGACGAACTGCACATGCAGCGGCGCGACGAGGCGCCCGTCGGCGACCATCGCCGCCGCCTGGAAGATATGCGACAGGTCGAAGGCCTCGATCTCGGGCTTGATGTTGTAGGTGCGCATTTCGCCGGCCAGCCAGTCGACCAGCTCGGGCGGGTTTTCGTAGACGCGCGTCGGGAAATTGTTCGATCCGACCGAGAGCGACGCCATTTCCGGCGCGAGCGGCAGCATGCCGCCACGTGTCTTGCCGGCGCCCGAGCGGCCGCCGGTCGACAGCTGCACGATCATGCCCGGACAATGGGTCTTGATCCCCTCCATCAGCCGGGCAAAGCGATCCGGGTCGGAGGTCGGCGTGCCGTCGTCCTCGCGCACATGGCAATGGGCGATGGTGGCCCCGGCCTCAAACGCTTCCTGCGTGCTTTCGATCTGCTCGCTGACGGTGATCGGAACCGCGGGATTGTCCGATTTTTTCGGCACCGAACCGGTGATGGCGACGCAGATGATGCATGGATCGGACATGCGAGAAGGCTCCCGTGAAACGCGATGCGCCCGGCGGCGGCTTTGGCCTCCGGCGCCTCTTTTGGCAAATGTCATGAACCGGCGCGAAGGCGGCTGGCCGCAGGATGCGGCAACGAGGTTTTGGTTATCAGCTTCCGCCGGCAACAGCAAACCGCACCGGAGCATGGCCCGGCGCGCGTCCGCCCCCTGCCTCAGGCGCCTTTTCCAAGCAGGTCCGGCTTTTCCAGCAACGGCACCCGGGCGAAACTTCGCAGCAATTGACCGGCAAGTTCACCGGCCGGCACCGCATGGCCGTAATAGAACCCCTGGGCGACACGGCACCCGGCACGGCGCAGCAGCGCGCACTGGCTCGGCGTTTCCACTCCCTCCACCGTGACGCTGATGTCGAGGCGTTGCGCCAGCTCGACAATGGAGCGGATGATCAGCAGGCTTTGCGCATCGCTTTCCAGGGTCTGCACGAAGCTGCGGTCGACCTTCAGCTCGTCCCACGAGAAATCCCGCAGATAGGACAAGGCGGAATACCCGGTGCCGAAATCGTCGAGCGCGATCCACACGCCGAGCGCCTTGAGACGCCGCAAGGTCGCCAGCGCCCGCCTGGAATCGCTCATCACCATGCTTTCGGTCACTTCAAGCTTGAGGCGCTCCGGCGGCAGCCCCGTCTCCTCCAGGATGGAGGCAACCCGGCCCGGCAGGTCGGCGCGGGCCAATTGCGCCACGGACAGGTTGACGGATACCGGCACGTCCTGCGGCAGCAGGCTGGCATCGCGACAGGCGGAGCGCAGGATGTGTTCGCCGATCTCGGCGATCCGGCCCGAGGCTTCCGCGATCCGGATAAACTCGCTTGGCGGGATCCAGCCAAGCTCGGCATGGCGCCAGCGCGCCAGCGCCTCGAAGCCGACGATGCGCCCGGTCGCCATCTCCACCTGCGGCTGGTAGTGCGTCACGATCTCGCCGCGCGACAATGCACAGGAGAATCCGGCCTCGATCAGCTGTCGCCGCGTCGCATCCTCGCGCATCGACGCGTCATAGACCTGGGAGCGCCCCTTTCCGGCGGCCTTGGCATGGCTCAGGGCAAGATCCGCGTTCTGCACCACCGCGTCGGCATCGACGGTCTGCGCATCGACCAGGGCGAAGCCGATGGTGACGTTGACGACGATGTTTCCGTGATCGAGGCCATGGGCGGCATGCAGACCGTCGATCATTTCCTGGGCCCGGGCCTTGGCCTGCGGCGCGCCGTTCGGCACCCGCGTCAGCACCGTGAACTCGTCGCCGCCAAGCCGAGACACGAGGCCGTCGCCGCCCCAGCCGCCGACGATTTCCTCCAGCCGCCGTGCCACCGACACCAGGAGACTGTCTCCCGCGGCATGGCCGAGCATGTCGTTGACCGCCTTGAAGCCGTCGAGGTCAATGGCAAAGACCGCCAGTTGCCCCGCGCCCGCATCGCCCTCGACGATCGCCTTGTCGAGCGCGGCGTCGAAGGCGAGCCGGTTGGCAAGCTGCGTCAGCGGATCGCGCTGCGCGACCTGTTCGAACTTCCGGGCACTGCGCTCCGCAGATTCGCGCGCCAGACGCAGGCCTCTGGCCTGAAACGACATCATCGCAAGAAGGACCGCGCCGAACACGATCAGCGCCATGACCAGCGCATTCTGGAATCGCTGCCGCTCGCGCAGCGTCTCGCGGATTTCCGCCGCCTCCGTCAGGTTCGACATCATCGCCTGACCGCCAATTTGAGTCAGTCCGCTGACGGCCTCCGCCAAGGTTCCGCGGATCTCGTCCAACACGCCCGGATCCTCGATCTGGGCATAGAGCGGCGACAGACTCGTGACTTGCGCCCGGACCCGCTCAAGCAGCGCGACGCGCTCCGGAGAACTGGCGACAAAGTTTCCGAAGGCCCCGGCGGACCAGGTGTCGATGCGGCTCAGCAGGATATTGTGGAACAGACGGGCGGCCTGGGCATCTTCAGGGGCGCCGGTTGCCGCGAAGCGAGATACCCGTTCCAGCGCATTCGCCGCATCGAGCTTGCCGTTCAGCCCGTTCATGGCGATGTCATAGCGCATCGACCGGTTGACCGCCTCGCCGGTGGTCAGAACCGCTTCCGCCTGCACGATGATGACAAGCACGAGGCCGCCCAGCACCATGATGGCAAGGAGCCTCACCTTTCCGACAAGCGTTTCGCCGATACGCGAAAACCCATCCATCATTGCGGCCTTATTTGACCGTCAGCCGGCGCAACTGCCAAATGGAACGGGAATAATACAGCTCGTTCCTCAGGTCGGGATACCGGTCGAACGGGTAAATGACGAAAAGCGGCCCCTTGTCGCGCACCGTCAGGATCGACCCGTTCGCGCGATAGGCGAGCAGGACGCCATAGGCCTCGGCATCGGAAAGCGGGATTTCGGTGTAGAAGTCGTTGAGAGCGATGGCGGTCAGTTTGTCCCCCTGCGCTCCGACATGCTCCATCAGCCTCGATAGGGAAACGCCCTCGAAGACCATCGCGCCGTCATGCCACGGCGTCGTTGTCTCGATGCGCTCCACGCCAAGCGCCTGAAGGTCGGCAAGCGTGAAGTCGACAGCCGTATCGCCGGCAATGCGACCGTCGATGGTCAGAACGACCGCATCGTCGGCCAGGACCGAACTCGCAAGCACGGACACCAGCAGGAGGAACCCGGCGCAAAGCAGTCGAAGACTTTTCATGACATCTCGCTCTAGCCACTGCCACGAGCACCCGACAAAGGTGTTTCGGAGCAGATATTGCACCATAGCACGAGAATTAAGCTAACAGCTATAACGAGCCTTTAACAAGCAAATGCAAATTTTCGAAAAAACATGGTTAATACATTCAAGAACGGAGAATAAGAACTGTAATTTATTCGGATTAATCAAAATTTTTATTCATTCACTTTCCGAATTGGGATCGATTTGCATTGTAAAAATTACGACGATGCAGGTACCGGTTCCGTAGGTCTTGACCTGTCAGGCCCGTGCTGAGGAAACGCTCACGCCGCCGGCTTCGGCCGCCTGTTGCCGGACCGCCTCGAAACACACCACGGATCCCTCGGACAAGGCCGTATTATAGGCAAACCCCCGGGCACAGAGGATCTGGAAGATTTCCAGCACCCCCGCCTTGCCGATCCGCTGGGGATGCAGTTCCAGCACGATCTTTTCCAGCCGCGCGGTGTCGATGTGGCGCAGCAGCTCCAGCTCGGCGCCTTCGATATCCGCGATCAGCACGGTGATCGCCTTTTCCGCCAGGAACCGGGACACGTCCCGGGCAGGAACGCTGACCGTTTCCGCACTGCCCGGCTGATCCTGTCCGATCCCGGAGCGCCAGAACTCCCGGTGCAGGGTAAAGGCCACCGTCCCCCTATCCAGCACCTCCGGATCGCTGGTGAAGGCCGCGTTGATGATCTCGACCCCGCTCACGCCGTTGCGCGCATGGGTTTCGCGAATATGCGGGATGAGCCTCGCATCGGCCTCCACCGCCGCGTAATAGGCGGGGCCCACGTTGCGCATCACGCCGGCGGAGATGAAGCCGACGCCGGCCCCCAGCTCCAGTACACGGTCGCCGGGGCGCACGAAACGCGACGCGATGGCAAGTTCGCTCGCTTCGTAGCGGCCGCGCTTGATCTCGGAGACGATGCGCTCGTTCGCCACCTCGTGGTCCAGACTGAGAACCAGTCCGCTCGTTCCATGCGTTGCCAGAAAACCCGTCACGATTCGAACCTTGCGATGATGCCTGAAATCCCGCGATGCTTGCCGAAGCACGCAGGCCGCCGGTTGCGGTAGGGCGGGGACAGGCTGTTGCAGCCGCGTCTTGCACAGCTATCGATTGTGAAAATCATATATCAAAAATCGGGTGCAAACCACAAAACCGCTGCCCAGCGTTGCAGCCCCGCGCAGGATGTGGAAAACGCCGTGCCAAAGCGCGGTGGCCAGCGCGCCGTGCCAGAGCGCCGTGCCAGAGCGCCGGCAGCCTTCGACGGGCGAAGGCCAGGGCCTCGGCGCAGTGCGCGCAGCCTGTCAGGCTGCAGTCCCTCAGTCCGGGGACAGCGCTCCGGGATGAGCGAAGGCGCGCAGCGCGGCGATGAACTCGGCCGCCGCCACATCCAGTGCTCCGGAATTGTCGATGACGCGCACCGGCGCGACAGCCGGAACCGGCGCGGAGCGCGCCAGACGCGCGGCCACCGCGTCGGCATCCTCGCGCCCGCGGGCGAGCAGCCTGGCGGCGATCACCTGCGGATCGGCCGTCACGGAAACGATTGCAAGCCCCGGGAACCGCTCGGCCATTTGCGGCAGCACCTTGCGCGACCCGTTCACCACCGCCGGGCGTCCAGCGGCGAGGTGATCGTCAAGCGCGACAGGCAGCCCGTAGCTCAGCCCGTGCGCGCGCCAGGAAAAGCAAAAGCCCCCGGCCGCCTCGCATGCCGCGAAGTCCGCGTCGCTCGCGGCAAGATGATCCTCCGCGTCGGCCGCCACCGGCCGGGTGATGGTCCGGCGCACGAAGTGCAACTCGCCGTCGAGTTCACGCCGGGCAAGGGCGAGCAGGCTGTCCTTGCCGACCCCGCTCGGGCCGACCACGGCGATCAGCCGGCCCCGGGGCCGTGCGCTCGTCATCCCGTTTCCCGTGGATGTCTCGCCCATCACGCGACGCGGCGCCCCTCGCGCCACACGCAGCGCACGATCGGGATGTGATCCTCGACCCGCACCCGCACGAGATCGGCGCGCCGGTTGAGCGCGATCTCGCCGCGATCCTCAAGCCCCGCCGCCCGCGCCGGGTTGCGCGACACCATGGCAACGGCCTGCGGCAGGTCGACTTCGTCGACCACCTCGCTGAGGAAGAACGCCGCCTGAATGAGGCTGAAGGGGATGTAGTCGGACGACAGGATGTCGAGCAGCCCATGCTCGGCGAGCGTGCGCGCCGAGATGTTGCCGGAGTGCGAGCCGCCGCGCACCACGTTCGGCGCGCCCATCAGCACCGCGAGTCCCTGGTCCTTCGATGCGCGCGCCGCCTCCATGGTGGTGGGAAACTCCGCGATCTTGATCCCCTGCCCGATCGCCTCGTCGACATGCGCCGTCGTGGCGTCGTCGTGGCTGGCAAGCACGATGCCGCGCGGACGGGCGAGATCAGCAACAGCGGCGCGGTTCTTGTCGGAATATTCGGCCGACTGCGCCATGCGCGTCTCGCAGAATTCGTTGAACTCCGCGTCGCTCATCTTCATCTTGCCCTTGTAATAGACCGCGTAGGCCTCGAGGCTCGCGAACTGGCGCTGGCCGGGCGAATGGTCCATCAGCGAGGCGATGCGCACCCTCGGATCGCCATCGAACAGGCGGAAGCTCTCCAGACAATTGGGCGCGGACACCTCGCAGCGCAGGTGAATGAAATGGTCGGCCCTGAGCCGGTCCCCGACCACGCCCGCCTCGATGGCGTCGGCCAGCCGCCGCATGTCCTGTGCCGTCACCCCGGCGTCCTCGTCGAGCCCGACGCGCAGGGCGTCGAACACGGTGGTGATGCCGCTCGAGGCAACCTGCGCGTCATGGGCGCAGACCGCCGCGATCGGGTTCCAGCGCACTCTCGGGCGCGGCATATAGTGGTTTTCCAGGTGGTCGGTGTGCAGTTCGACCAACCCGGGGATCACATAATCGCCGTTCATGTCCTCGGCGCCCGCCGCGGTGCTCGCGGTGGTATCCACGCCCGCGATCGCCCCGTCCTTAAGGTGCAGCGTGCCGGTGATCACCTCGTCGCCCAGCACGATGCGGGCATTCGTCAAAATCGTTTCCATGCGTTTCGTCTTTCAGGCGGTTTTGGACGCAGCGCCGAAGAGCGGCGCCGCGTGGATAGAGGTGAAGGGCGCGCCCGGGGCCGGCTCCCGGCACAGCACGATACGGTCGACCGAAACGGGCGTCTCGAGCAGGCCGGCGAAATGCGGCCGCAGCGCCTCGCCGGCGCGCGCGGCGTCGGCCGCATCGAGCCGCTCCGTCAATGTCATGTGGAAGCGGAAGGCCTCCATCACATAAGGATAGCCCCAGGTGTCGAGATTGCGGCGCAGGGCCTCCTCCAGACGCTCCGGCTGCCGGCGGGCGCGATCCTCGGGGCTCATAGGCGCGCGGAAGCCGTCGAAGTCCCGCACGATCTCGGCGGCAAGCACGTCGAGTTCCGGGGTCGGCCCGGCAAAGGTAAGCGCCAGGAACCCGCGCAGGTTCTCCAGCCCGAGACGTGCCGCTGGCGCCGGCCCTGTGGTCGCGGCAAAGGCGTCGAGCGCTGCAATCAGCGCGGCCTCGTCGCACCCCTCCGCCAGGCGGAACGGCGCCTTCAGGGTCGCGTGAAAGCCGTAGCGGCGCGGCGAGGCGATCCAGGGCGCGCGCGCCTGCGGCGTCAGCCCGCCGATCATGTCGCCGGGCACCTCGCGGCCGAAGAGGCTGCGGCCGAGCCAGTGTTCAGCCGCGGCGACCAGCGGATGGTCGGCGGAGGGGGAGTAGTAGAGAGCGTATCGCATCGGGTCGGTCGGTCCTGCGCGGGACGAAAACATCCCGCAAACGAATGATCGCGCGGCCCCCCGTTGGACGGGACGCCGCGGATCGGGTGAAAAGCCGGACCCGCGCCATCGGGCGGGCCCGAACAGGGCATCCTAGCGCTTCTGGCCGCCCATCAGACGCGAGCGCAGGGCATTGGAGATGCCGTCGAACAGGAAGACGACGGCGAGGATCAGGATCACCATATAGGCGACGTTTTCCCAGTCCTGGTTGGTGCGCATCGCTTCCCACAGTTTCAGGCCGATGCCGCCGGCACCCACGGCGCCGATGATCGTCGCCGAACGCGTGTTGGATTCCCAGAAATAGAGCGCCTGGCTGGCAAAGACAGGAAGAACCTGCGGCAACACGCCGAATCGCTGCACGGAAGCTGGAGACGCGCCGACGGAGCGTACCCCTTCGCGCTGCTTGTCGTCGATGTTTTCCAGCGCCTCGGCGTAGAGCTTTCCGAGCGTGCCGGTGTCGGTGAAGAAGATCGCCGACATGCCGGCCAGCGGTCCCGGACCGAAGGCGCGGGTGAAGAACAGCGCCCAGATCAGCATGTCCACCGAGCGCAGGAAGTCGAAGAAGCGCTTGTTGATCTGGTTGAGGATCCGGCTGCGGGTGATGTTGCGCGCCGCCAGGAAGGCGAGCGGGAAGGCCACCACCCCGGCAAACAGCGTGCCGACGAAGGCCATGACGATGGTCTGCAGCAGCTTGGTCCACACGTCGAGATGCTGCCAGTCGGCATTGTAGAGGATGTTGTTCCAGGCAAGCGACAGGTTGGAGCGCTCCGGATCGATCCGCTCGCCGGAGACGATCAGCCCGAGGACCTCGCCCGCGCTCTTGCCCCAGAACGGGGAATTGGCGTCGAAGACGAAGTTCTCCCAGCCGATGAAGCGATGGCGCACCTTGACGCCGTCGTAGTCGATCTCGGCACGCCCGTCGAAGCCGAAGGAGGCAAGCACCTTGCGCCCGGCGCGCTTTTGCTGGACCCAGTCCGGCATCTCGCCCTCGACCGTGACAAGTTCTCCGGGGCCGAGCCGCACCGCGACGCTTTCCGACCCGCGCGTCAGGACCACACGCGTCGGCGCGATCTCGATCAGGTTGCCGCGCCCCACCTCGACTGTCGCTTCGGTGATCACCTCTTCGATCACCGTTTCAGGCGCAGCAGGTTCGCCCGCATCGCCAGCCGTCCCCTGGCCGGTCGCCGCATCCGGCGCCATGAAGGAGAAGCTGCTGGAGGTGCCGGCGGACGAAGGTGCGGTGCCCTTGGCATCCGGCACCATGAAGCTGTTGGCGGTCTTCTCGGCCGCCGTGGCTGCCGGCGTTGCACCGTCCGTGGCGCGCACCCGCTCCATCGTCGCGGTCTGCATGCTGATCCAGTCGGGGTCGGGGTCCGAGCCCAGCGGCGAGAACCTCGGCCATTCCAGCAGGATCGCCCCGTCCGGCTCGATCTCGAAATCGGGCCGCACCTCATAGGAGATCCAGTCGGCGAGATAATTGCCGGCGATGTCCCAATTGGCATCCTGCAGCACCTTGCCGATGCCGAAGAACGACCAGCAATAGACGCTGTAGAGCACGACCGCGAGGATCGCCAGCGGCGCGCGATAACGCCGCCAGGGACGGTTCTTGAAAACCTCGGGATGGCGGGCGGCGATGTCGTCGACATCGCTCTGGCTCAGCGGGAGGGAAGCGGTGGAAGCCATGAAACGGGACCTTGTCTAGCGTCCGAACTCGAAGGCCTGGTTGCCGACGAGGCGCTTGCGCAGCCAGGCCGAGAACTGGTCGACGGCGACGATCGTCAGAAACAGCAGGAGGATGATGGCGAGCGTCTTGGCCTCGTGGCCGCGGCTGATCGACAGGCGCAGCACCTCGCCGATACCGCCGCCGCCAACCGCGCCGATGATGGTGGAGGCGCGCACGTTGATCTCCAGCCGGAGCAGCGCATAGCTGATGAAGTTGGGCGCGACCTGCGGCACGATGGCAAACCACACCCGCTCGAACCAGTTGGCGCCCACCGCACGCAAGCCCTCGTCGGGGCGCATGTCGGCGTTTTCGACGACCTCGAAGAACATCTTGCCGAGCGAGCCGACCGTATGGATCGACACCGCGATGATCGCCGGGATCGGACCGATGGTCAGGATCGCCACGAAGAAGCCGGCAATCACGATCTCGGGGAAGGCACGCAGAAGCTCCATCAGCCGGCGCACGGTTCCGCGCAGCCAGGCATTGCGCACCAGGTTCTTCGACGCGACGAAACACAGCAGGAAGCCGAAGGTAAAGCCGATCAGCGTCGACAGGATCGCGATGTTCAGCGTCTCCAGCATCTTGTAGAAATATTCCGGAATGTAGAAGCTCTGGGTCAGATAGACCCGGCCTTCCGGATAATTGTACTTGAAGCTGCCGTCGTCATAGGGCGAGGGAAGGTCGAACAGCGCCCGCCAGATTTCCATCGGATCGCGCGGCGCGAGATCGATGAAGAAATCGAAGAAATAGGGCAGCCGGTCGAAGAACTTGCCGGCGTTGGTCTCATTCGCGAACCAGAGCGATCCGGAAAGCGCGAGGAGAAGCACCGCAAGGCCGCCGACGGTGTAGAGCCGGCGCCGGCCGGCCTGCTCGCGCCAGTGGCGCTCGACGAGCGCGCCTTGCGCGCTCAAGGGGACGCCGTCGCGGGATGCGGCGTTGGGGGAAAGCGTCGCAAGCGACATGGGCGGGGCTCGCAATGGCAACGGGGAACAAAGAAAACGGACGCCGGCGTTGGCGCCGGCGTCCGCGAGCGAGTGGGGCTTACGAACCGATCTTCGCCTTGCGGGCGGCGATGATCGCCTTGTAGAAGTCGACGTTGACTTCGGTGAACGCCTTGAAGTCGCCGCCCTGGATCGCCATGAAGCAGTCGCGGTCGGTCTCCGGCATTGCGAGCATGAAGTTCTTGAACTTGGTCTTCATGTCGTCGCTCAGCGAGGAGCGCACGACGACCGGACCGTTCGGGATCAGCGGCGACTGCCAGATCTGCACCAGGTCGTCCATGTCGAGGATGCCCTTGTCGACCATCTTGCGCAGGTTGCCGGAGGTGTAGCCGTCCTTGAACTCGCCAACGCCCGACGACCAGGTGGTGCCGGCGTCGAAGGTGCCCTTGACCACTTCGAGAACCAGGTTCTCGTGACCACCGCCGAAGCCGGTCTCGCCGAAATAGCCGTCGATCGGGCCGCCGATGGCCTCGGGAAGCGTCACGGAGGGGACGAGGAAGCCGGATGTGCTGTCTGGATCGGCAAAGCCGAGCTTCTTGCCCTTCATGTCCTCAAGCGAGGTGATGCCGCTGTCGGAACGCGCGACCATCACCGAATAATAGCCGGTCGAGCCGTCGGTCTGCACGGTGGTGAGGATCGGCTCCACCGCTTCCGGATCGTTCAGATAGACCTTGGCGTAGCCCGAGGCGCCGAGTTCGGCATAGTCGAGCGTGCCGCCGAGCAGGCCCTGGATCACGCCGTCATAGTCGGCGGCCGGGAACAGCGAGACCTTTTCCACGCCGAGCACGGCGGGCAGCTTTTCGGTCATGCACTGGAAGTTGCGCAGGCGGTCGGCCTCGTTCTCGCCGCCGAGAATGCCGATGCGGAATTCCTTGAGGTCCTCGGCCTGAACCGGGGCAATCGCGCCGCCGGTGACCAGAAGGGTGGCGGCAGCAACTGCGCCAAGAAGGGTGCTCTTGAGCATTGACGTCTCCATGATGGTCCGGGTGATCCGGCCGTTGAATGTCGATTTGGTCCCGTTTCGTGGGAAGCCGATCCGTGACCCTCAGCCGGCGAGCGCCGGCCGCAGGACCCCAGCGGATGAGGAGGCGGCCCGGGCGGGCGCCGTGATGCTTGTGGAGGTGATCGCTTCCGAGAGCGCCTCGCCTTCGGCGCCGTAGATGCGCCGGGCGGCCTCTGTCGTCAGCTCTTCCGGCGGACCGTCGAAGACCACCGCGCCCTGCGACATGCCGATGATGCGTTCGCAGTAGCTGCGCGCGGTGTCCAGCGTGTGCAGGTTGGTGACGACGGTGATGCCGTCGCGCTCGTTGATGTCCTTCAGCGCGTCCATCACCTTCTGCGCGTTCAGCGGATCAAGCGACGCGATGGGCTCGTCGGCGAGCACCATCTTGGGCTGCTGCATCAGCGCCCGGGCGATCGCCACGCGCTGCTGCTGGCCACCGGAGAGCGTTCCCGCCGGCTGCAGCGCGGTCTGGGCGATGCCGAGCCGCTCAAGGGCGGCAATCGCCATGGCGCGTTCGGCCTGAGAGAACATGCCGAGCAGGTTCTTCGCCGAATTGCGATGGTTGAGCCGGCCGAGCAGCACGTTGGTGAGCACGTCGAGACGCGGCACCAGGTTGAACTGCTGGAAGATCATCGCGCAGTCGCGCTGCCAGCTGCGCAGCGCCTTGCCGCGCAGCGCCGACACCTCGGTGTCGTGGAAGACGATGCGCCCGCCATTGGGGTCGATCAGCCTGTTGATCATCCGAAGCAGGGTGGATTTGCCTGCCCCGGAGCGGCCGATGATGCCGACCATCTGGCCGTCGGGAATGTCGAGGGTCACCGACTTGACCGCCGTATTGGACCCGAACTTTCGTGTCACGCCTTCGAGCTTGAACATGTGCGCCCCTGTTTGTCTTGCAAGAACTGCTTAGCGGCACTTCATGACAGGCGGTCTGCGGTTTTGTGACGATTTGCTTACACAGCCGGCTCACGGCGCGGCTAAGCAAAACCGGCCGCTAACCGCCGTGCCGCGCGAGGAACGCCTCCGCGTCGAGGGTGCGAAAATCCTCAAGCGCGGACCGCAGACGGGCGTGATCCCAGTCCCACCAGGCAAGCGCCTGCATGCGCTCCGAGACAGCCTTGGGGAACCGTTCGCGAATGAGCTTTGCCGGCACGCCGCCGACAATCGTGTAGGGCGCGACATCGCGGGAGACGACCGCCCCCGCCCCGATCACCGCGCCGTCGCCGACCGTGACGCCGGGCAGGATCGTCGCCCCGTGGCCGATCCACACGTCGTGGCCGATGACGACCCGCCCCTCGCGCCGCCAGTCGAAGAAGGCGGCGTCCGGTTCGGCATCGGGCCAGTAGTCGTTGGCGCGATAGGTGAAGTGATGCAGCGTCGCGCGCCAGGTCGGGTGGTTGGTCGCGTTGATGCGCACGGCCGCCGCGATATTGGCGAACTTGCCGATTTCCGCGCACCAGACGATGCCGTCCTGCATGATGTAGGAATAGTCGCCGAAGGTCGTCTCGCTCATGCGCACCCGCTCGGCCACTTCCGTGTAGCGGCCGAGCTCGGACTGCGTCACCGCTGCCGTCTCATGGACGAGCGGCGTCTCGCAAAGTTTCGTCATGACCGTCTCACGCCGCCTGTTTCGGCGCGAATTCGCGCACGTCGATGATCCGGTCGGCGACCGCCTCGCGCACTTCCTCGTCGTGGAAGATGCCGATCTGCGCGACGGCTGCCGCCTTCTTTTCGGCGATCATCTCGATGACGACGCGCCGGTTGGTGGCGTCGAGCGAGGCCGTCGGTTCATCGAGCAGAAGCACCGGATGATCGGTAATGAAGCCGCGCGCGATGTTGACCCGCTGCTGCTCGCCGCCGGAGAAGGTCGCCGGCGGCAGCGCCCACAGCCGCTCCGGCACGTTGAGCCGGGCGAGCATCTCGCCGGCCCGGACCCGGGCGGTCTCAAGCGCCACGCCCCGCGCCGTCAGCGGTTCGGCGACGAGGTCGAGCGCGCTCACGCGCGGCACCGTGCGCAGGAACTGGCTGACATAGCCGATGGTCTCACGCCGCATGGCGATCACCGCGCGCGGGTCGGCGCTTGCAAGATCCACCATCTCGCCGCGATGCCGCACCAGGATGCGTCCGCCCGCGACGGCGTAATTCCCGTAGAGCATCTTCATGATCGAGCTCTTGCCGGCGCCCGAGGGGCCGCCGAGCACGACGCATTCACCGGCCGCGACATCGAAGGACGCGCCCTCGACGACCGGCAGGACGATGCCGCCCTGAAGATGCATGGTGAAGGTCTTGGAGAGATCGGCGACGCTGACGGCGAGCGCCGCGTCAAAAGTCTGAGCCTGAGCCATCGTCACACCTGAAGGATGGAGGAAACCAGAAGCTGGGTGTAGGGCGCCTGCGGATCGTCGAGCACGCGGTCGGTGAGACCGGCCTCCACGACGTCGCCGCCCTTCATCACGATCATGCGGTGCGACAGGAGCCGCGCGACCGCGAGATCATGGGTCACGACGATGGCCGCAAGCCCGAGATCGGCGACAAGCCCGCGCAACAGGTCGAGCAGGCGCGCCTGCACCGAGACGTCGAGCCCGCCGGTCGGCTCATCCATGAAGACGAGGCGCGGACCCGTCACCAGATTGCGGGCGATCTGGAGCCGCTGGCGCATGCCGCCGGAAAAGGCGCGCGGCTGGTCGTCGATGCGGTCTTCCGCGATTTCCACCCGCTCGAGCCAGCCGGTGGCGGTCTCGCGGATGCGGCCGTAGTGCCGCTCGCCCACCGCCATCAGCCGCTCGCCGACATTGGCGCCGGCGGAGACGGTCATGCGCAATCCGTCGGCCGGGTTCTGGTGCACGAAGCCCCAGTCGGTGCGCATCAGCAATCGGCGTTCCGCCTCGCTCATCTCGTAGAGATCGCGGGTCGCGCCGTCGCGCATGCGGTAGCGGACCGAGCCGGACGACGGCTCGAGCCGTGTCGAGATGCAGTTGAGCAGCGTCGTCTTGCCGGAGCCGGATTCCCCGACGATGGCAACCACCTCGCCCGGATAGACGTCGAAGGAGACATCGCGGCAGCCGATGCGGGATCCGTAGAATTTCGTCAGGCCGTCGACCGAAAGAAGCGGCGCGGCATCCTCGAAAAGCGAACTCATTGCGCCGTCTCCCTGGTCGCATAGGCGTCTTCCGGGGCGAGCCGGCCCTTGTGGCCCTGCTCAAGCCGCCCCTCGCAGTGATCGGTGTCGGAACAGACGAACATCCGCCCGCCCCGGTCGTCGAGGATGACCTCGTCGAGATAGACGTTCTCCGCCCCGCAGAGCGCGCAGGGCTCCTCGAAGCTCTGGATCTCGAAGGGGTGATCCTCGAAATCGAGGCTGACGACGCGGGTGAACGGCGGGATCGCGTAGATCCGCTTCTCGCGGCCGGCGCCGAAGAGCTGCAGCGCCGGCGACATGTCCATCTTCGGATTGTCGAATTTCGGCGTCGGCGAGGGATCCATCACGTATCGGCCTGCGACCAGCACCGGATAGGCATAGGTGGTGGCGATATGGCCGTGGCGGGCGATGTCCTCATAGAGCTTCACATGCATGAGGCCGTATTCCTCAAGCGCGTGCATCTTGCGCGTTTCGGTCTCGCGCGGCTCCAGGAAGCGCAGCGGCTCGGGGATCGGCACCTGATAGACCAGCACCTGCCCCTCGACGAGCGGCTCCTCGGGAATGCGGTGGCGGGTCTGGATGATCGTCGCCTCGCCCGTGTGCGTCGTCACCGCGACATTGGCGACCTTCTGGAAGAAGGCGCGGATCGAGACCGCGTTGGTGGTGTCGTCGGCGCCCTGGTCGATCACCTTGAGCCGGTCGTCGGGACCGATGATCGAGGCCGTCACCTGCACCCCGCCCGTGCCCCAGCCGTAGGGCATCGGCATCTCGCGGCTGGCAAACGGCACCTGATAGCCCGGAATGGCGATGGCCTTGAGGATCGCGCGGCGGATCATCCGCTTGGTCTGTTCGTCCAGATAGGCAAAATTGTAGCTGGCGATGTCGCCGGTCATGACCGTCATTCCGCGGCCTCCTGTGTGGCGGTGTCGAGGTCTTTCGCCCGGTCCTCGAATTCGCCCCGCATGCGGCGCACGAGGTCGAGTTCGGCCTGGAAGTCGACGTAATGCGGCAGTTTCAGATGCTCCACGAAGCCCGTCGCCTGAACGTTGTCGGAATGGGAAATCACGAATTCCTCGTCCTGCGCGGGCGCGACCCGGTCCTCGCCGAGCTCGCCGGCTCTCAGCGAGCGGTCGACCAGCGCCATGGACATGGCCTTGCGCTCCGACTGGCCGAACACCAGCCCGTAGCCGCGCGTGAACTGCGGCGGCACCTTGGCCGATCCGGCGAACTGGTTGACCATCTGGCACTCGGTCACCTTGATCGTGCCGAGCGCAACGGCGAAGCCGAGTTCCGGCACGTCCATCTCCACCGCGACCTCGCCCATGCGGATCTCGCCGGCGAAGGGATGGGTGCGGCCGTAGCCGCGCTGGGTGGAATAGCCGAGCGCCAGCAAAAAACCCTCGTCGCCGCGCGCCAGCGCCTGCAGCCGCAGGTCGCGGGCCATGGGAAACTCCAGCGGCTCGCGCGTGAGATCGCCGGAGGGGTCCTCCGGCAGCGGCTCGCCGTCCGGATCGGGGGCGGTGCGCTCGATCAGGTCCTCATGCGCCAGAATGTCGGCCACCCGCGTCAGCGGCTCGCCCTCGCTCTCGCGCGCCGGCGCGGCCGGCACCTCGGCGTCACGGCCAAGCTCCGGATCGAGAAGGCGGTGGGTGTAGTCGAAGGTCGGCCCCAGCACCTGCCCGCCCGGCAGATCCTTGTAAGTGGCCGAAATCCGCCGCTCGGCGATCATCTCGCCGGTCTCGACGGGCCGCGAGGCGCCGAAGCGCGGCAGCGTCGTGCGATAGGCGCGCAGCAGGAAGATCGCCTCGATCATGTCGCCGCGCGCCTGCTTGACGGCGAGCGCGGCAAGCTCGGGCGCATAGAGCGAGGCTTCCGCCATCACCCGGTCAACGCCGAGCGCGAGCTGCTCGACGAGCTGCTCCACGGTGATCGCCGGCACCGACCGGTCGCCGCGCCGGCGGTCGGCCAGCATCTTGTGGGCGTTGGCGATGGCCGCCTCACCGCCCTTGACTGCAACATACATGTCAGTTGGCCTCCGCATTGGAAGAAGAGCCGTCCGCCACCGCGACAACGGTCGTGCGCGGCAGGGCGAGGAGATCGCGGCCCGAAACCAGCACCACATCAACCCCGCGCGGGAAGAGCGCGCGGTTGTCGGCGCGCGCGGCGACGAAACCCTCCGGCAGGCCGACGGGCGCGATGGTTTCGCTGCCGTCGATGCCGGGACCTGTAAGCGTCAGGAGCGGGCCGCCGTGAAGCGCCGGCAGCGCCAGCACCAGCGTCGCGGCACGGTCGGGGTATTCCTGCGTGCCGGCATGAAGTGCCGCCTGCGCAGGCGGCGTGTCGTCTTGCGCGCAGAAGACGAAAGCGGCAGCGCCTTCATCCTCCGTCAGCGGGCAGCCGGCGTGAAAGGCGAGCCAGGCGCGCACCGCGTCGCTGCGCAAGGCGGGCGACAGCCACACCGGCGTGTCGGGATCGCAGAGCGTCAGCGCCACCGCCGCAAGGCCCGCCTCGAGCGGCGCCGGCGGCTGGAGACAGTCGTCGAGCGTCTGGACCTTGCCCGGACGAGCCGTGGCCTGCATCAGCGCGGCAAAGACCGCCTGGGACCCGAACACGGGCTCGGCAAATCCGCCCTCGATTGTCTCGGCCGAGAACCGGCCGGCGTCGAAGTGAACCGTCTGCATCAGTCGTCTCCCCGTACCATGGTGAAGAAGTCGACCTTGGTCGCGGCCGCCTCGCGTTTCGTCTGTGTCGCCTCCCGCGCCCGCGCCTCGGCAAGCGGCGCGACCACCGCGGCCTCGATGTCCGCCCGGCGCGCGCCTTGCGCCCAGAGCGCGGCAAGCGTTGCCGAAAGCGTCGCCTTGGCGCGGTCCTGGCCAAGCGCATAGGCGTGGCCGACGGCACCGTCTTCAAGCCGCACAGTGGCGCGGGTCACCGTCGCCTCGCCCAGATTGAACGGCGCGCCGTCACCGCCGATGCGGCCACGCACCATGACGAGGCCGGTTTCCGGCCCGCGCACGGGCGCCGCTTCTGGCAGCGGCCCCAGCGCCTCGGCGCAGGCGGCGATCTCGCCGGCCGGTGAGGCGGCCAGCACGTCCATCAGGGTCTTCAGTCCGCGCGCGTCACCCCCTTGCGGCTCGACGCCGGTGGCATGCCCGTTGGCTTGCGATGTCATTCACTCGCTCCGTTTCAGTCAGCGGACCGGACCCCCGGCCCGGTCAGGCAGGTCGCGTCTCTTCCGGTCCCGGGTCCCGGCGAGTCGCTAATTTGTATAGTTTTATAGACAACCAACAGCAAGCACTCTATATCCGCCGCATGACGCCTTGATGACCCTCGCGCCCTTCCAGCCGGATCGTGGAAAACCGCTTGCGTCGCACGAAGGAGCGGGCGAAACGGACGCCGAGGCATGCGGACCGACGCCCGGCGGACGCCTGGCGGACGCCTGGCGGATGGTGGAAAACGGGGGAGGCAGAAGCAGATGGAAAGCGGGATCGAACGACGCAGCGGCGTCGCGCTGTGGCGCCAGATCGCCGACGACATTCGCGCCGCCATCGGCAACGGCGTCTATGACGCGACAGGAAAGCTTCCGACCGAAGCAGCCCTTGCCGCGCAATTCGACGTCAACCGCCACACCGTGCGTCAGGCACTGGCGGCCCTTGCCCGCGACGGCGTGGTCCGGACGGTGCAGGGTCGCGGAACGGAGCTCCTGCCGCGCGCCCGCGTCAGCTATCCGATCGGCGCGCGCACCCGCTTTTCCGCCGGCCTCGGCGGACAGGTGGCGAAGGCTGCGACGCGGTTTCTCGAGACGGCAACGGAGCCGGCAAGCGAGGAGGTCGCACGGGCGCTGGCACTGGCGCCGCAGACCCCCGTTCTGCGGCTGGAAACCGTCGGCGCCGC
This sequence comes from Paracoccaceae bacterium, assembly GCA_002709505.1. Lineage (GTDB taxonomy): Bacteria > Pseudomonadota > Alphaproteobacteria > Rhizobiales > Stappiaceae > Stappia. The sequence goes on along the minus strand of PARB01000086.1, from coordinate 32,789 downwards.
CGACGGAACGGCGCTGTCGCGCGCGACCCACTGGTTCGACGCCGCACGCTTCGCAGAGCTTCCGGCGCATTGCGCGCAAAGCGGCTCGATCACCCATGCGCTGAAGGCCTGCGGCATCGGCGACTACAAGCGCCTTTCCACGGAGATTTCCGCCGCCCCCGCAAGCCGGACGGACCGCGAGGACCTCGGCCTGCAGGCCGGCGCGGTGGTCCTGCTCACCACCTCCGTCAATACCGATCAGGACGGCGTTCCGATCCAGATGAGCCGCAGCCGCTTCGCCGCCGACCGGGTCACGCTGTCGGTGCGCAATGCGCCCGAAAGCGGGGATCGGGACGGGACCAGCAACGGAGACGGCTAGAGCCTGTACACCGGGGCCGCACGAACGGTAGGCTTGGGCATCATGCGGGCGGGGGGAAGAGCGCCATGAACCGGATCGTCGCAATCCTGATTGCTGCAACAGCGCTCGCCCTGACCGGGGCGGCCCGGGCGGAAGAATTCCATTCCGGCAGCTTCATGCTGTCGCCAAGCGCGAAGACCCTGGTCCTGATGGACCCGCCGCCGGATGCGCCCTTGCTCATCGCCGTGCAATGCAACGACATCGTCAACGACAGCGAATATCCGCGCTACCGGGTGAATGTGGACGGCGCACAGGTGATCTCGACCTTCAACGAGGAAGGCGGAGCCTTCGTCAAGGGACGCGACATCGCGGTGCAGCTCAATCAGGATCGCCCGGCCCGCCCCTGCACCTGGAAGGCACTGGGCGATGCGACGAAGAGCTTCTCCACCCAGTGGAGCTACGACCCGGCCCGCGACCACACCCTGATGCTGGCCGCCTTCGACACGCCGACGCGCTTCAAGGTCGCCTTCAACGCCAGCAACATCTCCTGCGATCCGGGCACGCTGACGCTCTATCGGGACGGCAAGGAACTGCGGGACCCGGGCGGCGATCCGATGCCGCTGCTGGCCGGCAGCAGCTTCATCGGAACCGCGCGGATCGTGCATGTGACGATCGCCGGCAGCTGCCAGGGCGACGGTCGCTACACCGGAACCGTGTCCGTGCCCACGACCGCCGCGAACTAGAATGCGGCCCCTCGGGGCCGCAGACCTGCCAGGTCAGGGCAGATAGGTCAGGCTTTCCAGCATCGGCCCGTTCCAGAACTGGAACTTCGCCACCACGGACTTTTCGAAGGGATCGTCCTCGCCCTCGACCGTCTCCTCGCAGCCGGCGAAGAGCATGTCCTGGCTCACCTTGCCGGCCGCCTCGTCATAGGCATAGCCCCAGTTGATCGCCCCGTCGCACCTGCCGAGCCCGGCCACCATCGCCGCAACGCCCGAAGCGCCGGCGGGCGTCGCCAGAAACCGCTTGAAGTCGACGTCCTCGGCCATCGCGCCCGATACAAGGGCCGCGCTCAAGACGCAGGTCGCCGCAACTGTCTTCAAACCCGTCATTCCATCCCCTCTTTGCCCGGTGTGTCTGCGGCAGAACGCCGGTCGGCGGCGACCGGGGGCGACCGCGCGTCGCAAAGCCGTCGCATGGAGTCAGGAAAGATTGAGTAAACGCAGGCGCTTGCAAGGCATCGCAGCGCAGCTCGCGAATGCGGCATGCGGCGCCGGCGCGAGGCGGTCGTTCGCCGTGATCAGAACACCGCGCTCCAAGGGTGCACGGTCGGGCGGGCATCCGGGTGCGTGCGCAGATAGTGGTGCAGCACATGCAGCAACTCGCGCACATGGTCGTCGTCGCCGCGCGCCCGGGCGCTGCGAATGTCGTCGATGATCATGTCGCGCATCCGTCCCTCGCCGGATTTGGCCTGCGAGAGATATTGCGCCAGCCCGCAGGCAACCGCTTCGCTGACGTGCTCGTGCTCGGCGATCGCGCGGATCTCCTCCTCGCTGAGGCCGCTCAACGCGACGCAGTCCACCAGACTGATCATGATCCGCTCCCCGCAATTCGTGACGTTGCGTCAAGAGTGTCATCAAACCGTCACAAGGCCAAGCTCGCGAAACTGCGGATCTGACCGTCGCGGCCACCAGACGGGCGCGGCGCCGCTCAGGCGACTAGCTTGCGCTCCAGGCCGCAGAGCATGTCGAGACAGGACTGAAGCTGGTCGCGGCTGACGAATTCGTCGGGCTTGTGCGCCTGGGCAATCGAGCCCGGCCCGCAGACGACGGCGGACATGCCGAACGCCTGGAAAATGCCGGCTTCCGTGCCGAAGGCGACCACATCCGCGCCATTGGCGCCGGTGAGCTCTGAAACGATCCGCCGTGCCTCGTTCTCGTCGGCAGGTTCGAGCCCGGCGACCTCGCCGATCACCTCGGTCACGATCTCCGCGTCCTTCGACACCGCCCGCATCGCCGGCAGCAGTTCCTCCGCCACATAGGCCTCGATGCGCGAGCGCACGAACAGCCGGTCGGCCTCCGTCACGGGCCGCATCTCCCAGTCGACGCTGCAATGGCCGGGAATGACGTTATGCGCCACGCCGCCGACCAGCCGCCCGACCTGCACCGTCGTCCAGGGGGGATCGAAGCGGCTGCCCTGCGGCGCGCGCTCCTTCAGCGCCTCGCGCAGCTCCATCAGCCGCGAGACGTAGCGCACGGCATATTCGACTGCGTTGACGCCGGCGTCCGGCGCGGAGGCGTGTCCCTCCAGCCCGGTGAACCGCGTGGTGTATTCGCAGCAGCCCTTGTGGCCCTCGATGATGCGCATTTCCGTCGGTTCGCCGATGATCGCCACCGACGGGCGCAGCTTCATCCGCGCCAGATCCTCGACAAGCTGTTGCGCGCCGAGACAGCCGACCTCCTCGTCGTAGGTGAAGGAGAAATGCAGCGGCCGCGTCAGGTCTCGCGCGGCATAGCGCGGCGCCACCGCCATGGCGGCTGCGATGAAGCCCTTCATGTCGCAGCTGCCGCGTCCGTAGAGCAGCCCGTCCGCCTCGCGAAGCGCGAAGGGGTCGGACGACCAGTCCTGATCCTCCACCGGCACCACGTCGCTGTGGCCCGACAGCACGATGCCGCCGTCGGTCTCCGGTCCGAGGGTCGCGAAGAGATTGGCCTTGTGGCCGGTGGGATCGACCATCACCTGGGTGCGTGCGCCCAGCGCGCCGAGATAGTCGGCCGCATAGGCGATGAGCTCCAGATTGCTGTCGCTCGTGACGGTGGGAAAGGCGATCAGCTCGGCCAGAATGTCGCGCGTGTCGTCGATCAGGGCCATGTGGCGCTCTCCGTTTCGGCTTCGCAGTCCGTCCCTCAGGCCTTGACGATCAGCTCTCGCGGCCGCTTGCACAGGCATTCGGCCGGCCCCTCGGGCAGGATCAGGATGCTTTCGGTGATTTCCAGTCCCCAGGAATCCATCCAAAGGCCCGGCATGAAGTGGAACGTCATGCCGGCTTCCAGCACCGTGTCGTCGTCGGGCCTAAGTGAGATCGTTCGCTCGCCCCAGTCGGGCGGATAGGAAACGCCGATCGGATAGCCGCAGCGCGCCGCCCGGTCGATGCCGGCCCTGGCCAGCGGCGCGCCCAGCGCCTCGGCGATATCGGCGGCGGTGTTGCCGGCGCGTGCAGCGTCCAGACCGGCTTCCAGCCCCTCGACCAGCGCCATCTCCGCGTCCAGCAGATACTGCGGCGGCTTGCCGAGAAACACCGTCCGGCAGAACGGCGCGTGATAGCGGCGGTAGCAGCCGGCGATCTCGAAGAAGGTGGCGCTTTCCGCCTCGATCAGCCGTCCGTCCCAGGTCAGATGCGGCGCGGCGGCGTCCGATCCGCTCGGCAGCAGCGGCACGATGGCCGGATAGTCGCCCCATGCATCCTCGGTGCCGCGGATCGCATCGGCATAGATATCGGCGACCAGGTCGGTCTTGCGCATGCCCGGACGGATGCGCTCGACAATGCCGTCGATGATCTTTTCCGAGATCCGCGCGGCGCGGCGCATGAAGACGATTTCCTCCTCGGACTTCACCGCCCGCTGCCAGTTGACCAGCGCGGTCGCATCGACGAATTCCGCTTCGGGCAGCTCGCTTTGCAGCGTCAGGAAGGCCTTGGCCGAGAAATAGTAGTTTTCCAGTTCCACGCCGACGCGCTTGTTGTCGTAGCCGTAGCTGCGGATGATCGCGGCCAGCGTCTCCATCGGGTGGCGCAGCGTCGACTGGACGTAGAAATCGGGATAGCCGGAGACCCGGTCGTCGTCCATCCACACGGTGCGGATCGCGCCATTGGCATCCTGCAACCGTCCCCACCAGATCGGCTCCGCGTCGTGAAACACCAGAACGCCCTGGTGGACGTAGAACGACCAGCCGTCGTAGCCGGTCAGCCAGGCCATGTTCGACGGATCCTCGACGAACAGAATGTCGATGTCCTTTTCGCGCATGGCGGCACGCACTTTTTCCAGGCGGCGCGAGAACTCTGCTGCGGAAAACGGTAATTCAGACGCCGGCATGAGCCCCCCTGTTTGCATCCGGAAAAAGTGAACCTCTCTCGCGTTGTACACACGCCGAGCGGCCTTTGGACAGAGGGTTTTTCGTTTGTGTCGCCTTTGCGTGCCTTCGATGCCGCCCGGCAGGATTGACGCAGGGCGCGCTGCGTGCTCGCCTGCCCGCTCAGGACAAGACCCCTTCGGCGGAGACCATGAACCCCTTGCATCTGAACGACATCCTGTCCGCCGCCCGCACCATCGCCGGCACCGCGACCCGCACGCCGCTGGTGCCCGCACCGGCGTTTGCTGCCATCGCCGGCCAGCCGTTCCTGCTCAAGCTGGAAACCACCCAGCCGACCGGCGCCTTCAAGCTGCGCGGCGCGCTCAACGCGCTCGCCCACCTGCCGCCGGACGCAAAGGGCGTGACCTGCTGTTCCACCGGCAACCACGGACGCGCCGTCGCCTATGCGGCACGGGCGCGGGGTCTCAAGGCGGTCGTCTGCATGTCGGCGCTGGTGCCGCAGACCAAGATCGACGGCATCCGCGCGCTTGGCGCCGAGGTGCGCATCATCGGCCGCAGCCAGGACGACGCGCTCGCCGAAAGCCGCCGCCTTGCCGCCGAAGACGGACTTGTCGAGATCTCCCCCTTCGACGATCCGCATGTGATCGCCGGCCAGGGCACCATCGGGCTGGAGCTGCTTCAGGACGCGCCCGATCTCGACACCATCCTCGTGCCGCTGTCGGGCGGAGGGCTTGCCGCCGGCGTCGCGCTCGCCGCCAAGGCGATCAACCCGGCGATCCGGGTCATCGGCGTGTCGATGGTCCGGGGCGCGGCAATGCAGGCCTCGATTGCCGCCGGCCACCCGGTGGAGGTCGTGGAGGTGGAAAGCCTTGCCGATTCGCTTGGCGGCGGCATCGGGCTCGATAACCGCCTCTCCTTCGCGCTGTGCCGCGACCTGCTCGACGAAGTCATTCTCGTCCGCGAGGAGGAGATCTACCGCGCCATGCAGGCGCTCTATTTCGAGGAACGCATGGTCGCCGAAGGCGCCTGCGTCGTCGGCATCGCGGCCCTCATGGCCGGCAAGCTGCCGACAGCGAAAGGTCCGATCGCCACCATAATCACCGGCCGCAACGTCGACATGGAGGTCTTCACCCGCGTCGTCACGGGTCAGGACGTGACGCTCGGCGACCTCCGGATCAAGGGACGCCCCTATGCCGCATGACATTGTGATCGCCACCGAAGCGGAATTGCGCCGGTCCGTGCAGCTCGACGAACGCATCGTCGATATCGTGGAAGAGGCCTTCCGGGCACTTGCACGCGGAGACGTGGTGATGCCCCCCGTTCTCTCGATGGACCTGCCGATGGTCAACGGCGAGGTCGACGTCAAGACCGCCTATATTCCGGGCTTCGACGGCTTCGCCATCAAGGTCAGCCCCGGCTTCTTCGACAATCCCGCCCTCGGGCTTGCAAGCCTCAACGGGCTGATGATCCTGTTTTCGGCCAAGATCGGACTGGTGGAAGCGCTCTTCCTCGACAATGGCTATCTGACCGATATCCGCACGGCCGCCGCCGGTGCGGTTGCCGCCCGCCACCTCGCGCCGGAGACGGTCGACACCGTCACGGTCTTCGGCACCGGCGTTCAGGCCAGGCTCCAGGTCGCGGCCGCCCGTCTGGTGCGTCCGTTCTCGCGCGTCTTCGTCTGGGGACGCGATCCGGCAAAGGCCGAGACCTGCGCCCGCGAGATCGCCGATGCCCATGGCATCGAGGCCCGCGCCACCGACGATCCGGCGACGGCCGTGGCGCAAAGCCAGCTCGCGATCACGACCACCCCGGCGCGCGAGCCCGTCTTTCTGGCCGACTGGCTCCATCCGGGTCTCCACATCACCGCCATGGGGTCCGACCAGGACGGCAAGACCGAGATCGATCCGCAGGCGCTTGCCCGTGCCGATGCCTATGTCTGCGACCGGGTGAGCCAGTGCGAGACACTTGGCGAACTGCGCAGCGCCCGGGCCGCCGGCCTGCTCCTGCAGGAAACCCCGGCCGAACTGGGCGAGGTCATCGCCGGCACCCGGCCGGGACGGCGGGCGCCTTCCGATGTCACCATTTGCGACCTCACCGGCACGGGCGCGCAGGACACGGCAATCGCGAGCCATGTCTTCGCAGTGTGCTGGGACGCCGGCACGAAAGAGCGCATCGGCACGATCATCCGCGCCTGATCCGGGCAGACCCGCCACCCGCGCCGCGATGGACAGGCGGGGCCGGCTGGCGCTATGACCAAAGCATGATCCGCCTCGACGACCGCGACATTGCCATCCTGAAAGTGCTTGCCCGCGAAGGCCGGCTGTCGAAGGCCGATCTCGCGCGGCGCATCAACCTCAGCCCGACGCCCTGCTGGGAGCGGCTGAAGCGGCTGGAGAAGGCCGGCATCATCGAGGGCTACAACGCCCGCATCGCGCTCAAGAAGACCGCGCCGCATGTCACCGTCTTCGTCACGCTGGAGCTCGACAACCACAGCGCCGGCGCCTTCCAGCTGTTCGAGCAGATGGTCGAGACCCAGGACGAGATCGTCCACTGCTGGGCGCTCGGCGGCGGCTTCGATTATCTCATGCAGATCGTCACCCGCGACGTCGACACCTACCAGCGGCTGATCGACCGGTTGCTCGACCGCGGTCTGGGGCTGGCGCGCTATTACACCTATATCGTCACCAAGGACGTGAAATCGTCTGGCGCGCCGCCGCTCGATTTCCTGATTTCCGGCCCGGCAGACTGACCGGACTGCAAACCCGCCCGAAAAAAGACGGATCGTCTGGCGCATGGCGCCAGTTCAGATGCATCGTCTGCACATCCGCGCCCATCCTGTCGTCAACGACGCGACCGCCAGCAGGGAGTTCGGCGCCATGATCAAGACGGGAACGGAAACCGGCCACACCCGGCCCTCGCTTCACGACGCACGGCTGATGCGCCAGTTCGCCTATGTCGGCGGCCGCTGGATCGCCGGCGAGACCGGCGAGACCATTGCCGTGCGCAATCCGGGCGACGGCGAGCGCCTCGGCGAGGTCGCAAGCCTGACCGCCGAGCAGAGCGGCGCGGCCGTCGCCGTTGCCCATGAGGCTTTCGCCGACTGGTCGCTGACGCTTCCCCAGGAGCGCTCGGCAATCCTGCGGCGCTGGTTCGACCTCATCGTGGAACACAAGGAAGACCTCGCCCGGCTGATGACGCTGGAGCAGGGCAAGCCGATTTCCGAGGCGCGCGGCGAGATCGACTACGCCGCCTCCTTCGCCGAATTCTACGCCGAGGAAGCCAAGCGCCCGAACATCGAGAGCGTGACCTCGCATCTGCCCGACGCGGAGATGGAAGTCTGGCTCGAGCCGGTCGGCGTCGCGGCGCTGGTCACGCCCTGGAACTTTCCCTGCGCGATGATCACCCGCAAGGCCGCGGCAGCCCTTGCCGCCGGCTGCACCGTGCTGATCCATCCCTCGCACGAGACCCCGTTCTCCGGACTCGCGCTCGCCGAACTCGCCGAACGCGCCGGCTTTCCCGCCGGTGTCTTCAACGTCGTCACCGGCGATGCGGCGACCGTCGTCGGCGCCTGGACCAAGGACGCCCGCGTGCGCGCCGTCTCCTTCACCGGCTCGACCGAAGTCGGCCGGCTGATCTACAGCCAGTGCGCGGCCACCGTGAAGCGCATGGTGCTGGAACTTGGCGGACACGCGCCCTTCATCGTCTTCGCCGACGCCGATCTCGACCGCGCCGTCGACGAAGGCATCAAGGCGAAATTCGCCACCTCCGGCCAGGATTGCCTCGGCGCCAACCGCTTCTATGTCGCCCGCCCGCTCTACAAGCGCTTCTGCGAACTCTTCGCCGAGCGCACAAGGGCGCTCAGCGTTGGCGTCGGCCTCGACGATCCCGATATCGGCCCGCTGATGAACGAGCGCGCCGTCGCCAAGCAGGTGTCCCATGTCGAGGATGCGCTCAAGCACGGCGCGAAGCTTCTGGCCGGCGGCGAGCGGCATTCCGCCGGGCCGCTGTTCTTCCAGCCGACGGTTCTCGCCGATGTGCCGGACGAAGCGCTGATCATGCGCGAGGAGACCTTCGGCCCCGTCGCCGCGATCACGCCCTTCGACACTGAAGACGAGGCGATCGCGCGGGCCAACGACAGCGAATACGGCCTCGTCGCCTATGTTCACACCCAGGACGCGCGGCGCACCTATCGCCTGACGCGGGCGCTGACCTACGGCATGGTCGCGGTCAACCGCACGAAGGTCACCGGCGCGCCGATCCCCTTCGGTGGCATGAAACAGTCCGGCGTCGGCCGCGAGGGCGCGGCACTCGGCATGCAGGCCTTCATGGAACTCAAATACGTCTGCCGCGACTGGGCCTGAGCAAAGCCGCGGGCGCGACACACCAGACACATGATTTCTTTACAGGATCCGGATAGCGATCCCGGGACACAAAAGGGAGACACGACATGCTGACCAACGATCAACTGGGCAAGTGGGACCGCGAGAGCTTCTTTCACCCCTCCACCCATCTGGCGCAGCATGCGCGCGGCGAAAGCCCGGCGCGCATCATCACCGGCGGCAAGGGCGTTCACATCGAGGATCGCGACGGCAACAAGCTGCTCGATGCCTTCGCCGGCCTCTACTGCGTCAATGCCGGCTACGGCCAAACGGAGATCGCCGACGCCATCGCCGCCCAGGCGCGGCAGCTTGCCTATTATCACGCCTATGTCGGCCACGGCACGGAAGCCTCGATCACGCTCGCGCACATGGTGCTGGAGCGCGCACCTAAGAACATGTCGAAGGTCTATTTCGGCCTCAGCGGATCGGATGCCAACGAGACCAACATCAAGCTGGTCTGGTACTACAACAACATCCGCGGCCTGCCGCAGAAGAAGAAGATCATCTCGCGCTGGCGCGGCTACCACGGCTCCGGCCTGATGACCGGCTCGCTGACCGGGCTTGAGCTGTTCCACAAGAAGTTCGACCTGCCGCTTTCCCAGGTGCTTCATACGGAAGCGCCCTATTATTTCCGTCGCCCCGACCTCGACATGAGCGAGGCCGATTTCGTCGCCCATTGCGTCGCCGAGCTTGAAGCGCTGATCGACCGCGAGGGCGCCGACACCATCGCCGCCTTCATCGGCGAGCCGGCGCTCGGCACCGGCGGCATCGTGCCCCCGCCCGCCGGCTATTGGGCCGCGATCCAGGAGGTCCTGAAGCGCCACGACATCCTGCTGATCGCCGATGAGGTCGTCACCGGCTTCGGCCGTCTCGGCTCCATGTTCGGCTCGGACCACTACGGCATCGAGGCCGACATCATCACCATCGCCAAGGGCCTGACCTCGGCCTATGCGCCGCTGTCCGGCTCGATCATCTCCGACAAGGTCTGGAAGGTGCTGGAACAGGGCACCGACGAGAACGGCCCGATCGGTCACGGCTGGACCTATTCGGCCCATCCGATCGGCGCAGCCGCCGGCGTCGCCAACCTGAAGCTGATCGACGACCAGAACCTCGTCGCCAATGCGGGCGAGACCGGCGCCTATTTCAACGCCCAGATGCGCGAGGCGCTGGCCGACCATCCGCATGTCGGCGACGTGCGCGGCGAGGGCCTGCTCTGCGCGGTCGAATTCGTCGACGACAAGAAAAGCCGCACCTTCTTCGACCCGTCCAAGAAGATCGGCGCGCTGGTCTCGGGCGCCCTGCTCAAGCACGGCGTCATCGGCCGGGCGATGCCCCAGGGCGACATCCTCGGCTTCGCCCCGCCGTTCTGCATCACGCGAGCCGAAGCCCTGCACGTCGTGGCCAAGACCCGCGAGGCGGTCAAAGAAGTCCTCGGCTGATCCACGATCGCCGGACCAAACCTTGAAAGAGCGCGTGAGGGGCGACCCTCGCGCGCTTTTTTTTCAGACAAGGAGGCCCTGGCGCGCAGCCCCGTCGCTTGTGCAAGATCGCCCAAATTAAGTCCGGAATTTGCGAAAATTGATCTCCAGATTGCCGATCTTGCAAAAACTGCCGCGTCTCGCGCTGCCTCGCAGCAGGAAGCGGCGACGGGAATTTCCGCCGTGCCCGAGGGGGAATAACCCTCAGCCTCCCGTGCGGGACAACCGTCGCCAATGCCCCACGAATCGTGTCTGATCGCGGCACCTCGCACCCAGGGACCCGCGCTCCGTGCCATCCACCCCTCCTGCCAACGACCCGGCCGTGCTTTCTGCCTTCCTGGAGGCTGCGAGATTGCGCATCGGAGCCGGACGCGTCGCAGCCGGCGACGCTATTGGTGCGGAATGGACCTCCGCCACTCTCCCCTGGACGGCCCGGCCGCTGGCGGTGCTGTCACCGGAAACCGCCGACGCGGTGCCGGCGCTTCTGGCGCTTGCCGCGAGCCATGGCGTGGCCGTGCATCCGGTCAGTCGCGGCCGCAGCTGGGGGCTCGGCTCGCGCCTGCCGCCGCGCGATGCCGCGATCCTCGATCTCTCCGGGCTCGACCGCATTCTCGACGTCGACATGGCGCGCGGCACGGCGCGCATCGAGCCCGGCGTCACCTTCGAGGCGCTGCAGGCCCGGCTGAAGGCCGAGGGGCTGGCCTTTCACCTTCCCTCCTTCGGCGGACCGCGCGACGCCAGCGTACTCGCCAATGCGCTGGAGCGCGGCGAAGGCGCCGGACCACTGGGCGACCGTTTCGCATCGCTGTGGGATCTCGACGTGGCGCTTGCGACCGGCGAGCGGTTTCGCACCGGCCACGCGCGTTTCGCACAAGAGCCGCTCTCCGCCCGCCATGCCCGTCCCGCCGGCCCGCTGGTCGAGGGGCTGTTCAGCCAGTCGGGCCTCGGCGTCGTGCTGTCGGGCCGCATCGCGCTGCAGCCGACCCTTGCCCATGCCAACATGATCCTCGCCGACATCGGCGCCAAGGACGGCCTCGACGCGGCGCTTGCGACGCTGACCCGGCTGATCCATGCCGGCCTCGTCGCGCCCCATGCGGCGGCGATCTGGAACGGCGCGAAACGCGTCTCCTCGCTCGTCGGCCGCCACCATGGCGACGCCGGCGCGCTCGCCACGAAACCGGACGACTGGGCGCTTTCGGTTGTCATCACAGCCGCCCATCCCGACCTGCTGCAACTGAGCGTCAGGATCGTCACCAGCGAACTGGCCAAGGTCTGCCGCGACATCCAGGTTCAAAGCGACCGCGACGCCGACGGCCGGCGGCTGGAAACGCCGATCACCGGCTTCAGCGACGGCAACAACGTGATGAGCGCCTATTGGGGCAAGGCCGAGCGGCCCGAGGTGCCGGGCAATCCGGATCTCGACGGCTGCGGTTTCCTGTGGGTCTGTCCGGCGCTGCCGCTGGAGGGTCAGGCGGTGCGCGCGCTCGCCGCCCTGCTGGAAACGGTCGCCGCCGGAACGCCGCTTTATCCGGCCCTCGGCCTGCAGGCGGTGACCGCCCGCGCGCTGCACGGCTATGTCTCGCTCGCCTGGGACCGCTCAACGCCCGGCGCCGACGCGGCCGCGATGACCGCCCATGACGCCCTCATCCGGGGCTGCCATGCGCTCGGCTTTGCCCCCTATCGGCTCGGTCTTGCGGATGCGGATGCGCTCGACGAGATCGCCACCGCCGCCGACGATTGGCCAGCCGTTCTCACCCGCCTGCGCGCGGCCCTCGACCCGTCCGGGACGCTCTCGCCCGGCCGTCTGAGAGGTCTCAGGCCCTTGTGAGGCACGGTCTTTCCAGATCAAGCATTCGCGTATCCCCAACGCAAAAAGGGCCGGCAAGGCCGGCCCTTTCGATCTTGTCTTGAAAGCGGCTGCGCGGGTCGCTCAGTGCGTGCCGGCAGCGGCCAGGCGCATCGTCGCGGCGGCCGAGATGAAGGCGCTGAGCATTGCCGCCTGCGGGGCGAAGCCACCGCGTACGGCATCCAGGAAGGAGGCCCGCGCCACCTTCAGCGCGGTTTCCGCGCCCGGCGCGCCCTCGGCCGCGTTCATCTTGATCGCGACCACCCGGTCGAAGGCGGCCTGCGCGTCGCCGGTCTCGTCCATCGCCTTGCAGAAGACGTCCATCACCAGCACCATTTCCGCTTCCGAGATGGAGGCATCCATGGCGCCGTTGAAATCCTGGCCGAGCGCCAGCCGCGCGGTGGTCGCCTCTTCGGCCTTGACGCCGAGGAGCGCGGCCTCGCCCGCCGACCAGCCGGCCAGCGATGCGCCGCCGGCGGCCAGACCGGTGACGATGTCCTTCACCTTTGAAACGGATTCCTTGCCCATGCTCATGTTCATTCACTCCTGAAACCGGAAAGTCTTCAATTGGGTGTCAGGCCGCATGACGCGGCCCGCGCGTCTCCGCGATCACCAGTGATGGAAGAAATGCTTCACCGCATGGCCGACCTTGTGGGCGGCATGGCTGACGGTGTGTTCCACCGCATGCGCCTCGTGGCTGACCGCATGGCCGACCTGATGGGCCGCATGGCTGATGTCGTGACCGGCCTCGGAGGCCGCATGGGCAACCGCCCCGCCGACGGAATGCTCCAGGAAGTGGAAGGCGTTCTCGAAGGGACGCGTGTCGATCGAGATGTGGAAGTCGAAGTGGATGCCGAGACCGGCCGCCAGATCGCCGCCGAGACCGAAATTGATATGGTGATGCGAGAAGCCAGCATGCGCCTCGCCGCCGACACCGACCTCGCCCGCGTCGACACCGCCGGACCCGCCGCCCGACCCGACGCCGTGAACCGACGCGCTGCCGCCGGCATGAGCTTCCGCACCGGCGCCCGCCATCGCGTTGCCGGATCCGCCCGCCCCGTAGGAGCCGTGACCGTGCTGGATGTCGCCCGAGCCGCTGGCGCTGGCGCCGGCCGTCGCCGATCCGCCGGCGCTCTCGCCGGCCGAAACGCCATGCGTGCCGACCGACGCGCTGGCATCGCCGGAAACACCGGCAGAAGCGCCGGCGGAGGCCGAAGCGCCCGTATCGGAACTGTTGGAATGGGCCGAGCCGGAGACGCCGGCCCCGGCCTGCGCCTCACCGGACGCGCCCGCGCTGACCGGACCGGAATGCGCATGAACCTCGCCGGAAGCACTGGCGCCGGCACCCGCCGCACCCGACACGCTGCCATTGCCGGCATGACCGGAGACGCCGTCGCCGGCATGGGCGCTGCCGGACGCCCCCGCGTGGCTGTCGCCCGTCGAGCCGGAGGCTCCGGCATGAACGCCAAGGTCGGGATCGCTCCACCCGCCGTCGTCAGTCGAAAACACGCGCGTGCCGCCGGACACCCCGTCAAGGGTCTCCAGCGGAATGGCATCATCGAGCTTGTCGAATTTGTTGCGAATTTCCCTGTTCATCCCGCCACCTCTGGTTTGTTGATTGCGAGATGAACCCTAGGGAATGAAGATTGCCATTATTCTAATTTTCCCGAAAAATTCTTTTAACATATCAAAGGGTAAACAGTTTTATAATATGAATGACAGAGGTCGATCGAAAGAGGTCTCCAAAAGATCGTCGACGCTTCTTGAAGGCTGCAGCAAAAGACAACGGATCGAGAGGTCCGCTACCGGCCTTCGGCACGGCCCGGGTCGTCATGCCGCGTCCTGCGCCTCGATCATCTGCGAGAACAGCCCGTTTCCGGCGACCAGCTCGCGGTAGGCGCCGCATTCCACGACGCGCCCCCGGTCGAGCACCAGGATCCGGTCGCAGGCGGCAAGCGTCTCGAGCCGATGCGCGACGCTGATCACGGTCGCATCCATCTCGTCGATGGCCCAGGCGACATGCTCCTGCAGGGCGGGGTCGAGTGCACTGGTCGCCTCGTCGAGAATGAGGATCTTCGGACGGCCGGCAAAGGCGCGCGCCAGCAGGATGCGCTGCACCTGGCCGCCGGAAAAGCCGCATTCGGTGTCGCCAACCGGCGTGCCCATACCGAGCGGCAGCGCCTCGATGTCGGCCTCCAGGCCGGCCTTGCGCGCAGCCTCCCGGGCCTCCGCCGGGGTGATGGGCGCCCCGGCCGCGATATTGTCGAACAGGGTTCCGGGGAACAGCTTCCCGCCCTGGCCGACAATGCCGATCTGGCGGCGCAGCAGCCGGTCGTCGAGCCGGTCGAGATCGATCCCGTCGAAGGTGACCGACCCGGCCTCGCGCGGGATCAGCCCGAGCAGCGCCTTGATCAGCGTCGACTTGCCCGCGCCCGACGGCCCGGCGATGCCGATGTGCTCGCCCGCTTCGACGCGAAAGCTCACGCCCTCCAGCGCCGCCGGCGCGCCGGCGCGGTGCCGGCAGGTGAGATCGCAGGCTTCGATGGCGCCGCCAAGCTGCGGAGGCGTCCAGCCGTCGATCGCCGGGCGCGGAACGCCGTCGAGCAGCGGCTTGATCATGCGAAACTGAAGGCCCAGCATCGTCGCCTGACCGAAGGCGCCGAGCACGGCCGACACCGCGCCGGCGATGCTGCCGGCGGCAACGACAAGCGAGATCGGCGCCCCGCCGGCGACGACACCACCGGCAAGCGCCAGTGCGACAATGGCCGACAGCACCAGAGAGCCTTCCACCGCCTCTTCCAGCGCGGAGGACGCTGCCCCGACCCGGTCGGCTTTCAGGAAGCGGTGGCGCAGAGACAGGAAGCCGTCGGTCCAGCGGCTGAACACCCGGCCTTCCGATGCGGTGGCGCGCACCGTGTCGATCATCGTCAGCGCCTCATAGGCGGTGCTCATCCAGCTTTGCGGCGCGGCCAGACCGCTCAGAAGCGCCTGCACCCGGCGGCGGGCGATCAGCGCACCGGCAAGAATGACGATGGCCACCACCGCGCCGATGACCACAGCGCCGATCGCCGAGGTTGCGGCAACGACCGCGATATTGGGAAGCGCGACGAGAAGCGCCGCGACGACGGAAAGCCCCATGCCCCACACACCCCGGTGCCAGCGTTCCACCGAGCGGGTGGAAAGTGCTGCGATGGGTGCCGGCGGCAAGTCGCCGGCGCTCGCGGCCGTGGCATCGGCGATGCGGATCGCCCGGTCGATGGCCGCCGCGCGCAGGAAGAAGCCGATGCGCCCGTCAAGGCGAAGCTTGGCAATGCCGGCGGCAAAGCGTGTCAGGAGGTTGGCGCCGAAGAGCACGACGAAGAACGCCAGCATATTGGCGAGCAGGCCGAAATCGCCTTCCGGCACGACAGTTTCAAACAGCGGCCCGGTGACGAGCGGCAGCGTTGCCACGGCCATGCCGGCCAGCAGCGTGAAGGCGAGGAAGGCAGCGAGATCGCCGCGCGCCTGCGGCAGGCCGAAGCGCAGCAGCGCCCTGCCGGTCAGCCGTGTGTCGGGAAGGGCCGGCAGCAGCAGAAAGGCGGTTTCCTCGAAGGCGTCGAGCGGCAGTCGGCGCGCGGGTCCCGGCTTCCAGCGGCTTGCCGCATCCGCGACCCGCCAGCGCGGTCCGTCGCGCGTCAGCAGCACCGCGTCGGCGGGTGCGTCCGCATCGGTATCCTCCCTCGCCGGCTTGCGGAGCGCGAGGATCGGCACCGGGCTTTCGCCGATGCTCTGGTCGCTGAGCCGAACCTGGCGCACCTGAAGGCCGGCGGCGCGCGCCAGCCGCTCGATGGAGACTGCCGCCGGCTCGCCCGGCACCAGCGCGCTGCCCGGCACAAGCTTCGACTGCGCCGCGTCAGCCGCCGCATGCAGGGCGTCGACCAGCACCGGCGTCGGCGTCGCCATCGCCGGACGCGGCTCGGTCAGCAGCGTCTCGATGCGCTCGGCCGAGCGCAGGAAGAACTCGTTTCCCATCTGCCCGCTCATGCGACCGCCCTCCCCGCGTCACGCGGCTGCATGGCCTGCGCCTCCGCAGGCCCGTCTTCGACAGTGGCGCGCAGCGTAACACCGCCCGCCCCGTCCAGATGAAGCGCGCGGTCGCAACGCCGGATCGATCCCGGACGGTGCGACACGAGAAGCACCGCCGCGCCCGAGCGCCTGAGACCGTCGAGCACGCGCTGCTCGCTCAAGGCATCGAGCGCGGATGTCGTCTCGTCCAGCACCAGCACCTGCGGCCGGCGGGCGAGCGCACGGGCAAGCGCCAGCCGCTGGATCTCGCCGCCGCTCAAGCCGGGACGGTCGGCGGACAGCATCGCCGTGAGGCCACCGGCGCGCGCCACCATCTCCTGCGCGCCGGCAAGCTCGAGTGCTGCGTCGATGGCATCCTGCGCGATGGTCTCGTCCCACATGGTGATGTTGTCGCGAATGGTGCCGCTCATCACCGCGCTTGCCTGCGGCACATATTGCAGGCGCCGGCGCAGGCTCTCGTGCGGCCAGTCGCCGAGCGGACGGCCCTCAAACAGCACACGTCCGGCGCGCGGCGCGACAAGGCCGGCCGCCAGACGGGCGAGCGTCGACTTGCCGGCGCCGGAAACGCCGGTGATCGCGGTCAGTTCATTCGCCGAAAACGCCAGGTCCACACCGGAAAACAGATCCGCGCCCGTGCCGAAACCGAAGCCGAGCGCCTCGAAGCGCAGCAGCGGCGCGGCCGCATCGACCGTGTTTGCCGGACAGGCCGCGCCGCGGTTGATCTGGGGATCGGCGGCATGGTCGATCAGGTCGTCGAGGCGCATCAGCGCGCCGGCGGATTCCTGAAGCGCGCAATAGTGGGAGGCAATGGCGGCAATCGGCGCGGCAACAAGGCCGGCAAGCACCTGCAGCGCCAGAAGACCGCCCAGCGCCAGATCGCCCTGCATCACCCGAAAGGCGCCGGCGCCGAGCACGCACATGCTGATCAGGAGCATCGCCGCCGCCGGGCCGAGATTGACCGCCGCGCGGATGCGCCCGAGCCGCTGCTCGGCATCGAGCGCGGCTTCCTCCGCCGTCAGCCAGCGCGAGGCGAACAGCGCCTCGCGGCCCAGAAGACGGAAGGCATCGAAGGCCATGAAACCGGCCGTCGCCACGCCGCTTGCCGCCCCTTCCAGCACGTTTTGCAGCCTTGTCGCTTCGCTCAGGCGTTCCGACAGCCGGATCAGCACGACGAGATTGGCGAGCGCAATTGCCGTGACGATGCCGCCGAGCACCGCGTCATAGAGCCAGATGATCGCCAGATAGCCGCCGGCAACCGCGATATTGGGCAGCATCTGCGCCAGCGGGCCGGCGACGGTGCCGCCGATCTCGGAGCCGATGCGCAGCCGCGAGACCACCTCGCCGGCGTTGCGCTGCGCGAAGAAGGACAGCGGCAGGAACAGCACATGCTCGAAGGCGCGCGCCGCCACCACAACGCCGATCTTGGATTTCAGCGCGGCGACCGTCCATTCGCGCAGCGCGCCGAGCGCGACCTGCACCAGAAGCGTCGCGGCGAGCGCGACAAGAATGAAGATCAGCCAGTCGCGGCGGCCCTGCGCCACCACATAGTCGGAATAGGTCTGGATCGCACCCGCCAGAACCAGCCCCGGAATGATCCCGACCACGCCGCAGACGAAGACGATGGCCATCGCGTCCCAGGAGCCGGCCGCCTGGCGCAGCAAAGCGGGAAGCGCCATGGGGCGCCGGCCACCGGTCGTGAAGCTCTCGCCCGGCACCATGACGAGCACCAGACCGGTCAGCGCCTTGCCGAGCTCCGCGCGGGTGACAGTGCGCCGGCCGACCGCCGGATCGAGCAGCACGAAGCGGTCGCCCTTCACGGCTTCCAGCACGACGAAATGATTGAAGTTCCAGTGCAGGATCGCGGGAAGCGGCAGTTCCGCCAGATCCTCAGGCTCGCGCCGCACCGCCTTGACCTTGAGGCCGTAGCTTTCGCCGGCGCGGGCAAGGGCTGCCGCATCCACCCCGTCGCGGGAGGTGCCGCAGCGCTCGCGCGCGTCCTCCAGCGCGATTTCCCGGCCGTGGGCGCTCAGCACCATGGCGAGACAGGCGGCACCGCATTCCGCCGCCTCCATCTGCAGGATGGTGCGCGCCCGCCGGGACCCGAAACCCGTCATGGACGGCCCGTCCAGTCGTCGGCCTCAAGATGCAGGAAGCGCTTGAGCGCGGGCACGGCCAGCGCCAGCAGCGGACGGCGTTCCACCGTAACGTCGGCGCTGAGCGGCGTGCCCGGCGACAGGGTCACGCCGGGTGGCGGCGCGCCGGTCCAGGCGTAGCCCGCGCTCCCTTCAGTCTTGCGCTCCATCGCCAGCCGCACCTCGAAGGTCGGCCCGCCGGCGGAGATCTTTTCCGCCAGCGTGTCGTCGCCGAGCGCGAATTGCAGGGCCTGCGAGGAGGCGGGAACCTCCGAGATCGAGATCACGCGGGCGATCAGACGGTCGTGCCGGTCGAGCGGCAGATCCGCAGGCGTCAGCAGCGCGCGGTCGTCCGGCGACAGCCGCTTGCCCTGCGACAGCGGCACGAAGACCACCGCCTCCAGCGCATCGGGATCGGCACCGGACGTGCCATCGACCAGGATTTCCAGCAGCGGCTGACCGGGCGCGGCGAGTGCGCCGGGGCGCGTGTTGATGGCGATGACGCGGCCGGGCGCATCGGCGGTGACGGTGGCGCCGGCCTCAAGACCGGCGCGGGTCTCCGCCACCTCGGCCTGCAGCCGTTCGATTTCAAGCCGGGTGGAAAGGGCCGCACGCTCGCGCTCGGAGGCTGCCTCCTCGCGGGCAACGTCGAGCGCGACCTGTGCGGCACGGGCGGCCGCCAGATCGTCTTCCGCCACATCGGCGGCGATGCGCGCGTTGGACACCGCCTCCAGCGAGACGATCCCGTCAGCGTGGAGTTTTTCCAGCGTCGTCTGGCGCTCGTCGAGCCATCTCTTCTTGGAAGACAGCGCCTCGATCCGCTCACCGAGCGCGATCAGCTGGCGCGCGTGGCTGCGGCTTTCGGCTTCGGCATCTTCGGCACGCAGGGTTTCGCTGCGCTCCGCGTTACGGCTCAGCACCTCCAGGATGCGCTCCGCCTTCTTCAGCGCGGCCATGCGTTCGGGCTGGGAGAGCCGCAGGAGCACGTCGCCGGCGGCAACCGTATCGCCACGCTTCACCAGCACCTCGGCGACATAGCCGGAAGACGCGGCGCGCACCGGCGAGATCAGCGTCTCGCCGGACCGCGCCAGAACGCCGTGGCCGGTGACATGGATCGGCACGTCGACGAAGGCGCTCCAGGTGACGACGCCGGCAAGTGCGGTGGCAAGGGCCGCGGCACTCAGCCGCGTCACCGCGGTGGAGACGCGCATCGTGCGCTGCGTCTCGTCCACCCGGGTCGCCGCGTCGAGCGCCTCCTGCCTGAAAAACGATTTCGCCATGACCACTCCCCTTGAAAGGCGAGTGTCCGACAGCGAGGCTCAAGTTCGGTTAATCCGGGAAAGGCGAGCGGGATCAATCGCCCCGCTTGGTTACCGTTGCGTGAATTCCGCCCGCCCCGCCCGAAGTCAGAGCCGCAGGCCGCAGGCCTCGAAGGCGGCCTTCGTTGCGGCCTTTTCGTCCTCGGTCAGTTGCAGCAGCGGCGGGCGCACCGGGCCGCCGACCTGGCCCAGCAGCTCCTGCCAGTATTTCTGGTGCGCCTGCGGCTTGCCGCCCGGACGCGTGCCCTTCAGCGCCTTGCGCACGGGATCGAGGCTCTTGCTGATCTCGCGCGCCCGCGCCGCGTCGGCGGCAAAGGCCGCCTGCGTATAGTCATGCATGCGCCGGTCGTTTGCCGTTTGCAGCAGATAGGGGGGCGAGGAACACAGATAGAGCTGCCAGCCGAGCTCCAGGATGTTGTCGAGCCATTCCTCTTCCGAGGCCGTCGACACCAGGATTTTGTCGCCGACCATCTCGGTCAGCTTCGTGTACATCGGCCGGGGCACGGAATATTTGATCGCGACGATATTGGGCAGCTCGGCGACGCGGGCGCAGAGCTCCGGGCTCATCAGATAGCCGGAATCGGGATGGCTCCACATGGCGATGCCGATGTTCACGCTCTCGCAGACCGCCTTGTAGTACTGATAGACGGTCTCGTCGGGATCGGTGACGAAATGCAGCATCGGCGCATGCACGACGATATAGTCGGCACCGACGGCCTCGGCGTGTTTCGCCAGTTCGATCACCGTGTCGAAGTTCTGGTCGGAACACGACATGATGGTACCGGCCCGGTCCCCGGTCTCTTCCACCGCGATCTCGAAGTTGCGCTTGCGCTCGTCGAGCGACATGGAAAAGAACTCGCCCTGCTTGCCGGCGATGAACAGCCCGGCAATGCCGAGATCGTCGACCCAGTGGCGGATGTTGGCACGCAGGCCCTCCTCGTTCAGGCTGAAGTCGGGACGGAAGGGATTGAGCGCTGCCGCCCAGATGCCCTTCATGTTGGCACGGGCGTAGGCCTTGGCGTCGAGTCTGCTGTAGTTCATCGCTTGATCCTGTCTCACGTTCGGTGAAGCGCGCGCCACAGCGTTTCGCTGGTGAGCGGCATCGGAAGGTCGGTCACGCCATGGGGACGCAGCGCGTCGATGGCGGCATTGAGAATGGCGGCGGGCGCGCCGATGGTGCCGGCCTCGCCGACCCCCTTGGCGCCCAGCGGATTGTTGGGCGAGCTGGTCTCCATCTTGGAAATCGCAAAGGCCGGAATGTCGCTTGCACGCGGCAGCGCATAGTCCATCAGCGATCCGGTCACGAGCTGGCCGTCGCCGTCATAGACCAGCCGCTCCATCAGCGCCTCGCCGAGCCCTTGCGCGAAGCCGCCCCGGATCTGGCCTTCGACCAGCATCGGGTTGATCACCGTGCCGGCATCATCGACGCAGGCGACATGTTCAAGCGTCGGATCGCCGGTCTCCGGATCGATTGCCATCTGCACCAGATAGGCGCCATATCCCCAGGCCTCGCCGGCAGCCTCATAGACCACCTCTTCGCTGACGGGCACGCTGGTGTCCGCGCCACCAACGATGCGGGCAAGCAACGCCTCGCAGGCCTTCAGCACCGCGCTGCCGCCGATTGCCGTGCTGCGGCTGGCGAGCGCGCCGATACCGGTCGGGCAGTCCGCCGTCGATCCGCAGACGACCTCAATGGCCTCAGGCGAAAGGCCGAGCGCATCCGCAGCGATCTGGGCGAGCGCCGTCTCGCGTCCGTGCCCTTGCGTGCTGCCGCCGAAGGCGACAAGCGCCGTACCGTCCGGATTGCGCGTGACGCGCGCGCTTTCCCATCCCGTGCCGCAGGGCTCGATATAAAAGGCAACGCCAAGCCCAACGACCTCGCCGCGCGCCCGGCGCGCCGCGACCTCTGCGCGGCGCGCGTCGTACTCCGTCTCGCGCGCAAGATGGTCCAGCAGCTCCGCATAACGGCCGGAATCGAGCACGACCCCGGTCGGCCCCTCATGCGGAAAGGCGGTATCGGTCACCAAATTGCGCCGGCGGATCTCCAGCGGATCGATCCCGGTCGCGGCCGCCGCCGCATCCACCAGCCGCTCCATCAGGCAGTTGGCCTCCGGGCGCCCGGCACCGCGATAGATCCCGACCGCCGCCGTGTTGGAGGTTTCGGCGTTTGAGCGAATATCGACCGCCGCGACCTTGTAGCCGCTCGGCAGGATGCGCCCCGCATTCCAGGCGGGGATCGCGGCGCTGCTCGGCAGCCAGTGCCCGAGCGGCGCGTCGACCCGCGCCTTCAACGCCAGGAATCGCCCGTCGGCATCGACACCGAGGGTGCCCTCGCTCGTTGCGCCCCGGCCGTGACTTGCCGCCAGAAAATCCTCGCCGCGCGAGGAAATCCAGCGGGTCGCGCGCTTGAACCGCAGCGCGGCCCAGACGCACAGCACCTCTTCCGGATAGAGCGAAGCCTTCATGCCGAAGGCGCCGCCGACATCGGGGGCCGCGACCTGGATGCGCTCGGGCGCGACGGACAGGATGCGCGACAGTTCCCGCCGCGCGCGGTGGGGGGTCTGCGTCGACAGCCAGACGGTCACGCTGTCGCTCTCATCGTGATAGGCAACGGCAATGCCGCGCGGTTCCAGCGAAGCGGGCGCCAAGCGCGGATGGTCGACCCTCACAGAAACGCGATGCGCGGCACCGGCCAGAGCCTGATCGCAATCGCCCGACGACCAGGCGCCGCGAAAGCCGGCCGGCTCGACGGCGGCCTCGTCGTCGTCGATCTCGACCAGAACCGCGTCGCAGGCATCCAGCGCCTCAGCGGGCGCTGACGCCAGCACGGCCGCTAGCGGCTGGCCGACGGCGGAGACCCGCTCGACCGCCAGCACGGGAAAGGGCGCCGACCCGAAAGGTTCCAGCACCGGATTGATGCTCAACCGTCCCAGGTCCCCGAGATCGGCGGCACGCACGACCTGTTCCACGCCGGGCATGTCGCGGGCATCCTGCACGTCGCATCCGACGATCCGCCCACCGGGCACGGGACTGCGCACGAAGGCGACATGCAAGGGGTCCTGCAACGGCACATCCGCGACATAGCAGCCCGCTCCGGTAACCAGGCGAAGGTCCTCGCGCCGGCGCAAGGGTTGGCCGATCTGCGGTTGCTGCGATCCCGCGCGCTCGCGGTCCCGGGCGGAAATGACTGTCACGGCCAAAACTCGTCTTCTGCTGGCGGGCGGCATGCCCTTCGGGAATTCGAGCCGACAGTGGCGGCAATCAGATATCGCGGCAAATACTGTGTTTCAAACCTGCTATCTGGAAATTGGATAACTGGAGCGCGCGGATTGGCGCAAAATCGCAAGCGTCGAGACCTGACTGGAGCTGCCCATGAAACATGTCGCCATCATCGGTTATGGCGCAATTGCCCGATATGTCATGACGGCGATCGCCGAGCGGGACACTGTGACCCTGTGCGGCATCATCGGGCGTGCCGGACGGCTGGAGGATGCCCGCGCCTGCGCGCCCGGCGCGATTGCGATCGCCGACAGTGTGGGCGATCTGCCGCAGCGTCCCGACCTGGTGCTCGACTGCGCCGGCCATGCCGGCCTGCGCGAGCACGGACCCGATATTCTGGCAGCCGGCATCGATCTCTACAGCGTCTCCGCCGGGGCCCTCGCCGACGCGGATCTCTACCGCAACCTGAGCGAGGCCGCCCGGCGCGGCGGGACTGCGCTCCGGATCGTGTCGGGCGCGATCGGCGGCCTCGATATCCTGAGCGCGGCGCGTCAGGGCGGATTGACCCGCGTGATCTACCGGGGCCGCAAGCCGCCCGCGAGCTGGCGCGGTACGCCGGCGGAAGAGCGGATCGACCTCGACGCGCAAAGCGAGGCGCAGGTGCATTTTCGCGGCACCGCCCGTCAGGCGGCGGCGCTTTATCCCAAGAACGCCAATGTCACGGCGAGCATCGCGCTTGCCGGGATCGGCTTCGACGAGACCGAGGTCGAGCTGATTTCCGATCCCGCGTGTCGCGAGAACCGGCACGAGCTTGCCGTCGAGGGCGCCTTCGGCTCCTTCGCCATCCAGATTTCCGGCCGCGCCATGCCGGACAATCCGAAATCCTCCGCCTTGACCGCGATGAGCATGGTCGACACGCTGGCGCGGCTTGAAGACGCCATTCGCATTGCCTGATCCGTTGGGCTATGGCTGTGCGCGCTGTCCCGCCATCCCGGCTCCCGGCACAACACTGAAGACGCTGCGATGAGCGAACCGAACCAGAAGCACGTCCGCATCGTCGAGCGGATCCTGACCCGCCTCAAGCTCAAGCAGCTGCGCCTGCTGGTCGCGGTCGAGCGCCACAACAGCATTCTCCATGCCGCGCGCGAGCTGAACCTGTCGCAGCCCGCCGCCACCAAGCTGATCAAGGATCTGGAAGCCGACTTCGGCGTGCTCCTGTTCGAGCGCACCAACCGGGGCGTGGTGCCGACGATCTACGGCGAGGCGCTGGCGCGCCACGGCAAGCTGATCTTCGCGCAGATTTCCCACGCCGCGCAGGAACTGGACGATCTGGCGGAAGGATCGAGCGGGCGCATCGTCATCGGCACGCTGCTCGCCGCCTCCGCGCTGCTCCTGCCCAAGACCATCGCCCGGGTGCTGGCGCAAAAGCCGGGCCTGTCGATCAAGATCCAGGAAGGCACCAACGAGGTGCTGATGCCGGCGCTGCGCTCAGGCGAGGTCGATCTCGTCGTCGGACGGCTGCCGACCCATCGCCACCGCGACGAACTGCTGCAGGAGCGCCTCTACGAGGAAAAGGTCATCGCCGTCACCGGCATGAGCCACCCGCTGCAAGGGCGCAAGCGCGTCACCTTCCAGGACATGATGGATTATGGCTGGATCCTGCCGCCGCCGGAAACGACGCTCAGGCGCCAGATCGATCTGGTGTTCCTCGACCACGGCCTGAGCTCGCCGATCAACGCGGTGGAATCGGTGTCCTTCCTCGCCAACCGCAGCCTGCTCGCCACCTCGACGATGATCGGCATCCTGCCCAATCACGTGGTGGAACAGGATATCGCAGCCGGTATCCTGGCACGCGTGCCCTGGGACGTGCCGATTCCCATCGGCCCCGTGGGTGTCTCCTACCGCAAGACCAAGGGCCTGACACCGGCGGCCGCCTTCTTCCTCGACGAATTGCGGGCGGTCGCCGCAACGCTGTAACAGCGCGGGGCGAGCGCCGTTCCCGTCAGATCAGCGCCGTCGTCAGGATCGGCGCCCAGCTCAACAGCACCAGGATCAGCGCCACCGCGATCAGGAACGGATAGAGCGCGCGCACGATCTGCATCGGCGGCGTGCCGCTCATCGCCGAGGCGATATAGAGCCCAGCGCCGACCGGCGGCGTCAAAAGGCCGAGCACCAGGTTGAGGCAGACGATCACGCCGAACTGGAACGGATCGATGTCGTAATGCATCTGCGCGATCGGCAGCAGGATCGGCACCACCAGGATCAGTGCGGCGATGCCGTCGATCACCATGCCGATGACGAAGAGCGACAGGTTGACGATCAAGAGGAAGACGGAGGGATCGAGGTGATCGACGTGATCTGGCCCGCGAGCTTCTGCGGCAGCGCCTCGTAGATGATCACCCAGCCGAACACATTGGCGGCGGCGATCAGGAAGATCACCAGGCTGGAGCTGGTCGCGGTGCGCACGAACAGGGCGCCGAGCCGGGTGATCTTGAGATCCCGGTAGATGAACCGCCCGATCAGGAAGGCGATCAGCGAGGCGACGGCGGCCGATTCCGTCGGCGTCGCCACCCCGAGCAGGATGCCGCCGACAATGGCGACGGGAATGAGCGCCGCCGGAAGGCAGTCGCGCAGGGCTGCCAGCGCCTCGCTGCGGTTCATCCACTTGCCCTTGGGAAACGACTGCGTCAGACCGACAAGCGCGATGATCACGAAGAAGGACGCCGACAGCATCAGGCCGGGAATGATGCCGGCCATGAACATGTCGCCGATGGGGATCTGCGCCAGAACACCGTAGATCACGAAGAGCATGGACGGCGGAATGATTGGCGACAGCAGGCCGCCGGCCGCCGTCGTAGCGGCGGCGAAATCGCGGCGGTAGCCCTCCGCCTCCATCGCCGGCACCATGGCACGGGCCATCACCGCGATCTGCGAGGCGGCCGAGCCGATGATCGCGGCCATGAACATGTTGGCGAGCAGGTTGATATAGGCAAGCCCGCCGCGAAACCCGCCGACGAAGACGCGCGCCGCCTGGATCAGCCGCCGGGTCAGCCCGCCCTCGTTCATCAGTTCGCCGGTGAGCATGAACAGCGGGATCGCCAGCAGTCCGTAGCTCTCGATCCCGGAATAGAGCTGCTGGGCGAAGCTTGCGTAGAGCACCTCGTTGCCGCTCGCCTGGATGTACCAGATTGCAGACAGCGCCAGCACCAGCGCGATGGGCACCGCGCCGAACAGCAGAAGAAGAAAGACGATCGCCGTCATGCACGTGTCCCCGCGTCGGCGTCCGCCTGCGGATCGTCACCGCCGGCGAGCACGCAAAGGCTCGCAACGAGGTTGGACGCGGCATGCAGCGTCAGTCCGAAGGTGAAGACGATCATGATGGACCAGACCCAGGCCTTGCGAATGCCGAGCGTCACCGTCGGCTCGGCATAGATGAAATTGAAGGTCTCGCCCTGGAAGGCCAGGGTGTCGAAGCCGGCGGCATAAAGCGCGAGCGGATCGAACCACAGCAGGCAGAACCGGATCATCGCGACGGCGAAGACGACCGTCACGACATCGAGGCCAAGCCGCCACCAGCGCGCGACCCGCGGCGAGAGCATGTCGTAGACAAGCGTCACGGCGACGCCGGAGCGCCGGTGGACGGCGGCGGAGCCGGCCAGAAACGTCATCCAGACCATGGCGGTGATCGCCGTCTCGTCGATCCAGTAGATCGCCATATGGGCGGACCGGGTGACCACATTGAGAAGGATCAGCCCGGTGATCGTGGCGGCAAGGGCGGCCGCCAGCGCGATTTCGCACCGCGCCCAGAAGGCGGAGATCCTGTAGAGCATCGCGCGTTATCCATCCACGCCGCGCACCCGGACCGCAAGGCCCTCGGGCCCTGACCGTCCGGATGCGGGGTTGCGGGTGTCGGGCCGGGACCTACTGCCGGGTCTCGTCGGCAACCTTGCGAAGCGTGGCGAGCGCCGGTGCCTTCTCGCTCCAGATCGCTTCCCACTGGGCGATGGCATCCTGGAAGAAGGACGCATCCGCCTCGACGATATTGGTGCCCGTGCCTTCGACGGCGAGCAGCCAGTCGGCCTCCTTGGAGATATAGGTGTCGATCGCCCCGTCGAGGTGACGCGCCATCAGCCGGGTGATCGTCTCGCGTTCCTCGGGGGACAGGTCCTTCCACACGCGCGCCGACACCAGACCGACCATCGGGAACATCATGTGGTTGGAAATCAGCACCGTGTCGGCATGCTCGTAGTACTTAAGCTTCCAGATCAGCTCCGCGTCCATGTCGATGGCGTCGACCTGGCCGTTGGCAAGCGCATCATAGACCGCCGGCAGCGGCATCGGCGTGGAGGCAGCCCCCACCGCGTTGTAGAAGTCCTTGATCGGCTCGAACGGCGTGATCCGAAGCTTCTTTCCGGCAAGGTCGGCCGCGCTCGTCACCGGATCGCGGCTGACGATCTGGCGCAGGCCCGCCATGCTGTAGCCGATGCCGACGACACCGGCCTTCTGCGGCAGGTCGGCCAGCATCGCCTTGGCTTCATCCGAGCGCAGGATGCGCCCGGCATGGGCCACGTCGTCGGCCATATAGGGCGCGTAGAAGGCGCCGAAATCCGGCACGCGGTTGGAGACTTCCGCGATCGTGAGGAAGGCCATGTCGAGCGCGCCGGTCTGCAGAAGCTGCATCATCTGCGCCTCGTTGCCGAGCTGGCGCGACGGGAACACCGCCACCGAATGCTTGCCGTCGGTTTCCGCCTTCAGGTCTTCGCCGAAGGCCTGCGCCGCGACGGTCCAGATATGCGGCGGCGGGGTGATCAGCCCGAGACGGAATTCCTTGGCGGAGGCAAGGCCGGTGGTCGAGGCCAATGCAACCAGCGCCGCCGGCAGCGTGCGCGCGATCAGGGTCTTGAAATTCATGTCGATCCTCCCGAAGACCGGCCGGGCACCTCCATGCCGGGCAGGCCGTCACGTTGTTGATGATGGTGAAAAGAGCGAAGCGGCGCCGCGACCGGGCGCCCTGCGTGCCTAGAGCTTGACCCAGCCCTCCGGCGGCTCCTTGCCCGGATGCAGGGTGCCGCAATTGGGGCAGGTGCGCGCCTCCTCCGAGGCATAGAAGGCCTTGTAGACGGGCGGCAGATCGTCGACGATCGATTCCAGGTCGAGCTCCGCGCGATGCACCAGATGCGCGCATTCGAAGCAGTACCATTCGATGGCGTCGAGCGCACCTTCGGGGCGGGCCGGCTCGATGACGAGGCCGATGGAGCCTTCCTGCGGGCGCTGCGGCGAATGGCGCACATGCGGCGGCAACAGGAAGATCTCGCCTTCGCGGATCGGCACGTCGTAGAACTCCTTGCCGTCGTAGAGCTTGAGCAGCATGTCGCCCTTGAGCTGGTAGAAGAATTCCTCCACCGGGTCGTCATGATAGTCGGTGCGCTTGTTCGGACCGCCGACGACGGTGACCATCAGGTCCGCGTCCTTCCAGATCTGCTGATTGCCGACCGGCGGCTTCAGCAGATGCTTGTTGTCCTCGATCCACTTCTGAAAATTGAAGGCTGCAAGTCTCGACATGTCCCGCTCCCGCATTGCCGGTCCAGCCCCTCCCCCGGCGCAGCAGGGCGCTGTCGGGTCCGGTCCGGCACATGATTCCGAGGCTCAGGAGACGGCAGATTGATATTTCAATCAAATAGCATTCAGTAAAGCGGGTATCACGAAAGCCGATAGCCGACGCGGCCGTCGGCGGCGCGCGTCAGTCGCCGATGGGCTTGGGCCCGACGTCGGTCGACAGCGGCACCAGCGAGGTGCGGATGCGGCGCAGGTATTCCTTGACCCGCTCCGGCCGACGCCGCGCGGCCCCCGCCGCCAGCACGTCGACAATCGCGATATAGGCAAGCCGCGAGGCGCTCGGCTTGTAGATGTCGTGATCCTCCGGCAGATCGACCCCGATGGCGATGTCGCAGGCTTGCGCCAGGTCGGAGGCGGCCTTGGTCAGGCTGATCGTCGCCGCGCCGTACTGACGCGCGATGGCGACGCTGTCGAGCAGCTCCGCCGGCGTGCCGCTGGCGGAGACCGCAAAGACCACGTCGCCGCGTTCCAGCGTCGAGGCAATCATCCGCTGCAGATAGCCGTCGGCATGGGCCTCCGCCGGAATACCGAGGCGGAAGAAGCGATTCGCCCCCTCGCGCGCGACATTGGCAGAGCCGCCGCCGACGCCGAAGAACACGATCCGCCGCGCGTCGGCTAGCATGTCGATGGCCGATTGAAGTGCTGCCCCGTCGAGCTGCGAGCGGGCGGTGTTGAGCGTGTCGACCAGCGCCCCGAAGACCTGCGCGACCAGCTGGTCGGCAGGCGAGCGGTCGTTGCCCTGCCCGCCGAGATACTGGAGGCTGACCGCCACGCTTTGCGCCAGACGGATCTTGAACTCCTTGAACCCGTCGCAGCCGAGCGACTGGCAGAAGCGGTTGACGGTGGCGTCCGACACCCCCGCCCCCTTGGCGATCTCGCTCTGGCGCTGGTAGGCGATGGTTTCCAGATTGGCGAGCACATAGTCGGCGACATGCTGCTCGCGCTTGGGCAACGCCCCGTTCAAGCCCCGCAACTGGGCAATGATGTCGATCACCTTGCTCACGTTCCCCGACCTCGCCTTTCCCGATCTCCCCGTCCCGCAGGATAGGGTCCCGTGCGGCCCGCGCCTATTCCGGCTTGTAGGCGATCACGTCCATCTCGACCTTGGCATCCACCATCAGCGGCGACTGGACGGTGGAGCGTGCCGGCGGATGATCGATGAAATAGCGCTCGAACACGCCGTTGAAGCTGGAGAAGTCGCGGGCATCGTCGAGCCAGACGTTGACCTTCACGACGTGCTCAAGGGTGCAGCCGGCCAGCGCCAGAACCTCGATGATGTTTTCCATCACCTTTTCCGTCTGCGCGACGATTCCCCCGGTGATGATCTCGCCCTTTTCCGCCGGCACCTGACCGGAGACATAGACGAAATCCCCTGCGCGCACCGCCTTGGCGAAAGGACGGCGCGTGCCGCCGGCTGCGAGATCGGCAGTGTCGTATCGGGTGATTCCAGTGGTCATGCGTCAGCTCCGTTTTGTAAGTTTCTTTCATAAATTAGCGTCATTTACGTGATATGCAAATCTGGAATTGACAATTCCTGCCATTTCTGAAAATTTCTTTCATATCGACCGGCCGATATCCGGCATGCGAACGATCTGGGAGGAGACTGGCATGAAGCTGAACAGACCCCTTAAAACCATTCTCGCTGCGGCCTTTGCCGCGTCGATGGCGAGCACTGCCTATGCCGGCGGGACGCTGCGCTACGCGACCGTCGGCGAGCCGCCGAGCCTCGACCAGCACGTGGTCACCTCGGACCTGGCGACGACCATTGCACATCACATGTTCGAAGGTCTCTACACCTTCGACGCCAGCAATGCACCCCAGCCCTTGCTCGCCGAAAGCGATCGCCTCGAGGACGACGGCAAGACCATCGTCATCACCCTGCGCAAGGACGTCACCTTCCACGACGGCACCGACATGACCTCGGCCGACGTCGTTGCCTCGCTGAAGCGCTGGGGCGAGCACGGATCGCGCGGTTCGCTGCTGTTTTCCAACGTGGAAAGCGTCGAGGCGACCGGCGACCATGAAGTCACGATTCGCCTCACCAAGCCGTTCGGCCCCTGGAAGAACCTGATGGCCTTCATCAACGGCGGTCCGGCGATCTATCCGGCCTCCGTCGTCGCCGACGCCGGCAAGGCGCCGATTTCCCCGGAAAACTACATCGGCACCGGCCCTTACAAGTTCGGCGAATGGCAGGCCAACCGTCACGTCGAGCTGGTCCGCTTCGACGACTATGATTCGCCCTCCGGTGCCGCCGACGGCTACGCCGGCGAGCGCAAGGCCAACTTCGATGCGCTGCGCTTCATCCCCGTGCCCGACGTCGGCACCCGCGTCAGCGGCCTGCAGTCCGGCGACTACGACTATGCCGAAAGCATCCCCGGCGATCTCTTCGCCGATCTGGACGCCAATCCGCAGGTCACCACCATCGTCAACGGCGGCCCGCTCTTCGGCCTCGTCTTCATGAACTCCAAGGACGGCCCGCTGAAGGAAAACTTCGCGCTGCGCCGTGCCATCCAGACCGCCATCGACAAGGTGCCGGCGCTTCAGGTCGCCATCGGCCCGGACAAGCTGTGGCGCGCCAACGGCTCGTTCCTGCCCAAGGGCAACGTCTGGTACACGGAAGCGGGTGCGGAGAACTTCTCCAAGGGCGACGCCGACACGGCCCGCTCGCTGGCCAAGGAAGCCGGATACAACGGCGAGCCCATCAAGTTCATGGTCTCCACCAACTATCCGTTCCACTACGACACGGCCATCGTCTACACCAAGCAGCTCGCCCAGGCCGGCTTCAACATCGACCTTCAGGTCTATGACTGGGCCACCCTGATCAAGAAGCGCGCCGAGCCGGACCAGTGGGACCTGTTCTTCACCCACCACGGCTTCGTTCCGGATCCGATCCTGATCTCGGTGATGAACGACAACTATCCGGGCTGGTGGACGACCCCGGAGAAGGCCGCGCTCAAGGCGAAGTTTACCGAAAGCGCCGACCCGGCCGAGCGTCAGAAGCTGTGGGGCGAAATCCAGGCCCTGATCTACGAGCAGGTCCCGACGATGAAGACGGGCGATGTCTACACCTACAACATCGCCTCCACGAAG
Organism: Paracoccaceae bacterium; assembly: GCA_002709505.1. GTDB lineage: Bacteria > Pseudomonadota > Alphaproteobacteria > Rhizobiales > Stappiaceae > Stappia. The sequence continues at coordinate 1,219 of PARB01000086.1, read as the reverse complement.
CTGACCGGCCTGGGTGAAGCCACCCTGATCTGGCCGCACTTCTGGAACGTCGACAAGTAAGCCGGCTTCCTCCCGGCTGCCCCTCCCGCGCCGCCTGCCCGGTCCTCACGGACCGAGGCGCGGGAGGGGCCTTTGCGCCCCGCGACATGCGCTGAAAATCGCGGCACACTGCCTGAACCACCCCTCCTGAACGCGGAAAGACCGTCGACATGCTCGGATATGCGACGCGGAGACTGCTGGCGCTCATTCCCACGCTGCTTGCCGCATCCCTGCTCGTCTTCCTCTTCGTCCATCTTATTCCCGGCGACCCCGCCGCCGTCCTGCTCGGCGACACGGCAACCCCGGAAGAGGTCGAAGCGCTGACGCGCGAAATGGGCCTCAATGCGCCCCTTTACCTCCAGTATCTCTACTGGCTCGGCAACGTCCTGCAGGGCGATCTCGGCACATCGATCTTCTTCGGCACCCCGGTTCTCTCGGTGATCGCCGACGGCGCGGAAACCTCCATCCTGCTCGCCGTCATGACGATGGTCTGGATCGTGATCCTCGGCGTTCCGATCGGCGTGGTTTCGGCCACCCGGCACGGCACCTGGGTCGATCAGGTCGCCTCCGGCGGCGCGATGCTGTTTGCCTCCGTGCCGACCTTCTGGCTCGGCCTCTACCTGATCCTGATCTTCTCGGTGAGCCTCGGCTGGCTGCCGTCGTCCGGCTACCCCTCGATCTCCGACGAAGGGGGCCTTGCGAACCTGCGCTACCTGCTGCTGCCGAGCTTCACGCTGGCCGCGCCCAATGCAGCACTGATCATCCGCCTGGTGCGCGCCTCGATGCTGGACGTGCAGCGCGAGGACCATGTGCGCACCGCGCGCGCCAAGGGCCTTGCCCCCTGGAAGGTCGCCACCAAACACGTCTTCCGCAACGCGCTGATCGCGGTCGCCGCCGCCTTCGGCTTCACCTTCGCGGCGCTGGTCTCCGAGGCGGTGGTGACGGAAACCGTGTTCTCGCTGCCCGGCATCGGCCGGCTGGTGGTGCAGTCGATCCTGCGCCGCGACTATCCCGTCATCCAGGGCGTCATCCTGATCATCGTGGTCCTCTACATGGTCATCAATCTTCTCGTCGACCTGGCCTACGCATGGCTCGACCCAAGGGTATCGCTCAAATGACCCCCAACGCGACAATCCAGCTGTTCGCCACCGGCCGGCGGATCTTCCGCGGCCGCTGGCGG
>PARB01000085.1 GCA_002709505.1 Paracoccaceae bacterium | reverse complement strand
TCGGCAACCCCAGCTGAAGGCAGAACGGACATGGTGGAGACCTCGCTCTATCAGACCTACAACCGCGCGGACCTGTCGTTCGTGCGCGGCGAAGGTGTGTGGCTGGAGACCGCCGATGGCCGACGCTTTCTCGATTGCGCCGCCGGGATCGCCGTCAATTCGCTCGGCCACAGCCATCCGGCGCTGGTCGATGCGCTGAAGACGCAGGCCGACAAGCTCTGGCACGTCTCCAACCTCTATGCGATCGACGGCCAGGAGGCCTTTGCGAAAAAGCTGACCGATGCGACCTTTGCCGATCGGGTGTTTTGCACCAACTCCGGCGCGGAAGCGCTGGAATGCGCGATCAAGACCGCGCGCCGGCATTTCTACGTCAACGGCCAGCCGGAGCGGGTGAACATCATCACCGTGGAAGGCGCCTTCCACGGCCGGACGCTGGCGACCATCGCCGCTGGAGGACAGGCGAAGTACCTCGAGGGCTTCGGTCCCAAGGCGCCCGGTTTCATCCAGGTGCCCTTTGGCGATCATGACGCGCTGCGCGCGGCCGTCGACGAGCAGACCGCCGCGATCCTGGTCGAGCCGATCCAGGGCGAGGGCGGCATTCGTCCGCTGCCGACCGAGTGCCTGCGCGGCCTGCGCGAGCTGTGCGACGAGGCCGGCATCCTGCTGATCTTCGACGAGGTGCAAACCGGCGTCGGGCGCACCGGCAAGCTGTTTGCGCATGAATGGGCCGGGATCACTCCGGATATCATGGCGATTGCCAAGGGCATCGGCGGCGGCTTTCCGCTCGGTGCCTGCCTGTCTACGGAGGCGGCCGCCGACGGCATGGTGGCCGGCACCCATGGCACGACCTATGGCGGCAACCCGCTCGCCATGGCTGTCGGCAATGCGGTGCTGGACGTCGTGCTGGCCGACGGCTTTCTCGACGGCGTGCAGCGCAAGGGCCTGCTCCTGAAACAGAAGCTTGCCGGCGTGGTCGACCGCCATCCGGATGTGTTCGAGGAGATCCGCGGCAAGGGGCTGATGCTCGGGCTGAAGTGCCGGGCGCCCAATGTCGATGTCCTGCGGCACTTCCGCGATCACAATGTGCTGGCCGTCGGCGCGGGCGAGAACGTGCTGCGCATCATGCCGCCGCTGACGATCACCGAGGACGAACTGGAAGAGGCGGTCAGCCGGATCGATGCCGCCGCCGATGCCATGGACAGCGAATTGAAACGGGGAGCGGCCGAGTGATGACTGCGCAGCCACGCCATTTTCTCGACTTGACCGAAGTCGATGCGCAGGAGTTGCGCGTCATTCTCGACGGCAGCCGCCGCATCAAGGAGGCGCGCGGCCCCGTGCGCGTGAGCGGCGACGGTCCGCTGGCCGGACGCGTGCTGGCGATGATCTTCGAGCAGCCCTCGACGCGCACGCGCATCTCCTTCGATGTCGGCATGCGCGAACTGGGCGGCGAGACCCTGATGCTTACCGGCGCCGAGATGCAGCTCGGCCGCGGCGAGACCATCGCCGACACCGCCCGCGTGCTGTCGCGCTATGTCGATGCGATCATGATCCGCATGCTGGATCACGACGCGGTGCAGGAACTGGCGCAAAATGCCACCGTGCCGGTCATCAACGGGCTGACCAAGCGCACGCATCCCTGCCAGATCATGGCGGATGTGCTGACGTTTGAGGAAAAGAAGGGCAGGATCGCCGGCCGGTCCGTGGCCTGGACGGGCGACAGCAACAATGTGCTGGCCTCCTGGGTCCATGCGGCCGCGAAGTTCGACTTCGAGCTGCGTATCGCGACGCCGGGCGAGCTTGCGCCCCCGCATGAGCTTGTCGATGCCGCACGCGCGGCCGGCGCGGAGATCCGCGTGACCGACGATCCCTTCGAGGCCGTCAAGGGCGTGGACTGCGTCGTCACCGACTGCTGGGTGTCGATGGGCGACGATGATGGCGACCGCCACAATCTGTTGAAGCCCTATCAGGTCAACGAGCGGCTGATGGCCGAGGCCGATCCTGAAGCCCTCTTCATGCATTGCCTGCCGGCGCATCGCGGCGAGGAAGTGACCTCCGAGGTCATGGACGGTCCCCGCTCCGTGGTGTTCGACGAGGCGGAAAACCGCCTGCATGCGCAAAAGGGCATTCTGGCCTGGTGTTTCGGAGCCTTGCAGGACGCATGAGTGTTCAAGACGAACTGACCCGCCAGGGCCTCGAGCCGGCCGGGCGCGATGCCGTTCTTCCTTTCGCGGTCGAGCCGCTCGACACGCGCGGCCGCGCCGTGCTGCTCGGGCCGGTGCTCGACCAGATCCTGCAGCGCCACGCCTATCCAGAGCCGGTGTCCCGGCTTCTGGGCGAGGCGGCGACGCTGGTGACGCTGCTCGGCACGTCGCTCAAGTTCGACGGCCGCTTCACGCTGCAGACGACCTCCGACGGCCCGGTCTCCATGCTGGTCGTGGACTTCGACACGCCGGACGGGTTGCGCGCCTGCGCGCAATTCGATGCGGAGGCCGTGGCGGCCGCCCAGGCGCGCGGCGAGGCTGATCCCGCGTCGCTTCTGGGCAGGGGAACTCTGGCGATGACCATCGACCAGGGCGCGGCGATGAACCGCTATCAGGGCATTGTCGCGCTCGACGGCAAGTCGCTGGAAGAGGTGGCGCACCAGTATTTCGCCCAGTCGGAGCAGATCCCCACGGTGGTGCGGCTTGCTGTCGGCGAGGTGTTTACCCGCGAGCCTGGGGCGGCGCCGCGCCGGTCGTGGATTGCCGGCGGCATATTGGCGCAGTTCCTGCCCGAGGCGCCGGAGCGCATGCGCAAGCCCGATCTCCATCCCGGCGATGCGCCGGAGGACACCGAATTCCACGAAGTCGACGAAGACGACGCCTGGCGCGAGGCCCGTGCGCTGATGGAAACCGTGCGCGACGACGAACTGAGCGATCCGGACATGACGGCGGAGCGCATGCTGTTCCGCCTGTTCCACGAGCGCGGCGTGCGCATCTTCGCGCCGCAGCCGATCGCGGACCGCTGCCGCTGTTCGGATGCGCGCATCCGCGGCATGTTGAAGGGGTTTTCGCAGGAAGAGCGCGACGACATGACCGTCGACGGACGCATCGAGGTCACCTGCCGCTTCTGCAACACCCACTATCACTACGAGGCCGACGAGGTCTGAGGCGCGCGCCTCACTCCGGCTTTGTCGTGCCGGAGCCGACATCCGCGCTATCCGACCCGATGTTGGCGGTGCCGGAGCCGATGTTCGCCGGTTCCGATGCCACCGGCGGCGTTCCGCTTGCCGGCGGGTCCTCGGGCTCGGGGCTCGGATCGGGATAGAGTTCGGGGTCGGGGCCGACCGGGTTCATCCAGCCCCGGCTGGTGTCGTCGCCGGCCTCGTGAGGCTGTCCTGTCCGCCCGGCTGCCGCGACGTTTGCGGAGCTCTTGTCCGTTTTCTCGGTCATCTGCCTGGTTCCTTGCAAATGGAGCGGCTAATTCTGGACATGGTTCCTGAGCACGCGACTTGATATGGATCAAGTTATTTCCCGTTCTGATTGAAAAACGTGCGTTTGACTGCTTCGGCGGACGCATGGGTTGCTTGCGGGATCGCGCGGCGGCCTTTGGCGCGGCCACATTTTGATACACTCTTCGCCTTGCGTCCGACCGGATTGACTCCGATAGTCTCGCGGCCTTGCGGGTAGTGCGGTGCCCATGCAATCCGCTGGCCGGTTTTCGACCTATAACGTCATGTGACTGCGCAGATGGACGGGCGAGTGGACAAGAACGTCATGCTGAAATCGATCGAGGAAGACGCCAACCGCAAACGTTCGGATGTCGCGTTCCATACGCCGGACGCGGACCGTTCACCGACGCGGCGCGTCATTCTTGTCGGCAAGCTCCTGCTTCAGGCGCTGCTGGCCGGCGCCATTTTGTTCGGCGCCTACAAGGGGATGCAGCAGCTGATCCTGACCAAGCCGGAGGTTCCAACGCGCCAGGCACGCGAGATCGTCTATACGGTCCAGACCGCGCCGGTCGAGATCCGCGACCATGCGCCGACGCTCAATCTCTATGGCGAAATCCGCGCGGCGCGCACTGCCGACCTGAGGGCGCTGGTTGCCGGCGAGATCATTCGCGTCAATCCAGATCTGGAGGCCGGCGCGACGCTGGATGCCGGCGCCGAACTTGTCGAGATCGACCCCTTTCAGTACCGCGGCGCGGTCACCGAGGCGCGGGCGAACCTGACCGAAGCGCGCGCGGGCCTTGTGGAGGCCCGGGGACGGGTCGCCACCGAGGAAGGCAACGTGGAACGCGCGCTGGAGCAACTGGCCTTCGCCGAGCGTGATCTGGACCGTGCCTCGCAGCTGCGCGAAAGCGGCGCGGTGACCGAGCGCACCGTCGACGAGCGCAGCCTGATCGTGTCGCAGCGCAAGCAGGCCGTCGAACAGCGCCGCAATGCGCTTGCGGTCGAGCGCGCGCGCGTCGAGCAACAGCAGGCCGCGATCGAGCGGCTGGAATGGCGGTTGGCGCAGGCTGAGAAGAACCTCTCCGACACCGTCTTGAAGGCGCCCTTCGATGCCGTCGTGCGCGAGGAGAACGCCGCCGTCGGCCGTCTGGTCAACGTCAATGACGTCATTGCCGCGCTTTACGACCGCAATGCGCTCGAGGTCAGGCTCACCCTGTCCGACAACCAGTACGGCCGCATCCTCTCCGACACCGGGAATGTCATCGGCCGTCCGGTCGAGGTGCTGTGGTATATCGGCGGCGAGCCGGTGCGCTACGAGGGCGAGATCGTTCGTGTCGGGGCGGATGTGGCGCTGGCGCGCGGCGGGATCGATGCCTTTGCCAGCGTTCGCGTGACGCCGGACCAGCCGGCGCTGCGCCCCGGCGCCTTCGTCGAGGTGCGTGTCGCCGACAGGACCTATGAAAACAGCGCCCGCATTCCCGAGGCGGCCCTTTACGGCACCGACCACGTCTATGTCATGGAGGACGGACGCACGGTGCGCCGGGACGTTCGCCCCGTCGCCTTCGACGGCACCCATCTGATCGTGGAGGGCGATCTTGCCTCCGGCGACACGCTGATCGTCACCCGCCTCGACGAGGCCGGCGAGGGCGTGCGCGTGGCGGAACCAAAGGCGCCGTCCGAACCTGAAGCGCAGACCCCGGCACCGTCAGCCGCCCCGGGCGATGCCCCGCAAGGGACGCGCTGACCCATGCGCGCGCCCCAGTTCAAGCCCACCACGCTGATCGGGCATTTCCTGCGTCATCCCAATGCCGCCAATCTGGTGATGGCGCTGATGATCCTGTTCGGGGTCTTCGGCATCGCCAAGCTCAACACCGAGTTCTTCCCGCAGATCGTGGTGAACACGATCTCGGTCTCGGTGTCCTGGCCTGGAGCCAGCGCGGAGGACGTCGAAAAGAACATTCTTCAGGCCATCGAGCCGGAGCTTCGCTTCATCGACAATGTCGACGAGATGCGCTCCTACGCCCGCGAGGGATCGGCGAGCGTCAGGCTGGAGTTCCTGGAAGGCGCCAACATGCAACGGGCGCTCTCCGACGTCGATCAGGCGATTGCCGGCGTCACCACCTTGCCCGAGGACAGCGAAACGCCGGTCGTGTCGCTGTCGAGCTGGTTCGACCGGGTGGCGCGGGTCGCGCTGCGCGGACCGTTCTCGGAGGACGCGCTCAAGAGCTACGCCCGCCAGATCCGCGACGACCTGATCGACCGGGGCGTCGACAAGGTGACTTTCTCCGGCTTCCGCGATACCGAATACGTGGTGCGGGTGCCGGAACGCGAGCTGCGCCGGCTCGACCTCACGGTCGCCGACATCTCCGACCGGGTCGCCGCCAACACGCGCGACCTGCCGTCGGGCGACCTCAAGGGCGGCGTGGAGCGCCAGGTGCGCGCGGTGGCCGACACGGATTCCCCCGAGGCGATCAGCCGGATAACGGTCAAGTCCTTCCCGACCGGCGAGAAGGTCCAGCTGCGCGACATTGCCGAGGTCTCCAAGCAGTTCGACGATGATCAGGTGCTCGGCTTCTCCGACGGCGTGCGCGCGGTCGAACTCACCGTGCAGCGCTCCGCCAAGGCCGATCAGCTCAAGGTCAACGCGATCCTCGACCAGTATCTGGCGGAGGTCGCGCCGACGCTGCCGAGCTCGCTGGAACTGGTGAAATACGAAGTCAGCGCGGACAGCCTCAACCAGCGCATCATGATCCTGATCGAGAACGGCCTGAGCGGTCTGCTGCTTGTGGTGATCGTGCTGTTTGCCTTCCTCAACGCCCGCATCGCGCTGTGGGTGGCGGCCGGCATTCCGGTGGCGATCCTGGCGACCGTCGGCATCATGTGGGTCACGGGGCAGACCATCAACATGATCTCGCTTTTCGCGCTGATCATGACGCTCGGCATCATCGTCGACGACGCCATCGTTGTCGGCGAGCACACGGCCACCCGCACCGCCATGGGCGACAGCCCGTATCAGGCGGCGGAAGAGGGGGCCGGACGCATGCTCTGGCCGATCATCGCGGCCAGTTCGACGACGATCGCGGCCTTCCTGCCGATCATGCTGATCCAGGACACCATCGGCCAGATCATGGGCGCCCTGCCGCTCGTGGTGGTCGCCGTCGTGATCGCCAGCATCGTCGAGTGTTTCTTCGTGCTTCCCGGCCATCTGGCGCATTCGCTGTCGCGGGTGCCGTCGTGGAGCTGGTGGCGCGTGGTCATTCTGGCCGGCGCGCCGGCGCTCTTCGTCATCGCGCTGGCCGGCCGCGAGGACCTCTCCGTCCCGCCCTGGCTCGACTGGATCGCCGTCCCGGCGCGCGGCGGGCGCGAGGCGCTCGGCCAGTTCGCCTTCGATATTGCGGTACTCGTCGTCGCCTTCGCCGTTGCGGCTGCCTTCGAGTTCCTGTTCCTGGTGCTCAGGCGCATGCGCGGGCGGCAGACCTTCGACGAACGTCCGGGCTGGTTCCGCCGCAATTTCGACAACGGCTTTGGCTGGGTGCGCGACGTCCCATTCCGCGGCTTCGTCACGCTCGCCTATCGCTGGCGCTATGTCACCATCTCGGTCGCCATCGCGACGCTGCTGCTTACCGTCGGCATGGTGCGCGGGGACCGGGTCGGCTTCGTCTTCTTCCCCTCGCCTGAAGCGGAAAACATCCGCGCGTCGATCTCCTTCAACGCCGGTATCTCTCTGGAGGAGTCGGAAGCGGGCCTCGTCAAGATCGAGAACGCGCTGCGCGAGGCGGAACGCCGGCTGACGGCGGGAACCGACGAAAAGCTGATCATCGCCTCCTATGCGACGCTCGGCCAGTCGGGCAACAACCGTGGCCGCAATGTCGCCAGCATCGACGTCCAGCTGACCGCGTCGGAGGACCGCACCACGCGCACGCCCGAAATTGTGCGGGCCTGGCGCCAGGCGCTGCCCGATATTCCCGGCACCAAGCGTGTGGCGGTGTTCGAGCGGCGCGGCGGTCCTCCGGGGCGCGATCTCGACATCTTGCTGCAGGGCGACGACCCGAACCGGCTGAAGGCGGCCTCGCTCGAGGTGCAGGAGCTTTTGACGAGCTATCCGGGCGTCGACGGCGTGGCCGACGATCTGCCCTACGGCAAGCCGGAACTGGTGATCGAACTGAGCCCGCGCGGCAAGGCGCTCGGCTTCACGGTGGAAAATGCCGCCCGCCAGATCCGCAGCGCGCTTGAAGGTTCGATCCCCCGCCGGTTTGCCCAGGGCGAGGAAGAGGTCACGATCCGCGTGCTTCAGGATCTCACCGGGTCCGGGGGAGGGGCCCTGCGCAACCTGATGCTCAAGGCGCCGAGCGGCGAATTCGTTCCGCTGCTGGAAGTCGTGACGCTCGATGACCGGCAGGGGTTCTCCGTGATCCAGCGCCTGGACGGGCGCATCACGATCAGCGTGTCGGCCGACGTCGACCGCGATGTGACCTCGAACATCCAGATCGTGGAGGATCTCAGCGACGGGAAGATCCAGGCGATCACCGACCGCTATGGCATCGACTACAAGTTCTCGGGCCGGGAGGAAGAGCGGAAAGGCGCCTTCGCCGACCTTCAGATCGGCACCGTCGCAGCTCTTGCGGCGATCTATCTGATCCTGGCCGCGATCTTTGCCAGCTACTTCACGCCGCTGGCGGTGATGTCGATCATCCCCTTCGGCGTGGTCGGCGCGGTGACCGGGCACTATCTGCTTGGCTTCGACCTGACGATCCTGAGCCTGATCGGACTGCTCGGCCTCTCGGGCATTCTGGTCAACAACTCGATCATTCTGGTGGCGCGCTTCGACGAGCGGCGCAAGGACGGGGAGACCATCGAGCAGGCCGCGATCGCCTCGGCGCAGGACCGCTTGCGCGCGGTGCTGCTGACCTCGCTCACCACCATTGGCGGTCTGCTCCCGCTACTGTTCGAGAAAAGCCTTCAGGCGCAGTTCCTGATGCCGATGGCGATCACCATCGTCTTCGGCCTGTCGACGGCGACCGTGCTGGTGCTGGTGCTGGTGCCGGCGCTGATGGGGATTGGCGCGGACCTGTCGCGGCTGTTCCGCATTTCCGGCGAGGACGATCCCTCTTCGGACGGCGAGCCGCCGCTGGTGCGCAACGTTCCGGCGGAATAACCGCCGGAACCGGTCTGCGAGCTTAGCCGGCGTTTGCGCGGGCGAACTCCGCGGTTGCCGCTGCCGCGGCGGCGAGATTGCCGTCCCATGTCGCCGGCGAGGCGCCGCGCGGGGCAAGATCGTGGTTACCGTCGTCCATCCAGATCACGCGCACATGCGCGGGCAGGGTAACCGTCTCCAGATCCGCCGTCCCGCCGAAGGCATCGCGGGTTCCCTGTGCGACCAGCACCGGGCGCCGGGCGCTCTCCAGCGGCTCGAGCCGCCAGTCGTCGGGTTTCGCGGGCGGATGGAACGGATAGCCGAGGCAGACGACGCCCGTCACGCGCTTTGGAAGCGATGCGGCGCCGGAAAGCATGGCGGCGACGCGGCCGCCCATCGACTTGCCGCCGATCAGCACCGGTCCCTTGCGCTGGTCGAGCACCGCCTGAAGCGCGGTCTGGAATTCGCCGATCAGCTTGTCCGCGCGCGGGGGCGGGCGCTTGCGGCCGTCGACCCGGCGCCGCGCCATATAGGCGAACTCGAAACGCGCAACCGCTAGCCCGTTTGTCGCGGCATGTCCGGCGAAGCGGTTCATGAAGCCGGAATCCATCGCCGCACCGGCACCATGCGCCAGCAGGAGCACGGGCGTCTCCGGCGTATCGGCCTCGGGAAGGGTCCAGAGCAGGTCGGTCATATGTGGCCTTTGGTCGCGAAAACTTGACGAGAACGTTGCTCGCCTATGTCACGCGGGAGAGTATGGTTCAAGCGGGATCGACGGCGCCGGGGACTTGTCCCGGTGTCCGCGCCGCGCAAACTTGGTCAATGAGGGTTCCCCGTGGACGAAGCGACAATCAGGCTCCTGCTGTTTTTCGGAATTTTCGCGGCGATGGCGGCCTTCGAGCTTTTCCTGCCGCGCCGCGAGCTGACGCTGGGGCGCGGCCGCAGGTGGCTGACCAACCTTGCGATCGTTGCCACCGATACGGCCGTGCTGCGCATCGTGTTTCCGATGGCGGCCGTCGGGATTGCGCTCTGGGCGAGCGAGGGCGGATACGGCCTCTTTGCCATGGCCGGCATGCCGGTCTGGATTGCCGCCGTGCTCGGCTTCGTGATCCTGGATTTCGCCGTCTGGGCGGAGCACTGGGCTTCGCACAAGATCCCGCTCTTGTGGCGCATTCACAAGATGCATCATGCGGATCGCGACATCGACGTGACCACCGCGCTTCGGTTTCACCCGCTGGAAATCCTGATCTCCATGGCGTGGAAGGCGGCGGTCGTGGTCGCCTTCGGCATTCCCGTCCTCGCGGTTCTGGTGTTCGAGGTCGTGCTCAACGGCGCGGCCATGTTCAACCATGCCAATGTGCGGCTGCCGGGCTGGCTCGACCGGGGACTGCGGCTTTTGATCGTGACCCCGGACATGCACCGCGTGCATCATTCGGTCATCCGCAGCGAGACGGATTCCAACTACGGCTTCAACCTGTCGATCTGGGACCGGCTGTTTCGCACCTATGTCGACCAGCCGCGCGAGGGCCATACGGGGATGACCATCGGGCTTGCCGAATACCAGACGCCGGAGCCGGCCGGCTATTTCTGGAGCCTCGCCTTGCCGTTTCGCCGCCCCGCGGCGGATCGGGCGGTCGAGAGCACCGGGCAGGGGTCAGTAAAAGCTGACAGGGAAATAGCGTAGATAGAGCTCGGAATAGGTTCCGTTCTGCTGCAGCCGGTAGAGCGCGTGATTGACCGCTTCCTGGCGGAAGGTGTCCTCGCTCCTGAAGGCGATGGTCAGGCTGTGGTCGAAATAGCCCGGCTCCAGCCACGGACCGCCGGCGAAGGCGCAGCAGTCCGCCGAGGTCTCGCCGTTCAGCCAGAACGACAGCGACAGCCCGTCGCCGAAATGGACGTCGACCTCTTCCGTGCCGAGTGCTGCCCGCGCCTCGGTTTCGCTTGTGTAGGTCTTTATCTCCGCTTCGCCGAAATAGCGTTTCAGAAACGCCTCGTGCACCGTTCCTTCCGTTACCGAAATGCGTTTGTCGGCCAGTCCTTCCGGGGTGACGTCGATCTCGGTTCCGGTCAGCACCGCGAAACGGGCCGGCAGACGCAGGTAGGGGTCCGAGAACAGCAGCGTTTTCGCATTGGCCTCGGTGGTCGCCAGGCCGGCGATGATGGCGTCGCCTTCCTCGCGCACCAGCGCCGGCACCAGCGCGTCGAAGGATTTGATGCGCAGGGAACAGGCGCTGTCGAGTTCCTCGCACAGCGCCCGCGCCAGATCGATGTTGAAGCCGGTCAGCCGTCCCGTCCCGTCGCGGAAGGAAAACGGCGGAAAATCGTCGCTGGCCAGAAAACGGATGGTTTCCGGGGTGGCGGTCGGCCGGTCGCCCGCCCCGCGCGGATCCCAGAAATTGGGCACCGTGACGTCGCTCGCCGACGGCGGCTCCGATAGTTGTTGCGCGACCGCACGTGTGGGTCCCGAGCCAATCGCAAGGAATGCGCAGGCGACGGCTATCGCCATGCTTGCAATGCGGTTGTGCTTGCTGTCAAATGCAACTGGCATTTTTACCGTCTAAATTTGGTGGTCTGGCAACGGACACTCATCACTTTTGCTCAGGTGGCGCGGCGGATGTCGGGTGCCTGCTCCGGTCAATCAATTTGCGAAGCGCAAGGCATGTTCGAACCACCATTGCGTCCTCCTGGCTCCCGGTCGTTTCAGGGCCTGTCGTTTTCAGGCGGTCGGCGCCGGGCCGCGCCGGAGCCGACCGACCTGCTGCCAGTATCCTACGTGCGGGACGCTCCGTCCAGCCGTTCGGCAGGCCGACCTGTGCGGCGAAAAGGCGACGCTCACGGGCGCGGATCCGTTCTTGGAGCGGATATCTCCGTGTTGCGCAGCCGGGGACTGAGCGATGGCGTGTTGCGGGCGGTTTTCCGGGAAGCGCGGGCCATGGCGATCTCGCCGGTCCGGCTGCTGCTTGAGCGGGGGCTGGTGACGCAGGAGGCCTATTATTGCGCCTTTGCGGAGGCAACCGGTCTTGGCTTCCTGTCGGAGGGCAGTTTCGTTTCCCGCCACAACCCACGGTTTCCGCCGCCGTCCGAGACGGGCGGGCCGCTTCCCGTTGGCCGCGCGGAAACCGGCGAGATGCTGTTTGCGGTGGCGCCCGCACCCGAGAGTTTCGCCGAATTTCAGGACTATCTGCGCCGCTTTCCGGCCATGCGCGAGCGGATCCGCATCGCCAGTCCGCGCGCGCTGTCGCGGGCTATTGCCGCCGCCGATCCGGGTGGGCGCCTCAGCGTGGAGCGCGCGCACGTCAGCGCCCGTCAGACGATGCCCAAGGGGCAGGCCGCTCTCGTCGGTGCCATGCTTGCGGCCTTCGCGGCAGGGCTGCTGCTGACGCCGGGCCAGGTCGTGGTCGGCCTGTCGGTCATTGTCACGCTTCTGGGGATGATCCCCGGCGTGGCGCGGATGATGGCGGGCGCCGCCGGCTGCCGCAGCCGGTTGCCGACACGCGCGCCGCCGGCCGGTCCGCCGCCCTTCTACAGCGTGCTGGTGCCGCTCTATCGGGAGGCACGGGTCGCACCCGTCCTGGCGGCCGCCCTTGATGCGCTGGACTATCCGCGCCAGCGGCTGGAGATCCTCTTTCTGCTTGGGGAAGATGACCATGAAACCCGCGCGGCCCTTCAGCCGCTGCTGATGGCGCATATGCGAACCGTGGTCTTGCCGGCAGGCGAACCACGGACGAAACCCAGGGCCTTGTGCCATGGCCTCGCGGTTGCGCGGGGCGAACTGATCGCTGTCTATGACGGTGAGGATCGGCCGGAACCGGACCAGTTGCGTCTTGCCTCGGCGCGCTTTTGCGAGGTTTCGCCGCGGGTCGCGGGCCTGCAGGCGCATCTGGCGATCGATCACGGCAGCCACCGTATCTTCGCCCGCCAGTTTCGCCTCGAGTATGCCGGGCTGTTCGACTGCCTGCTGCCCTGGCTTTCAGCGAGAGGCTGGCCGTTTCCGCTTGGCGGCACGTCAAATCACTTCCGTCGCTCGGCACTTGAGGCCGTCGGCGGCTGGGATCCCTACAATGTGACGGAAGATGCCGATCTGTCCCTGCGCCTGAGCCGCGCCGGCTACGAGCTGCAGACCCTTGCCTCGACGACCTTCGAAGAGGCGCCGCTCAACTGGAGCGCCTGGCACAAGCAGCGGACGCGCTGGCTGAAGGGGTGGCTGCAGACCCTGCTGGTAACCCTGCGCGATCCTCTGGTGCTTGCCGACGAGTTGCGCCGGACAAAGACCGTCGTCCTGCTCGTGTATCTGATCTCCATGGTCGTCACGCTTGCCGCGCATCCGATCTTCCTGGGGGTGCTTCTGGCCTATGGGTCGGGGATCTCGCCGGTCCCCTTCAATGCCAGCTGGCAGGCGAATGTGACGCTGTCGCTCGCCGGCACGAGCGTCGCGCTCGCCTATGGCAGCATGACGGTGCTTGCCTTCGCCGGCGCAAGGGCGCGGGGCCATTGGCCGCCCTTCGTCGACCTGCTGTTCATTCCCTTCTACTGGCTCGCCCAGAGCCTGGCCTTCTATGCCGCCGTTGTCGATCTCGTGCGCCGGCCGCATGCGTGGGCGAAGACCGAGCACGGCCTTGCCCGCCGTCCCCGGCGTCTTCCCGCCGGAAAGAAACGCGCGCACCGGCGGTCGTGAACTTGGGTGGCACGCAAGCGCCGTTTCACCCGGCAGTCGCATGCACTAACCTGACACCCGATCGGAGGAGCGATTCTCCGGCGCGATTGACCGACCTCTTGCAACGGAACTGTTTTTTTGGCGTCCTTTTCCTTTGTCCATGCGGCCGACCTGCATCTCGGCAGCCCGTTTCGGGGCCTGAGCCTGAAGGATCCGGCGGTGGCCGACCGTTTTGCCGATGCCACGCGAAATGCCTTCACGGCGCTGGTGACGCGCACGCTGGAGCGCAAGGCCGACTTCCTGGTGATCGCCGGCGACATCTACGACGGCGAATGGCAGGACAATTCCGTCGGCCTGTTCTTCAACCGCGAGATCGCGCGCCTCGACCGCGCCGGCGTTCCCGTGTTCGTGCTGCGCGGCAATCATGACGCGGAAAGCGTGGTCACGAAGAGCATTTCCCTGCCCGACAATGTGCGCTCCTTCGGTACCCGCAAGCCGGAAAGCCATGCGCTGGAAGAGCTCGGCGTCGTCCTGCACGGCCAGAGTTTCGCCGACCGCCATGTGGCCGACAATCTGGCGCGCGCCTATCCGCCGCCGGTTGCGGGCAAGGTCAACATCGGCGTTCTTCACACCTCGCTGACCGGGCGTCCGCCCCATGCCGACTATGCCCCCTGTTCGCTGGAGGATCTGACCGCCAAGGGCTACGATTACTGGGCTCTGGGCCACGTCCATCAGTATGAGGTGGTGAACCGTGATCCGCCGGTCGTCTTTCCCGGCAACCTGCAAGGCCGCAACAGCCGCGAGACCGGCGAAAAGGGCGCGGTGCTCGTCACCGTCGAGGACGGCAGGGTTTCAGGTCTTGAGCGGCTGATCGTCGACGAGGCGCGCTTCGAGCGTCTCGAGCTCGACATCGGCGCGTGCGAGGATCTCCCGGGTCTGCTCGCCACCGTGGAAGACGGGCTGGCGCCGCTGGCGCAGACGGCGCGGGGGCGTGCGGTCGCGCTGCGCCTGCGGCTGTATGGGCACTCGGAGCTGCGCCCTTGGTTGCTGGCAAACCGCAGCCAGCTGGCAGACGAGGTTCAGGCCGCGCTTGACCGGGTCGGACAGGACGTCTGGCTGGAAAAGCTGGTGCTCGATGTCGCCGAGGCGCCCGGCCGGGCCCCGTTGCCGCTCGCCGATAGCAGCCTCGACATTGCCGCCCTGCTGGAGGCGGCGGCGCGCGATCCGGATCTCGGGGCGGCCGCGAATGCCAATCTGGCCGAGCTGGGACGCAAGATCCCCAATGGCGCGCTCGATCCGGCGCGGCCCTTCGGCGAGGACCTCGACACGCTGATCCAGGAGGCAAAGGCCGTGCTGGCCGAGCGCATTTCGGGGCGGGGCCGCTGATGCGCTTTGAGCGGCTTCATTTCCTGCGCTACGGCAATCTGACCGATGTCACCTTCCGTTTTCGCGCCGATGCCCGGCTGCATCTCGTCTACGGACCGAACGAGGCGGGCAAGAGCTCGGCGCTCGCAGCCCTTTCCGACCTGCTGTTCGGCTTTTCAAACAAGCGCAAGACCGCGGATGGCGAGGATGTGAACCGCTACGATTTCCTGCATCCGGGCCCGAGCCTTCGCGTCGCCGCGACCCTGCGCAACCGGGCGGGCGAGACGATCGCCTTCCGTCGCAGGCGCGGCAACAAGAACACGCTGCTTGCCGATGAGGAGGCCGAGACGCCGCTGCGCGACGATGCGCTCGCCCCCTTCCTCGGCAGCCTCACGCAGGATGTCTTCGAGCGCAGTTTCGGCCTGAATTCGCAGCGCCTGCAGGACGGTGCGCGGGCGATGATCTCCGGAGAGGGAGGCGAGGACGGGCTGCTGCTTGCCGCCGCCTCCGGCCTTGGCGGCTTGCGCGACTTGCGCGCGACACTCGCCTCCGAAGCCGACAGGATCTTCACGCCGCGCGCGGCGAAGGAGCGCCTCTTCTATCAGGCGCTGGCGGCCTATGACGAGGCGCGGGTGGACGAACGCGACCATCGCCTGCGGGCCAGCGACTGGAAGGCGATCAACGAGGCGATTGCCGCCAGCGAGGCAGAGGTCGACGAGGCGCGCACGGCCTTGACCGAGCTTCGCAAGCGGCAGGCGCGGCTGCAGCAGCTCGACCAGTTCGACAAGCTCCTTGCCGAGGTGCGCGAACACGAGCGCACGCTTGGCGATTTCGCCGATCTCGACGCCGTGGCGACGGGGTTCGGTCGGTCGCTGCGGGACCGGCTTGACGCCCGGGACCGCGCGCGCACCGCGCATCGCGCCGCGACGGAGGCGCTGCAGGACGCGGAGCGCGCGCGGGACGGGATCGCCCCCGACCGGGCGCTCCTCGCGAAGGCCGAGGCCGTCACCGGGCTTTTCGCCCAGACGGGAGCCTATCGCGAGCGGCGCAAGGACATTCCCCGGGTGCAGGCCCAGGCGGATGAGCAGACGCAGGATCTGGCCGCGCTCTTGCGCCGTCTCGGGCTCGGGGCCTTGCCGACCGACAGCGAGAGCCTCGGCGCCCGTCAGCCGAGCGACGCGACGCTGGCGACCGTTGGTGATGGCATCGAACGCGGACGGCTGCTGCTCGCCCGGCGCGATCAACTGGCGCAGGACATTGCCGATCAACGCAGCGCGCTGGCGAAATTTGCCGGCGCGCCTGGGCAGGACGCGCCATCCGATCCCGCCCCTCTTGCCGCGCGCTTCGACGCGCTTGCGCCCGATATCCGGGCGCTTGAGGCCTTGCCGGATCTCGAGGAACGCCATCGTACCGCCGCGCGCCGGGCGCGGGAGGCGGGCGCAAGGCTGTCTCCCCCGGTTGCCGATGTCGCGGCGCTTGCGGATGTCGCGCTTCCGTCCGTGGAGACGCTGAGCGACCACCGGACGCGGCTTGCGGCGCTGGAGGACGCATTGCGCCGGCATGACGAGGGCGCCCGCAGGCAGGCGGAGGAACTCGCACGGCTCGACGCGCAGATCGCAGAGACGGAGCGAGCCGGCGACGTGCCGACACCGGCTGCCATTGCCGAGGCGCGCGACTTGCGCGACGCGGCGCTTACGAACCTGCTCGCGCAGGCGCCAGGCGCGAGCGAAGAGGAACGGTCGGCGGCTGTCGAGCGGCACAGGACCCTCGTGCTGGAAGCCGACCGTCTGGCCGACCGCGCGGCCAGCGAGGCCGACCGCGTCTCGCGTCATGCTGATATGAGCCAGCGCCGGGCCGCGCTTGTGGCGGACAGGACGAGCGGCGCTGCCGAGCGTGAGCGGATGCTCGCCGACTATCGGGAGGAGAGGACTTCCTATCTGGCCCTGTTCCGGGCCGCCGGCGTCGAGCCGCTGGCGCCCGGCGAGATGATCGTCTGGCGCCACGGCGTGGAGGCCGCGCGCGACGACCTCGAGCAGGCGAATGTGCTCGCCGACGAAATCGCCGGGCTGCACGACAACGTCCGCAGCATCCGCACTCCGTTGGAGGCGATTGCGCAGGAGCTGGAGATCGCCGATCCGGGGGCGATGCCGCTGGAGGCACTGGTCCGGCTTGTCGAACAGGCGTTCGCCGCGCGCC
The DNA here is from genome assembly GCA_002709505.1 of Paracoccaceae bacterium. Lineage (GTDB taxonomy): Bacteria > Pseudomonadota > Alphaproteobacteria > Rhizobiales > Stappiaceae > Stappia. Next base: position 17,627 of record PARB01000085.1, on the reverse strand, counting down.
AGAAAGCGTGGGGCGAGGGGCGCATGCTGGCGGCCCGCCGTCAGGACGCGCAGGAGCGGCTGACCGATCTGGAACGCAGGGCGGCGGAAAACCTTGATGCCCTGACCGCTTGGCGAGGGACATTCGATGCCGACCTTCAGGGCATCGGCCTGCCGCCCGGCACCGGTCTGGAGGCGGCTGCTGCTGCGGTTTCGCTCTGGCGCGAGCTGCCGGAAAAGCTGAAGGCGCGCGACGCCGATGCCCGGCGCGTGCACGGGATGCGGCGCGACAATGCCGCCTTCGATGCGGCGCTTGCCTCGTTGATCGGGGAGATCGCGCCGGACCTTGCCGATCACGCTCCCGATGCGGCGGCGGATGAGCTGCACAAGCGGCTTGAGGCGGCGCAGGCGAGCGAGACGCGTCGCGACAGCGCGGAAACGCAGGCGCGGGACGCGCGCGCTCGATCCACGGCCTGCGCCGAGGCGCTTGAGGCTGCGGACAGTGCGCTGGCGGAGCTGCTTTCGCATCTTCCCCAGACCTTGCGCGACGGCGATCTCGCGGCGCTGGCGATGCGCCTCGACCGGCGCGATGCCGAGCGGGAGGCGCTGGAGACGGCCCTTGGCCGCTTTGCCCATATGGCCCGGGGGGAAAGTCGCGCGGAGGTCGAGGCGGAGCTTGCGGGCTTCGACGCCGAGGCCACCTCCGTCGATCTCGACGTGCTGGAGCGGGAGGAGACGGCCCAGACCGAGACGCTCAACGCGGCCTTCCATGCGCTTGAGGCGAAGAAGGCCGAGCGCGCCCGGCTGGAGCGCGGCGACGGCGTCGAGCGGGCGGCCTTCCGCAAGCTTGCGGCGGAAAACGAGATGATGACGCTCGGCCGGGAATGGATGATCCTGAAACTGGCCGAGGGCCTGTTGTCGACCGCGATGGAACATCACCGCGCACAGACCAGCGATCCGGTGATGGCGCGCGCGGGCGCGATCCTGAAGCGTCTGACCGGCGGATCCTTCGCGACATTGGCGCAGGTCTTCGATGACGACGACCGCGCCCATCTGGTCGCCTGCCGGTCCGACGGCAGCCAGGTGCCGGTCACGGCAATGAGCGAAGGCTCGCGCGACCAGCTCTATCTGGCGCTGCGCCTGGCGTTTCTGGCCGATTATTCGGCGCGGGCGGAAGCCGCGCCCTTCATCGGCGACGACCTGTTCCAGACCTTCGACGATACGCGCACGGCGGCCGGGATCGACGCGCTCGCCGAGCTGTCGCAGACGGTGCAGCCGATCCTTTTCACCCACCACCTGAGTGTTGTCGACATCGCCCGCAAGACGCTGGGCGAGGACCTTGACCTTCTGGAGTTTTGAGTATGCCAATTTCCCTGTTTCGCCGCCGGACGTCTGTCGGGCGTTTGGTCGCCGTCGTGCTGGCGATGGCGGTGACGCCTGCCGTTCATGCCCAGTCCGTCGACGCGCAGGCCGGGCCGAAAGCCGGTGAGGCGCGCATTCAGGCGGCGATCGGCGGGCTCGACGCGCTGGCGCGCCGCACGCTGGCCGAGTTCGGGCTTCCCGGCCTGGCCGTCGCGGTCGTGCACCAGGGCAAGACCGTGTTTGCCAAGGGCTATGGCCTGCGCGAGCTTGGCAAGCCGGGCAAGGTCGACGCCGACACGGTGTTCCAGATCGCCTCGCTGTCGAAGTCTGTGGCGGCAAGCGTCGTGGCGCAGCAGGTGGGCGAGGGCGTTGTGACATGGGACACGCCGGTCGTCCGGCATCTTCCCTGGTTCACGCTGTCGGATCCCTGGGTCGGCAGCCATGTGACCATCGGCGATCTGTTCGCCCACCGCTCGGGGCTTCCCGACCATGCGGGCGACGATCTGGAAACCATCGGCTTTTCCCGGCGCGAGATCCTGGAGCGGCTGGCGCAACTGCCGCTGAACGCCTATCGCGACAGCTATGCCTATACCAACTTCGGACTGACGACGGCAGCCGAAGCCGTGGCGGTCGCAGCCGGCACCGACTGGGAGAGCCTGTCGGAACAGGCGCTTTACGCGCCGCTCGGCATGACCCGGACCAGCTCGCGGTTTGAGGATTATCTGGCGCGCGACAACCGGGCGTTGGGCCATGCCTATGTCGATGGCGCCTTTCGCGATCTGCAGCGGCGCCGGCCCGACGCCCAGTCGCCGGCGGGCGGGGTCAGCAGCACCGCGCGCGACATGGCGCGCTGGATGGCCATGGTGCTGGCAAACGGCCGCCACGAGGGAAAGACCGTCATCAAGGACACCGCGCTTCTGCCCGCCCTGTCGCCGCAGGTTGTATCCGGCCGCTCGGACACCGCCGACCGCCTGCCGTCCTTTTACGGCTTCGGGACCGGTGTCGGCGTCTCCGGCGACGGCAGCGTGATGCTCAGCCATTCGGGCATGTTCGTGCTCGGCACCGGCACCAACTACATGATGTCGCCGGCGCATGACCTCGGCATTGTCGTTCTCTCCAACGGATCCGGCGTCGGCGCGGTGGAAGCGGTCAGCGCCGAGTTCATGGATCTCGCGATCAACGGCGAGGTCACCCGCGACTGGGCCGGCGGTTATCGCGGTCTGTTCGAGGCGCAGGCGCTGAACGCGCCGGCCGGAAGCACCGTCGGCAAGACGCCACCGGCCAACCCGGAGCCCTCCGCCCCGCTTGAGGACCTCGTCGGCCGATATGTAAGCGCCTATTTCGGCGAGGCGCAGGTCGATCTGGTGGAAGACGCCCTGGTGCTCACGCTCGGCCCCTCCGGCCAGACCTTCGACCTGACCCACTGGTCGGGCAACAGTTTCGTCTTTCCGGTGTTCAACGAGGAACGGCCCTACGGCTCGCGCTCGACCGTGACCTTCGATCTCTCCGGCGAGCCCGCCTCGATGCAGGTCGAATTCCTGAACGACACCGGCCTCGGCACCTTCACCCGCGCGGTAGACTAGCGCGGGCAGGGCACGGTGGAGGGCGCGCGGGCACCCGTGCGCCAGCCGCTTGGCTCAAATCGATTTTAAGGGGAAAGTGGAGCGGGTGAAGGGAATCGAACCCTCGTCTTAAGCTTGGGAAGCTTCTGCTCTACCATTGAGCTACACCCGCTTGTCCTTCGCTATATCGGCGGCGCGGTGGCGGCCTGTCAAGAGGCGAGACGGCGCGCGGCAGCGCTTCGCACCGCTTTCCCGGCACGCACCGCGCAATGCGGTAGCTCTTGCAAGTTTGTGCTTGATTTCCCGTATCCCATCGCCACGTTTGGCGGCGTCGCGCGCTCGCGCGACCCGGACCACGTCGAGGAGTGAGAATATGCGGGAGCGGGCGAAACGCCTCGTTCAGTCGAAACGCTGGGAAGCGGCGATCATCGGGCTGATCGTGATCAATGCGATCACGCTCGGGCTGGAGACGAGCGAAACCGCGATGCAGGTGGCGGGCGGCTTTCTCGTGGCGCTCGACCGGGCCGTGCTCGCTGTCTTCGTCGTCGAGATTGCCCTGCGCATCTATGCCCACCGGCTGTGGTTCTTCCGCGACCCCTGGAGCCTGTTCGATTTCTTCGTCGTGGCGGTTGCCCTGATGCCGACGACCGGGGCGCTTTCGGTGCTGCGGGCGCTCAGGATCCTGCGCGTGCTCAGGCTGATTTCCGTGGTGCCGTCGCTGCGCCGGGTGGTCGGCGGTCTGGTTGCGGCGCTTCCCGGCATGGGCTCCATCGTGCTGCTCCTGTCGCTCGTCTTCTATGTCTTCGCAGTGATGACGACCAAGCTCTATGGCGCGTTCTTCCCGGAGTGGTTCGGCACCATCGGCAAGTCGCTCTATACGCTCTTCCAGGTGATGACGCTGGAAAGCTGGTCGATGGGCATCGTGCGGCCGGTGATGGAGGTTTATCCGCTGTCCTGGCTGTTGTTCGTGCCCTTCATCCTGTGCACGGCCTTCACGGTGCTGAACCTCTTCATCGGTGTCATCGTCTCGGCGATGCAGCAGGAGCACGACCAGCTGGCCGAAGCGGACCGTCAGGCGATCCATGACGAGACCGGCGTGCTGCTGAAGGAGGTCAAGGCCTTGAGGGCCGAGGTGCGCGAGCTGCGCTCCGAGATCGCAAGGCCCGGCGCCGGCAAGGGCGGCTGAGGGCGCGCGTTTCCGGCAAAGGGCCGATCACGCGTCCAGCCGGGCCAGATCCTCTTCCGGGCCTTCCAGCGTCAGCGTCACGCCCTCTGCGGTGAAATCGCGGGCGATGACGCTGAGACCAAGCTGCTCGACCCGGCGTTCCAGCTCCGAGCTTGCGGCGAAGTCGGCGCTGACCTCCTTCACCGCGAACCGCTGGAAGGGGATCAGCTCGGCATTGGCGATGGCCGCCTGCGCCGCGCCGGAATAGGCGCGCGCCAGTCCACCGCCGCCGAGCTTGATGCCGCCGAAATAGCGCACGATCAGCACGGCGCAATCGACCAGCTCCGCCCCCTGCAGCACGCGCAGCACCGGCATGCCGGAGGTGCCGGCCGGCTCGCCGTCGTCCTTGCCGCTTTCCTCGATGCGGTCGTCGTCGAGAAGGTGGCGATGCGCGGTGACGATGTGGTTGGCCTTGCGGTGGTCCTTGCGCAAGGCCTCGAGCCGTTCGTCGAAGAGCGCGAGGGGAACCAGATGCGCGAGAAACCGCGATTTCCGGTCTTCCAGAAACCCCTCATATTCGCGGGCGATTGTCATGAGGGGCATCGCGCTAGCTCTCCGGTTCCGCCGAAGCGGGGAGGGCTGCGGCCCCTTTCGGGGTCAGCGCATAGATCCCGCGCTCGACCCGTTCGAACCAGCCATAGTGATCGTCGGCCATAAGACGCGTTGCATTGGCAACGCCGGTCGCCTTCGCCACCGCCGCCCCGCGGCTCGGACCGTTGGCGGCAAGATGCGTGGCGCAGCGCAGCGCGTCCTGCCGATAGGCTGTCACAAGCGTGACCCGTGTCGAGCCGCCTGTGTTCGGATCGCCGACCCGACGGGCGAACTCCCGAAGCAGCCGCTCCTTGCGGGGTTTCGACTGGCGCGGACTGAACGGGCCCGGATCCAGATGCACCTCGACCAGGGCGTCCGCCAGCCGAACCGTGATCAGGCCGAGGCCGAGGCGGCGGGCGAGTTTCAGATTGCTCTTCAGGGCCGACTGGAACCGGCGGCCCGTCGTCCGGGGGACCGCGACATAGACCGCATCGGTGATCGATTGCCGCGCGATCGCCTGATGGAAAAGACCCAGCGTGAACCCTGTCTTCAACTCGACGATGACGGGGTCCTCGTCGCCCCTGCAGGCGACGACATCGGCGGCGCCGATCTCGGCCTTGACCTCGTAGCCCTGCGCCGTGAGGAAGGCCTTGATCGGAGGATAGAGCTCTGTTTCCAGAATGCTGGCCATCGCGAAGGCTGTGCCTCAGGCACGCGCCTTGAAGTGTTTCGACAGCTTCAGCGCCTGCCCCTGGTAGTTGGAGCCGATGCCTTCGCCGTAAAGCGTTTCGGGGCGCTCCAGCATGTGCTCATAGACCAGACGGCCGACGGTCTGGCCGTGCTCGACGATGAAGGGCACCTCGTGCGAGCGCACCTCCAGCACGGCGCGCGAGCCGCCGCCAAGCGTCGAATGGCCGAAGCCGGGGTCGAAGAAGCCGGCGTAATGCACCCGGAACTCGCCGACGAGCGGGTCGAAGGGCACCATCTCGGCGGCGAACATCGGCGGCACATGCACCGCCTCGCGCGAGACGAGAATGTAGAACTCGTTCGGATCGAGGATCAGCGTGCTGTCGCCGCGGTGGACGATCGGTTCCCAGAAATCGAGCGGCTCCTGCGCGGCCTTGGCATCCATGTCGATGACGCCGGTGTGGCGCTTGCCGCGATAGCCGATCAGGCTGCCCGGACCCTTGCCCTCAAGGTCGATGGTCAGATGCACGCCGCCGCCGATCGTGGTGTCGCCGCCGGCGACCAGCGCATGCTCGCGATGCACGGCCGTGAGGTCGGCGTCCTGGACGAAGGGATCGCCGATGCGGAAACGGATCTGGGAAAGCCGCGAGCCTTCGCGCACGAGAACGGGAAAGGTGCGCGGGCTGATCTCGGCATAGAGCGGGCCGCGATAGCCGGCCGGCACTGTGTCGAAAGCGCGCCCCTCGTCGGTGATGACGCGGGTGAAGACGTCGAGCCGGCCGGTCGAGCTCTTCGGGTTGGTGGTGGCGGAAACGTCGGCGGTGAGCGCCAGTCCCTCCATCAGCGGGACGATATAGACGCAGCCGGTTTCCAGCACCGCGCCGCGCGTCAGGTCGAAGGCGTGCAGCTTGAGCTTGTCGAGCTTGTCCATCACCTTGGCGCCGGCGCCCGGCAGGAAGCTTGCCCGCACGCGATAGGCGAGGGGGCCGAGCCGCAGATCGAGGCTCGCGGGCTGGATCTGGTCGGCGTCGGGGTGTCGCGGTGCCGCGATTTCGCCGCGCGTGAACATCGCGCGGATCGCTTGTGCGGGAAGGATGCCGTGGCCGAGTGCGGTCATGAAGTGTTCCAAAAAGCCTTCGGGTTTCGCCGTGCTTAGCGCAAGCCCGCCCGTTTTGCCATGGGGAACTGGCAAGCAGCTGCGTCCGGACTTCGCAACGCCGCTGCGTCAACGTGGCGTTGACGCGGATTGAGGCTTGGCGTAAGACCAGCGCGTTCCGTGGTGATTTGAGCCGGCCGGCTTGCAGCCACGTTAAAGAAGTTGCTAAAAAGGCCGGGTTGCAAGACCCCGGCCCGTGGCCGGGGTTTTTGCATTTGGAGACAGGCATGAGCTCAGATACCCGCCGTTGGCATCCCGAAACCGCCCTCGTGCACGGCGGAACGACGCGTTCGCCCTTCGGGGAAACCTCGGAAGCGATGTTCCTGACGCAAGGGTTCGTCTACGCCAGCGCGGAAGCCGCCGAAGCCCGCTTCAAGGGCGACGATCCGGGTTTCGTCTATTCGCGTTATGCCAATCCGACGGTCGCCATGTTCGAGGAGCGCATCGCCCAGCTGGAAGGGGCGGAGGCCGCACGCGGCACCGCCAGCGGCATGGCGGCGGTCAATCTCGCGCTCATGGCCTGCTGCAAGGCCGGCGATCATGTGGTCGCCGCAAAGGCGCTCTTCGGCTCCTGCCGCTATATCGTTGAAACCCTGCTGCCGCGCATGGGCGTTGCCTCCACGCTGGTCGACGGCACCGACCTTGACGCCTGGCGCGCGGCGATCCGGCCCGAAACGGTCGCCTGTTTCCTGGAAAGCCCGACCAATCCGACGCTGGAGGTGATCGACATCGCCGCCGTCGCCGAGATGGCGCACAAGGTCGGCGCGCGGCTGATCGTCGACAATGTCTTCGCGACACCTTTGTGGCAGTCGCCGCTGACGCTCGGCGCCGATGTGGTGGTCTATTCCGCCACCAAGCACATCGACGGGCAGGGGCGCTGCCTCGGCGGCGTGGTGCTGTCCGACGAGGAGTGGATCAAGGACGAGGTGATGCCGCTGGTCAAGCATACCGGTCCGGCGATGAGCCCCTTCAATGCCTGGGTGCTGCTGAAGGGGCTGGAGACGCTGCCGCTGCGCGTGGCGCGCCAGACCGAGACGGCGGCGGCACTGGCCGATGTCCTTGCGGCCGATCCCGCGATCGCCCGTCTGATCTATCCGGGTCGCGAAGACCATCCGCAGGCCGATCTCGCCCGGCGGCAGATGAAGGCCGGCTCGACGATGATCGCCTTCGAGGTCAAGGGCGGCAAGGCGGCGGCCTTCCGTTTCGCCAATGCGCTGAAGATCATCCGCCTGTCGAACAACCTGGGCGATGCCAAGAGCCTGATCACTCATCCCGCCACCACCACGCACCAGAGCCTGAACGACGAGGCGCGCGCCGAACTCGGCATTACCGACGGGTTGATGCGCTTTTCGGTCGGCCTGGAGCATGCCGGCGATCTGGCGGAGGATCTGCGCCAGGCGCTGGCGGCCGCGCGGGGCTGATCAGTCCTTGAGCGTGCGCGCGACAAGCACGAGCCGTGCGAGTGCGGAGACGACACAGATGGCCGCGAACCCCCAGGCAAGCACCGGGAAGGCTTGCGGCCACAGGCACATCGCCAGAAACACCGCGATTGTCTCCGCGCCCTCGGCCAGCCCGCCCAGATAGTAGAGCGATTTCTGGCCCTGGATGTCGGTGGTGATGCCGCGCTTTTCCGCCATCACCGAGAAACCGAGAAAGCTTGCGCCGTTCATGTAGAACGACAGCAGCAGCGCGGCGGCCGACAGCGCGTTTGCATCTGGGTCGAGGACGGCGAAAGCGAAGGGCACGGCGCCGTAGAAGAAGAAATCCAGCACGATATCGAGATAGCCGCCCCGGTCGCTCTTGCGGCTTGCGCGGGCCACGGCGCCGTCGAGACCGTCGGCGAGCCGATTGAGCGCGATCAGCACGAGGGCGACGAGCGGCGCGCCGAGCGCGATGGCCAGAGCGGCTCCAAGCCCGAGGCCGAAGCCTGTCAGCGTGACGGCGTCCGGCGAGACGCCGCGCGCGGCAAGCCTGCGGCCGGCGGCGTTCAGCGGCGGATCGATCAGCGGGCGCAGACGGGCGTCGAACATGGGACCTCCGGTCGGGGGATGTTCTGGATGGCGCAAGCCCGCGACGGGCGCAAGCGCCCGCCGCTCACAAGCGCGTCATTCCCGCTCCTGGCCGGCACCTGCTGTGGCGGGTCTCATGCGGATTGCGGGTTTCCCGGACTGGAAACCGGCGGAATGCGCGCTAGTGTCTGACGGACGCTCGCGCCCTGTGGCGGCGCGGCGGAGGCGACGGGGGATTTGCCATGTACCGGGCTGTAACGCATGACATACAGGTGACCGTCGAGCCGTTCTACCTCGTCGAGGAGTCCGATCCCGACACCCGGCAGTATCTTTGGGCCTATACCGTCGAGATCGTGAACCACGGTACGGAGACGGTGCGATTGCGCGCGCGTCGCTGGCTGATCGTCGACGGAGCCGGACGCGAGGAGGAGGTGCGCGGTCTTGGAGTTGTCGGGGAACAGCCCGTCCTCGCGCCGGGCGAGCGCTATGAGTATACCTCGGGCTGCCCGCTGCGCACGCCGTCGGGCATGATGAAGGGCAGCTACGAGATGGAAGACATGAACGGCGTGCGCTTCGACGTCGTTATTCCCGCCTTCTCCCTCGATATTCCCGGCGAGGTGCGCAGCATCAATTGATTTCGATCTTTTGCTGACTTACCACTGCGTGATTTCAAGTTGTTTTTGAAAAACTACTCGCCAACTGATTGCGCCGTTAAAGGGCGGGCAGGAAACAGCTTCGGGCCGACAGAGAGGCAGGCGAAGTCTCCAGTTGTTTAGGTTTGTCTTTGCGAAATGTTGTTTTCGAATCGGGTGTCGTTTCTGCTATGTTAATACTTTCCCCGCCTAGATGGGACGATGCGATTTTTGCCGACTTGCTCGGAGGGAAGTACGACAGTGGCATCGACGAAGAACCTTGCGCAAGATGCCGCCGCCGTTCTCCCCGATTTGAGAGGCCCGGCAGACGATGCCTTTCGAACGGCGTTTCAGGTCTCGCCCATCCGGATGATCTACTACGACACCGACATGGTCATCCGCGACGTCAATCAGGCATTCCTCGACAATGACGGTTTCACCCGCGCCGAGGTGATCGGACGATCCATGCGCACGGTGATGGGCGACGCGATCTGTGAACGGGCGCGTCCGGCCATCGAGGCGGCGCTGCGCGGGGAGCCGCAGGTCAGCACCACCTGGGGCTTGCGGCGCGCGACGCGCGACCGGCTGATCCGGATCCGTCACGAACCGGTGTTCGATGCTGCCGGCAAGGTGTCGGGCTTGATTGTGCTGATCGAGGATACGACGGAGCTGTACGAGCTTGAAAGCCGTGTCTCCATGCATGAAGAGGTGTTTCGACAGTCGACCGAGGCCATGTCCATCGTCGGGCTGGACTTCCGGTTCATCTGGTCGAACCCGGCCAATGCGCGCACGTGGGGGTTCACGGCCGAGAACATCGTCGGCAAGCATCTGGTCGATGTCATCGGCGAGCGCGGGTTCCTGGACCGGGCCAAGCCCAATCTGGAGCGCTGTTTTGCCGGCGAGCAGGTCGAGTATCACTTCGCGCATATGTCCGAGAACGGCGATATCGCCTATTTCGATCTCAACTGCGTGCCGTTTCGCAACAGCACGGGCGAGGTGATTGCCGCGGCGGTCACCCGGCGCGACGTGACCACTTCGACCATGATGAAGGCGGAGTTGCTGCGCCAGGCGCGTGAGGATGCGCTGACCGGGCTTGCGAACCGCTACGCCCTTGAGGAAGAACTGGAGGCGCGTGTCGCGCAATGCGCGGCCTGTGCCGGCGATAGCGACGCGCGCCTGTCCGCCCTTGTTCTGGTCGACCTCGACGGGTTCAAGGTCGTGAACGATATCGCCGGCCACAGTGCCGGCGACACTCTGCTCAAGCAGGTTGCCGACCTTTTGAGGACCATCGACAAGGTCGACATGGTCGCGCGGCTTGGCGGCGACGAGTTCGCGCTGGTGCTTTCGGCCTGCACGGCCGAAAAGGTGATGGCCGCCTGCCAGACGATCATCGGCGCGCTGGAAACGACGCCCTTCGACTGGGGAGGCGCGCGCTATTCCGTGCGGGCCAGCGTCGGGGTCGCGATGCTCGACCGCGAGGCGTTCGAAGCGGCTACGCCGAGCATCTACGATGTCATCAACTGGGCGGACCGGGCGTGCCGGCTGGCCAAGGAACGCGGCGGGTCCCGTGTCGCCGTCTATCACCCCAACGACACGGAGATCCAGGCGCGCTTCGAGGAAACGGGCAATCTTCGGGTCGTCCAGGACGCGTTGCTGAACGGGCGGTTCGAGCTTTATGTCATGCCGATCGCGCCGATCGACGGCGTCAGCGGTCATTACCACGAGGTGCTGCTGCGCATCGCCGGAAGCGATGGACAGATGCTGGCGCCTGCGGCCTTCATCTCCGCCGCCGAGCGGCACCAGATGATGATCCCGGTCGACAAATGGGTGGTGCGAAACGTGCTGGAGCGCCTGCATCGCGCGCCCCCGGATCTGCAGCTGACCGTCAACCTGTCGGGGCAGTCGGTCGGGGACCCGCAGTTTCGCGACTTTCTGGTCTCCGCGCTCGACGACTTTCCCGACGTGCACGGGCGCCTTGCCTTCGAGATCACCGAGACGTCGGCCGTGCGCTCGATGGAGACCGCGCGCGATCTGATCAAGGCGCTGCGCGGGCGTGGCTGCGGCGTCATCCTGGATGATTTCGGCTCGGGCCTGTCGTCTTTCGGATATCTTCGCAAGTTCGACGTCGACATGCTCAAGATCGATGGAAACATCATCGGCGACGTCGTCAACGATCCGGTCCAGCAAACGATTGTTGCGGGCATTGTCGCCGTCGCCGGAAAGATGGACGTTCGGGTCGTCGCCGAATTCGTTGCCGACGAATACATGCAGGAGACGCTGCGTAACCTCGGGGTCAGCTTCGTCCAGGGCTATCACGTCGGTCGCCCGCGCCCCTGGGCGGACGTGATTGGCACATGAGGGGGGCGGGATCCTTGAGCTGCACTCGCACGCTGGCCTGGGAGGGCTGAAATGCTATCATCGGGCCCATCGGTCACGCGCAATTCATGGTTGAGGCCCTTTGAGCGTTCGAGAGCAAGACCCTGACGAGAGCGGCGTCCCGTCGAAGGGGCGCCCGGTCGAACATGCCGACAGCGGCGCGATCTGGCCTATCGGCGTCGCGAAAGAGGTCGTTCGCAATACCATCATCGAGATGAACAGGGCCGGCGTCTTCGTCTGCGACCGGGCCTATCGGATCTGGGATGTCGACGGCGCCTTCCTGGATATGGAGGGCGCGCGGCGGAGCGATGTGATCGGCCGGACCGTTGCCGATATTCTCGGGCAGACGGTGTTCGATCTCCGGCGTGAAAATCTCGACGAGGCCTTTTCCGGAAAAGCCTCGCGCATTCGCGTTCCGGGCGTGCGGGACCGGACCCGGGGGAAATACCTCGAGGTCTTTTTCCAGCCGGTGTTCAATGACGCGCGCGAGGTTGCTTGCGTGATTTGCGCCGCGCGGGATGTGACGCAGTTCCAGCATCTCAACGAGCGCCTGTCGATGCACGAGGAGATCCTGCGGCAGACGACGGACCGGATCTCCGTGATCGGCACGGACTTTCGCTACAAGATGACCAATGCCGCCAATGCCGCCTTCAGCGGCAAGTCTCCGGAGGACTTCATCGGCCTGCATGTGCGCGACCACATCGGGCCGGACCGTTTCGATCGCCGGGCCCGGGCGCATTTCGAGAACTGCTTTGCCGGCCAGTCGGTCGAATACGAGCACGAGCTTGTGCTGCCGAGCGGCGTCACGCGCCATATCCGCGTGCGCATGGATCCCTATCGCGACGATGGCGGCGCGGTCACCGGAGCGCTGGTGGTTCTGTGCGACATCACCGAAGCCGCGCTGATGGCGCAGACGCTCAGGCGCCAGGCGCGTGAGGATGCCCTGACGGGCCTTGCCAACCGCCATGCCCTGCAGGACGAACTCCAGCGCGTGATCGAGGACACCGCGTCGCGCCGTGGTATGGCGGTGCTTCTCACCATCGATCTCGACGGCTTCAAGGTCGTGAATGATCTGGCAGGACACAGCGGCGGCGATGCCCTGCTCAAGCAGATTGCCGGTTTCCTGCGGAGCGTTGCCACGCCGGACATGCTGTGCGCCCGTCTCGGCGGCGACGAGTTCGCCGTGCTGTGCCGTGGGCTCAGGGAGGCCGCGGCCTGGGACCTGGGCTGTCGCATCACCGCCGGGCTTTCGGGCATGCGCTTCGTCTGGCAGGGGCTTCCCCATGCGATCACAGCAAGCGTCGGGATTGCGATGATCACGCCGCCCCGGCCCGGCGAGCCTGAGTTGAGCGTCTTCCAGATCCTCAACGAGGCGGATACGGCCTGCCTCCACGCCAAGTCGATCGGCGGCGCGCGGCCGGTGATCTATCGGCCCGACGCGGATGAAATGGTCGCCCACAGGCTGGACATCGGCAACCTGCAGATCGTCCGCGCCGCGCTCGAAAACGACCGCTTCGAACTCTACACCATGCCGATCCTGCCGATGGACGGCGTATCGGCGCCGCATCTTGAGGTGCTGTTGCGGATCGTCGACGACGACGGCCGGGTGCTTGCCCCGGCGGCGCTGATTTCATCGGCCGAACGCCATGGGCTGATGCCGCGGATCGACCGCTGGGTGGTTTCCACCACTCTGGAAAACCTCCATTCCGTCGATCCGGACACCTTTTTGACGATCAATCTGTCGGGTCTGTCGATCGGCGATCCGGAATTCACCGCCTTTCTGCTCGACGAACTGGACGCGCGGCAAGACATCGCCGGACGCCTGGCCTTCGAGATCACGGAGACGGCGGCGGTGCGCAGCATGGCGACGGCCCAGGCCCTCATCGATGCGCTGCGGGCCAGGCGGTGCCGGGTCATTCTCGACGATTTCGGATCGGGCCTGTCGTCCTTTGCCTATCTTAGGCAGTTCCGCATCGACAGCCTGAAGATCGACGGCGCGATCATCGGCGAGGTGGCGCGTGACGAGGTGCAGCGCACCATCGTGGCCGGCATTGTCGCGGTGGCGCGCAAGATCGGCGTCGGAGTGATCGCGGAATATGTGGAGGACGCGGAAACGCTGGAGGTGTTGCGCGACCTCGGCGTAACGATGGCGCAGGGCTATCACATCGGCCGGCCGGCGCCCTGGGTGGGCGCCCGCCCGGTGTCGTCTCAGATCGCGCGGTAGCGGGCCTGCGCGCCGCGCTCGATCGCGGCGACCGTGAGCTTGTCGAGGCCGAGCGTGTCGCGCAGCATCTGCAGGATCCGCAGCTCTTCCTGCTGGACCGACAGATCGGCAACGGCGACGTCGACGGCCAGGGCATAGGCCGTGTCGCGGTGGCTCGGCGGAACGCTCGCGCCGATCACGTCAAACGTGTCGCGCATGCCGTTTTCGGCCTGCAGCCGCTTGCCGCAATCCTGGGCCACGCGCACCAGTCGATCCTGGTCGAAACCGGCGAAGACCGGCAGCGTCTTCACGACCTCGCCCATGGAGTGGAGTTCCTGGTCGGTCATGCTGCTGTCGGCGGCGGAGACCATCACCATCACGTAGATCAGTGCTTCCTGCAGGGATACCTGTTCGCTCATCGGCTGTGCGGCCCTTTTGTCGACGTGTCCTGTTGCATGTTGCCTAAAGCCAAGCCGGGAGCAGCGCAACCCGCGAAATGTCACGGCCGGTACCTGCGGCTTTTTTGCTGCGACCCTGTTCCGTTTGTGCGGCGCATCCAGTAGTGTCCGCCCGCCGTTTGCCCGCGCCTGCGCCGGCGACGGCCCTCTTTTTCACTCCAACGACAATGGTCCGATCATGACCTCAGTTTCGCTGCCGACGCTCGATCTGTCCCCCTCCATGCGAGAGGCGGCCATGGCTTCCAAAGCCTGGCCGTTCGAGGAGGCGCGAAAGCTGCTGAAACGGGTCGAGGCGCGCGGCGCCGACCGGCCGGTGCTGTTCGAGACCGGCTACGGTCCCTCCGGCCTGCCGCATATCGGCACCTTCGGCGAGGTGGCGCGCACGACCATGGTGCGCACCGCCTTCCGCCTGCTGACCGAGGACAAGGTGCCGACGCGCCTTCTGTGCTTCTCCGACGACATGGACGGATTGCGCAAGGTGCCGGAAAACGTGCCGAACCGCGAGGACATGCAGCGCTACATCGGCCAGCCGCTGACGCGCGTGCCCGATCCCTTCGATGCGGGTCATGAGAGTTTCGCGCATCACAACAATGCGCGGCTTCGCGCCTTCCTCGACCGCTTCGGCTTCGAGTACGAGTTTGCCTCGGCGACCGACTATTACACCTCGGGCCGCTTCGACGAGGCGCTTTTGCGCATGCTTGCCGTCTACGACAAGGTCAAGGACATCATCCTGCCGACCCTCGGCCCCGAGCGTCAGGAGACCTATTCGCCGTTCCTGCCGGTGTGCCCGCGCACCGGCACGGTGCTTCAGGTGCCGACCGTGGAACGCAATGTGTCGAAGGGCACCATCGTCTATATCGACCCGGAAACGGGCGAGAAGGTCGAGACGCCGGTGACCGGCGGCCGCGTCAAGTGCCAGTGGAAGGCCGACTGGGCGCTGCGCTGGTTCGCGCTTGGCGTCGACTACGAGATGGCCGGCAAGGACCTGATCGACAGCGTCACGCTGTCGTCGAAGATCTGCAAGGTGCTGGGCGGTCCGCCGCCGGAAGGCTTCAACTACGAGCTGTTTCTGGATGAAAACGGCCAGAAGATCTCCAAGTCGAAGGGCAACGGCCTGACCATCGACGACTGGCTGGCCTATGCCTCGCCGGAGAGCCTGTCGCTTTACATGTACACCAAGCCGAAGACGGCCAAGAAGCTCTACTTCGACGTCATCCCGAAGGCGGTCGACGAGTATTTCACCTTCGCGCAGAAGTTTCCGGAAATGCCCGTCGAGCAGCAGCTCGGCAATCCCGTCTGGCACATCCACTCGGGCAATCCGCCGGCCGTCGACCTGCCTGTGCCGTTCTCGATGCTGCTCAACCTGGTGTCCGCGTCGAATGCGGACAGCAAGGATGTGCTGTGGGCCTTCATCTCGCGCTATGCGCCCGGGGTCACCGCCGCGACCCATCCCAAGCTCGACGAGCTGGTGGGTTACGCGATCCGCTACTTCGAGGATTTCGTGAAGCCGGCGAAGACCTTTCACGCGCCCGACGAGACGGAGCGCGCGGCGCTGGCCGCCCTCGACGCGAAACTCGCCTCGCTCCCGGCGGATGCGGACGGGTCGGCCATTCAGGACGCCGTGCTCGACGTGGCGCGCGGGATCGAGCGCTATCAGGACGAGAAGAAGAAAAGCCCCGACGGCGGGCCGGGCGTCTCCGTTGCCTGGTTCTCCGCGCTCTACAAGCTGCTGCTCGGGCAGGAGCGGGGACCTCGCTTCGGTTCCTTCGTCGCGCTCTACGGCATCGACGAGACCCGGGCGCTGATCGCCAAGGCGCTGTCCGGCGAACTGTCGGCGGCGTAGGGCGGTCCGGACCTACCGTCTTGCCGATAGAGGAACTGGCATGGGTGCGTTCGCCTCGGTTCTGAGCTGGCTTGCCCTGCCGCTTTACGCGGTCGAGGGCACGCGCGTGCGCGCCCGCATCCATCGCCATCCGCCGCCGCCGGGTCCGGTCTCCGGGCGCGTCGGGGCGGAGGCGGGGGACCCGCTCAGGCTGCTGGTTCTGGGGGATTCCTCGGCCGCCGCCGTCGGTTTGAAGCGTCAGGAAGACGGCCTCGCGCCCTGTCTGGCCGAAGCGCTCAGCGAGCAGGCCGGGCGGCCGGTGGAATGGCGCTCGGCGGGGTTCAATTCCGCCACCGCCGGCATGTTGCGCGATCACGTCGTCCACAATCTGGAGCCTGTGCCCTACACGCATGTGCTCTTGTCGGTCGGCTTCAACGACATGAAGAACTACCATTCCCGCAGGCGCTTCCTGCGGGAGTTCGGCGGGCTGATCTACGCGGTGAAGGCGCGCTTTCCCGAAAGCCGGCTCTACTGGTCGCGCATGCTCGATCCGGCCGATGTTCCGGGCCTGCCGCCGCATCTGGCGGCCATTCTCCGGCTTCGCGTGTCCGTGCTCGATCCGACCGGCGCATGCCTGTGCCGCGAGCGCGGCGCGCGTGCGATCCCGGCGATGCGCGGCCTCGTGCCGGAAGCCTTTTGCGACGACGGCATCCACCCGTCGGAAGCCGGATTTCGCGGATGGGCCGCGCATCTGGCCGCGCATATGCACGCGGATCGCTGAGGTCACCGGCCTGCCGTTCAGTCCGGCAGGCGTTCGCCCGTTCCGGAGAGCGGGACTTGCGGATCTTGCGGATCGGGCGTCTCCGCGCTTTGCGGGTGCCACGGCGTATCCACGATCTCGACGTCTCCCAGGAGCCCCTCCAGCACGGCGCCGCCGGCCTCCGGCGCCGGTTGCGCGTCCGTGCCGCCTTCGGCTGCGGCGGGATCGGCGTCTGCGGTCTGTGCCGGCCGGTCCAGATCCCCGCGCCAGTCGAGCTGCCAGATGCCCTTGCGCCCGGACCGTGCGGCCTCGGCCGCGTCCCGCAGCGCTTGCGGAGCATCGTCTGCCGGATGGGCCCACCCTTGCGAGACCATCCAGTCGCTGAGGTCCGTGTCCTGGCGCCGGCACTGCGCGGAGATCAGGCCGGGCGAAATCTCGGTCACCGCGTCGCAGGTGACGGCGCGTCGCCTGACGAAAGCGCGAAGTGCGGTACGCGCCCGCCGGCCGCAGGGCCATGTGCCGCCGAGCCGCGATGGACAGGTCTCGGCAAGGGCCGGCCCGTTCAGGCCGGCGAGGCGGATGGTCAGCCTCTTGTGGCGCAGTGTGCCGGCATCCAGCACCAGCGGGCGGCGGAAGGTCAGGTCCTTGGGAACCTCGACCTTCGGCAGATCCGGCAGCTTGGCCTCGACCCGCTTCAGCGGCCCTTGCACCGGCGGCGGCGGCAGGATGTCGGCCGGCGTCACATTGCGGATCGTCTCCGGCAGCGGCGCGTCAGGCAGCGCCGCGCGCGGCGGGGCTTCGACCGGGGCACTGGCCTGTCCGGTTTGTTCCGGGGCCTCCAGGCGCGCGGGCGGAGCATCGCCGGC
>PARB01000084.1 GCA_002709505.1 Paracoccaceae bacterium | reverse complement strand
TTCGGCCAGCGACACGGAGCGGAAGCTGCCCTCCTTGGCCTGCTTGCCGTCCTCGTGCTTGACGATCTGCCAGTGCTTCTTCGCCATCAGATACTGCACGGAGAACAAAGGCTCGCCGTCGAGCACGCCGATGCGCCAGTCGAATTCCGTCGGGCAATATTCCTGGGCGATGATGATGTCGCTGTCGTCGAGCAGCAGTTTCAGCTTTTTCGCGATCTCCGCCTCGCCCGAAACGCGAAAGACGCCCCGGCTGAAGGAACCGTCCGGGATCTTGAGGACCACCGGCGAGCCGAGCCGCTGTTCAAGGCCGGCCGCCTCCTTGACGCTGGAAAGGATCGCGGTGCGCGGCACCGGCACGCCGTGGCTTTCCATCAGTTCGGCCAGATAGACCTTGTTGGTGCAGCGGATCATGGAGACCGGATCGTCGATCACCGGCATGCGCTCCTGCGTCGCGCGGCGGGCGAAGCGATAGGTGTGATTGTCGATATTCGTCGTCTCGCGGATGAAGAGCGCGTCATGTTGCGCCAGCCGGTCGAGGTCGCCCTTGCCGATGGGCACGAGTTCCACCCCCTGACGCGCGGCGACCTTGGCCATGTGGCGCAGCGACGCCTGGCTGGAGGGCGGCAGCTCCTCCTTCGGGTCGGACAGCACGGCGAGCGAATATTTCATCGGCACGCGCTGCTTCGGCGCGCGCCAGGCGCGATGGGTGTAGCGCTCCAGGCTCTCCATCATGAAGGCGCGGCGCTCCGCATCGAGATCGGAAATCGACACCGTACGGATGCGGGCGATCGCCGACCAGTCGGCGGAGGTGCGCGTCACCTCGAGGATCGGCGCGCGGTACCAGTCGAACAGCAGACGCGCGAAGGGTTCCAGCGCGGCGACGCTGCTGTAGCCGAGGCACACGAGGATGCGCTCGCCGACGGCGTCCTTGTCCGCCTTGGCGAGGCAGCGGTTGAGGCTGTCCTCGAGCTCCGGGAGCGCATGACGGTAGAGTCCCTTGCGGGACAGCTCGATCATCGTCTCGACGTTGGGCAGCACGCGGTGCTGGCGCGCCTCGGCCAGCAGCGAGGCGTAATAGCCCGCGCCCTGATAGGCGTAGGAGCGCGACAGGTTGATGATATTGGGATGCGTGCCGGTGAAAAGCTTCGGCCGCATTAGGTAGTCGCGCACGCTCATCACCTTGTGCGGCGTGTCGGCGTTGGAGACATCCTTGGGATTGTCGACGAGTACGACCCATGTGGCCATGACCTACAGTGCCTTCTTGAGGAGGATCTGAGCGCGGACCGGCGGCTTGCCCCAGCGTGCCATGCGATCGAATTCCGCGAAAGGGATCGGCAGGTTGGCAGCATCCTGCGGCGTTTCATAGCCCTCGTAGCCGAGCCAGGGGTCGTGAATGAACAAGTGGCGCGGATCCTGCCCCTGCACCAGCACCCAATGCGGGCCGCGCCGCCCCAGCATCCGGTACTCGGAGATCAGCACGATCGCCAGCGCCCCGCCGCGCACCGCTTCGGCGAGGTCCGGGGCCGAGAGCGGCTCGCCGGTGCTGTCGATGCCGAGCCGGGCGGCTTCGCCCCGGTAGTCGTCCTGGACGATCTCCATCACCCGGCGCTTGTCCGGATCGCGCACCGACGACAGGAACAGATGCCCGCCCGGCGCCAGCCGCACCTCGGCCTCGACACCGCGATGGGCGGCGGCGACCGCCATGCCGAAGGGGCCGCAGCCGCCATGTCCGGAAGCCAGATAGATCGTCGTCGTTTCCCGCCACAGGCGCAGCTCCAGCCGCTCGTCGAGCGTCTCGACCGCACCGAGGTGCTTCAGCGCCATCATCAGGCAGGCGGGGCCGCAGGTGAAATCGGTCGTCTGCGAAAAATAGGGCACAGCGGAAGGCGGCGCCGCCTCGTCGTGCAGCAGCTTTTCCATGCGGATCGCGGCCGTGCCGTCCTCATAGTAATCCGCAACCCGCCCGTGGCGCCGATAGCCGGCCCGCTCGTAGAGCGCACGGGCCGGCGCATTGTCCTCGCGCACCTCCAGCCGCAGCAGGATGCGCTCGCGCTCGAAGGCGTCCGCCTCGGCGGCGGCAAGCAACCGGCGCGACAGGCCGGAGCCGCGCGCTGCCGGATCGACGGCAAACGAATAGAGCCGCGCCAGCGCCGTGCCGGAGCGAAACAGCAGCAGCGCATATCCAAGCATCTGCCCGTTTGCCTCGGCGACGAGACAGGAGGCGCCGGCGCTTTCCAGAAAACGGCGAAAGCTGCGCCGCGAAATGCGGTCGCCGGAAAAGCACGCGTTTTCAAGGCGCAACAGGTCGGGAAGGTCGGACATCTGGGCCAGGCGTATTTCAACGTCCGGTAAACTGCTGGACAACATCGCGCTACGCCCGAAAACGGAAGAAAGTCATTGCCGCATTACTCCCTGAAATGCGTCGCGTCTCGCGCGCGATCTGCATGCCGGGCCAAGAAAATGCATGGCTTCAGTCGAGCCGTGTCGACGGGTCGATATGATCGGATTTCCAGCGCCCGAACCGCCAGGGGCGGAAGCGGTGGCGACTGTGATCGCAGGTCTCGGGCACGGGATCGAAACCGCTGCCCCCGCCCGGCCGGCAGCGCTGCAACCGGGCAAGGCCGATCCAGACGCCGGCCCACAGGCCATGGCGGCGAATGGCGTCGGAGGTATATTCCGAACAGCTCGGCGCATAGCGGCAGGAGCGCCCGATGAAGGCCGAAAGCGTCAGCTGGTAGACGCGGATCAACCCGAGCGCAATGCGCGCGCCGAAACCGGTCCGGCCGGCGCTCCTGGGCCCGGCGCTCCTGGGCGATGTCGAAGGACACATGACGTCGGCCTTTCAAAGCCCGTCAGACGCCGCGCCGCGGCGCGGCGCTCGTTTCAGGCGGCATCCGAGCCGCGGGCCGCGTCGATCTTGTCCAGCGCGTCGACCACAGCGTCGAAAGTCAGCATCGTGGAGGCGTGGCGGGCCTTGTAGGCGCGCACCGGCTCCAGGAAGGCGCATTCGGCGAAGCGGCCCTCCGGCGGCGGGCCGCCCTCCTTGAGCATCGCCCACATGCGCTGGCGCACATCCCTGAGCTCGGCGGCACTCGCGCCGACGATGTTGCGCGCCATGATCGCGGAGGATGCTTGGCCCAGCGCGCATGCTTTGACCTCATGCGCAAAATCGGTCACAACACCATCATGCACTTTTAAGTCGACATTGACCGTCGAACCGCACAACTTAGAGTGAGCCTTTGCAGATGCATCAGGCGCTTGAAGATGACCGATACGGGGGATATTGCCGGCCAGTTCCAGGATTTTCGCGTTGTAGACGTCGTCAAGCATACGTGCCTCATCAAGAAAGCGTGACACCGGCGTTCCAGCTTCACAGCCCGTTCTTCCCCTTATATAGGGAGCAGCGCGCGAAAGAAACGGGACCTGTCCTTTGTCACGCTGCCCTGCGATCACGGAGCCGGGCGCGGTGCCGCAATTCAACCAGATTGCCGTGCGATCTCGCCGCGAAAGGATTGTCGCACCTGATGATTCATGTGGTCCGAAGCGACGGGGTCAGCGTATCGCATGCGTAAGAGAGTACAAACGGGGGAGCCCGCAATGGATGCCATTCTAAACCCGGTCGCGCAGCGCGACGACAGCACCGAGACCCCGCTGGCGCGACCCACGCGCGAGGAAGCGGAAGCTGCCGTGCGCACGCTGCTCGCCTGGGCGGGCGACGATCCGACTCGCGAAGGCGTGCTCGACACGCCCAAGCGTGTCGCCAAGGCGTATAAGGAGATCTTCTCCGGCTACGACCAGGATCCGGCCGAACACCTGAAGCGCACCTTCGAGGACGTCGGCGGCTATGACGACATCGTGCTCGTACGCGGGATTCCGTTCTTTTCCCATTGCGAGCACCACATGCTGCCCTTCGTCGGCGAGGCGCATGTCGCCTATTACCCGACCGAGGGCGTGGTCGGCCTGTCGAAGATCGCCCGTGTGGTCGACATCTTCGCCAAGCGCCTGCAGACGCAGGAAAACCTCACGGCGCAGATCACCGAGGCGATGGACACCCATCTTGCCCCGCGCGGCATCGCCGTTATGCTGGAAGCCGAGCACCAGTGCATGACCATGCGCGGCGTCCAGAAGCGTGGCGTCTCAACGATCACGACCCAGTTCACCGGCGTCTTCCGCGACGATCCGAGCGAACAGGTCCGCTTCATGAGCCTGGTGCGCGACACAAGGCGCGGCTGATCCCGGCACGGGCGGCACAGGCGCGCGCAACGAACGGACGGACATGAGCGACACGATTTTCGCTGCGCGCGGCGACAAGACCGACATCGAGACAGGCACTGGCTTTCAGCCGAAGTTCGACGCGGACGGGCTGATCGCCTGCGTCGTGACGGACGCGGACGACGGGTCCGTGCTGATGGTCGGCTACATGAACGCCGAGGCGCTCGCCCGCACGCTCAAGACGGGCGAGGCCTGGTACTGGAGCCGCTCGCGCCAGAGCTTCTGGAAAAAGGGCGAGACCTCGGGCCAGGTCCAGCAGGTGGTGGAGGTTCTCACCGACTGCGATCAGGACGCGATTGTCCTGAAGGTCCGCGTCGCCGGCAATGGCGCCACCTGCCACGTCGGCTACAAGTCCTGCTTCTACCGCCGCGTGGAACTGGGCCCGGACGGCTCGCCCCGCCTGGAGCCGACCGGCGACGCGCGGGTCTATGATCCGGACGTCGTCTACGGCAAGAGCTGAGCGGCACCCCGGCCCGCGGTGCGCCGCAGCGCTTGCCTCCAGACACCTCTTCAAACGAAAACGGCACGCGCCCGCGCGCGTGCCGCTTGTTTTTGCCGCTCCCGGATCCGTCGATCCGGGGGAACGCGCCGTCACGTCATGGCAATGTAGTTGCGCATGTCCTCCGCCTCGCGCTCGATCTGCGCCATGCGGTGCTTCACCGCGTCGCCGATCGAGATCAGGCCGGCCAGCTTTCCGTCCTGCACCACCGGTACGTGGCGGAAGCGGCCGCCGGTCATCCGCGCCATGACCGAGTTCACGGTCTCCTGCGGCTCGCAGGTCACCACCGAGGCCGTCATGAAATCGGAGACCGGGCGGTCGAGCGCATCGACCCCGTGCTGAGAAATCGCCCGCACCACATCCCGCTCGGAGATGATGCCCTCGATCTTGCCGTCCTGCCCGGTGATCACGATGGCGCCGATCCGGCGCGTGCCCAGGATCGAGCAGATCTCGCGCAAGCTGGTACCGGCGCGCTCCGTCACCACGTCCCGGCCCTTCTGATTCAAAATCGATGCGACTGTCATGCGCGCCTCCTCCCGTGAAGCCAGAATTGGTCCCTCACGCGCGCCCCGAGGGGCGCGCCTGTCTCATCATGACAAATCCTGTCGGGGGTGCAATCCGCAATTGCCGGGGTCGGGCACGGTCACCCGCGCCGGCGCGGCACCGGATCGAACAGCGAAAACAACGCGAAACCGGCGACGAAACCGCCGATATGGGCCTCCCAGGCAACGCTCCCGCTCGATCCGCCGAATGGCGTGGAGATCAGCCCGAACACCAGGTTGATCCCGAACCAGACCGTGAGAAACATCGCGACCCGCGGATTCGCGAGCGAGTCGACAACCCCCTTGGCTGGGACCAGATAGGCCGCATTGTCCGCGCGGCGGAATGTGCCGAGCGGACCGCCATCCTGAAACACGAAACGGGTGGCCGCCGCCATCTGTCCCGAAATCGCGGCCGATGCGCCGATCATCGGGACCGGTTCGCCGAAATGCAGGTAAAGGTGCAGGAGAGCGCCGGAGATCGCGCAAAGCGCGGAGAGCAGCAGGAAGCGCAGGGTCCCGAGCCGGCGCGCGACCGCGCTGCCGAACACCGCCATCCACAGCACATTGACGAAGAGATGCGCCCATCCGCCATGCAGGAACGCATAGGTCAGGAAGGTCCACACATCGGCCCCCGCCCCGCCCGGCAATGCCACGCCCGGCAGGAAGTCTGCGGAATAGCGCGCGGGCAGAAACCCGAAGGCGATGATCAGTTCGAACGCCGCGTCGCGCGACAGGAACAGCGTGCTCACGACATGGATCGCGATCAGGATGCCGGCCAGCCAGGTGATCACCGGCGGCAGGTTGAAGATCGGCTGGGAGGGCGGCGGCAGCTCCGGCGAAGAGCCCCGGATGTCGGGTACGGTCATTGCGGTTCCCTTGTGGCGCGATCCCGATTGGCGCGATCCCGACTGGCACAGTGCGGCTCGCCGGCACGGGACACGTGCGGTCAACACCGCAACTTGGACAAATTGGAGAACAGATCAAGTCGCCTGAGGCCCGGACAAAAAGAAACCGCCGGCATGCCGGCGGCACGCATGGCGGTTCCAAGGGTCGATGCGCCGCACCGTCGGATGGGGCGCTTGTGCTCGTCACGTCAGCAAAACCAACGAGACGATGGTGACGTGCCTGCCCGTCTCCGACAATCGAAAGGTTTCGTTAACCTTAACCGGCGGTAAACGCGAAAGATCGAATGCGTGGCACAGGGCGTGCTTCGTTTCACCGCGAGCGGCCGATTGCCCCGTCCAGCGTTCCAATCCGGGACACGGACGCCGGCAATACGGCCCAACCGGAACCGGAACGAGGGGCCTCAGGATCATGAAACACCCGGTGACACAGCGCCTGTACGATTATTGGGACGCCCTGCGCGACGGCCGCCCGGCCCCCGACCGCAGCGAGATCGAACCGGGAAGCATCCGCAGCATCCTCGGCGACACCTTCATTCTCGAGCTGATCGACGCCCAGACCTACCGCTACCGGCTCGCGGGCACGCGCCTGTGCTCCCTGCACTGCCGGGAGCTGAAAAACCGCAATATCCTGCGCGGCTGGTCGGAGGAAGACCATGAAGCGCTGGCGACCCTGCTCGCCGCCATCACCGAGGATGCGGCCGCGGCCGTGGTCGGCCTGAGCGGCTTTACCGAGCGCGGCCAGAGCGTCGACATGGAAATGATCCTGCTGCCGCTGCATATTCCCGGAGAGGGATGCAACCGCGTGCTCGGCGCCTGTGTCGCTTTGGAACAGCCCTACTGGGCGGGCATGCACCCGATCCTGTCCCAGACCGTCAAGAGCGTCCGGCTGATCTGGCCCGACGAGCGTCCGGCCTTTCTGTCCTCCAGCATGGTTCGCCGCACGAGCACCGTGCCAAGCATTCGGCATGAGGCGGGTTTCGTTCCGGCATCCGTCGCCGGCAGCGGCCGCCAGGTCCAGCATCTGATGGTCATCGACGGCGGCAAGTCCTGAGGGCCGTGTCTTCGCCGCCGGCAATTACCGTCTATTAACCGTCCTTCCCTATTTTCAGGATGCAGCGCAATTCCGGCACGTCCTGCCGTTGCGCTTCAGGGAAGGTCGATGACGGATGGCGCACGCCACGGCACTTACATATCAGACGTCGGAAGCCGCGAAGCGGCTCGATCGGCGCCGGCATAGCCGTGTTCCCGTCAACATCCTCGGGCGCTTCATGCTGGAGGACCGGCGCGAGTATCCCTGCCAGGTCGTCGACATGTCGCCCGGCGGCGCCGCATTGGTCGCCCCTGTCAGCGCCCGCGTCGGCGAACGTGTCGTCGCCTATCTCGATCACATCGGACGTGTCGAGGGCGAGGTCGTGCGCGAGATCGAGGGCGGTTTTGCCATCCGCCTCAATGCCACGGCCCGAAAGCGCGACAAGCTGGCGAATGTTCTCACCTGGCTGGCGAACCGCGACATCCTCAACCTGCCGGAAGACCGCAGGCACGAGCGTTTCACCCCGAAGAACCCGGTCACCAAGATCGTGCTGCCGGACGGGCGCTCCTACAAGTGCCGCATCGTCGACGTGTCGCTGTCCGGCGCATCCCTGAAGACCGATGTGCGCCCCGAACTCGGGATCGCCATCGACATCGGCAAGATGCGGGCGCGGATCGTGCGCCACACCGAGGACGGCATTGCGGTCGAATTCGCAAACATCCAGAACCGCGATCTCCTCGAGCGGCATATTTCCTGACCGCCAGCCGGATCGCACCGTCGCTCTCGCTTTTTTTTTTCAAAAAAATCTCCACTCAGACTCATGTCCGACACGGGCCGTAACGGCGGATGACACCCCCCGTCGCGCCCCGGATCGCCCGGTCTCGCGCGGATAGCGCCAGGCCCGGCGGAAGACGACCGCCGGTCGTCGGGACCCTGCCGTCGCGCGGGTCTGCCGGCACCACGCCAGGCCGCAAGATGCCGATCGCTCAGGATAAAATCCTCTTTAAATCAACGCGTTGACCGCGCATTGGCAGCGTGCTGGACGGCGCGCGCCCCGAGCGCGCTGCGCCGGAACCCTGGTCAGCACCGGCTGCCGCGCCTGCGCCCTTGCGCGCGTCGGGCAGGAAAACCGCTAAAATTTGAATCAAAATAGAATTCAATTCGACTATTATTATCTTAGAATTCAAATAGACTTTGATTTTAATGTAACTTTGCTTTTTATTTTGAAATAAAAGCGCGATCCGCATGATCTATCCAACCTTGGGGAAGGGATAGACATGAACATCGCAAGCAAAGCAATCGCAGTAACCTTCGCATGCATCGTCGCCGCCACCGCCACAACGGCACAAGCGGACACGCCCACCGGACGCTTCATGGAAGTCGGAGGCGCGACCCGCGCTCCCGCCGGCCATGTCGGGTTCTGCAGCGAAAACCCGTCCGAATGCCGGTCGCAGAACCGGAATGCCGTGGTGGTGAAGCTCGACCGGGAGCGGTGGAACGAACTGCTCGCTGTCAACGCGGAGGTGAACCGCCAGATTCGTCCCGTCACGGATGTCGAACTTTTTGGCGTGGAGGAATACTGGACGTTTCCAAGCTCCGGGGCCGGCGACTGCGAGGAATACGTGCTTGAAAAGCAGCGCGTGCTGCAAAAGCGCGGATGGCCGAAGAGCGCCCTGCTCATCACGGTCGTCAAGGACACCAACAATGCCGGTCACGCCGTCCTGACCGTGCGCACCGATCAAGGCGACATCATTCTCGACAACCAGATCGAGGCGGTGCTGCCCTGGTACTCGACGCCCTACCGGTTCGTGAAGCTGCAATCCGCTCGCAATCCGGCGAAATGGGCGGCAATCAGCGACCATCGGGTCAGCACGGTTGCCAGCCTCTCCAACTGACGCACCAGACGCCCAACTTTTGGCAATCCGGCTTATCCCCCCTCCCCACACCCAGGTCGGGTTGTCGGGCCGGTCCTTCGGGACCGGCCCATTTTTTTCGTCCGGTCTTCAGTCGGCCGGCCTTCCGTCGGGAAGCCGGGTCAGGCCGGCGAGAAACCTCTGCCAGTTGCGAACATAGCCTTGCGCTGACGCCGTGATGCCTTGCGCCGCCGCCGCGTCCAGCTCGCGCACGACCCGTCCGGGCATGCCGACCACCAGCGAATTGTCGGGGATTTCCTTGCCTTCCGCGATCAGCGCATTGGCGCCGATGATGCAATTGCGCCCGATGCGCGCGCCGTTCAGGACGGTCGCGCCCATGCCGACGAGACTGTTGTCCCCGATCGTGCAGCCATGGAGAATGGCCTTGTGGCCGATGGTGCAATCTCGGCCGATCTCCAGCGGATAGCCCATGTCGGTGTGCAACACGCATCCGTCCTGCACATTGGTGCGCTCGCCAAGCGTAATCGTCTCGTTGTCGCCGCGCAGAACCGCGCCGAACCAGACGCTGGCATGAGGTTTCAGCACCACGGCGCCGATAACGGACGCGTCGGGGGCAATCCAGAAGTCGCCGGCATCCGGCAATTCCGGCGTCCGGTCGTCGAGCCGATAAATGGCCATCGCAATCTCCTGATCGGGAAACGGGACCCTGCGGGCCGGTCCGCGCCGGCCAGCGCAGCTAGAGCAAGATCATAAACGCGACCTGCAGCACGAAAACGCCCGAGCAGATCGACCACATGCCGGCAATGGTGGAGGATGCCACGAGCCAGCCGATCGGGCGCTGTTCGATCTTCCGGCCGCGAATCGCGTTGCGCATGATGATGAACGGGCCCGCGAAAACGCACAAAAGGCAGGAGAACACGCCCTTCAGCCAGGTCTCCACGGAAATCGCGAACTTCAACGGCTCACCGGTCAAAAGCTGATAGAAACTGCCGAGAATCCCGGCCACCACGAAACCGGCACTTCCGATGTATGCCGCCAGCGCCAAGTCAGTCATTCGCCTGTTAACCTCCCGTTAACCAAATCTCACCGAACCTTAATCAGAAACTCTGCTCTCCTTCCAGCAATTCGCGTGCCGTTTCGATTGACGCATTAACACACCGGTAACCATAAAATGGCGAACCCTTGGCCCCATGATCCGCGTCAGGACGGGACAGACGTCCCCCGACGGGACACTGCGGCCCCGATCGCGGCCGGGACGACGCCGGCCGCCGGAGTTCGCGCATGATGCCGATGACCTTGCCGAACGGAACGGGGATGCGGGCGCGGCATTTCACGCCGATGGTCGTGGCGCTTGCCCTCGTCGGCACGGCGCTCGTCGCGCATACGGTCGGAAAGTGGATGACCTATACGAGCCAGCCGAGCAGCTGGACGCAGAGCCCGGAGCGCGTGCCGGTCAGTATCGGCGCCATCGCCCAGAGCATTCCCGCCAACATGATGCGACACTCCGACGAGCGCGCCGGCGCCGGCGCCGTTGAAACGCTGCATCTGGCGGTGCTGTGGCCGTCGCTTGAAGGATATACGCAAGCAAATGCGCGGTCCTTCGCCGATCCCGGCGACCGCTCGGCCGTGATGTCGCTGGCGCTGCGCGCCGACGCGGGCGGGCTGGATACCAACGAACGTTTTGAACGGGTGTGGATGTCCCTCTCCGCCGGGGAGGCTTTTCCGGGGCCGGAGGGACTGGCCCTGCTGCCGCTTGCCGGCGACGGGCTGGCGGGCACGGATTTCGTTGCCCACGCACGTGATGGCGGGAAACTGTTCGCCGCGCGCTGCTTCACGCCGCGCGACCAGGCGCTGGCGGCAAACTGCGAACGCACGGTCCGGACCGGAACCGGTCTGATGGCGACCTATCGCTTTCGCCAGGTGCATCTCGCGGACTGGCGCGCCATGGACGGCGCCATCGCGAGGCTGGTCGCCTCCTTCGCACCCTAGCCGGATCCGGCAGCCTGGGAGCAGCCTGAGAGACGACGATGCCGGACGGACGCCGGATGCGGTGCAACGGCGTCCTCGACGCCTCACCCGCTCCGGCGGTCCGTCGGCGGACGCGTCAGCTTTCCTCGATATCGAACTCGAGGATGGACATCTGGAAGCTCCAGCTCAGATCGTCGTCGTCATCGTCGCGGTAGAGAACGCCGATGAATTCGTCGCCGATATAGACTTCCGCGGAATCGTCCTTGTTGGGCCGCGCCCGGACGGCAAGCTTCGGAAGTTCGAATTTCTTCTTCAGATAGGCCTCGAGCTTGCGGATTTCGTCAGGCTTCACGGAGAGCTCCTTTGGACTGACCGCCGCGCCACGCGGCGGTCCGGGATGTGTCATCGGGTCGCGATGCACCCTGCGCCGGCAATCGTCAAGACCTGACACGCCGGCACATCACGCAGTTCGACCCGTTCTGAAGCGCGCAAGCCTACACATTCGCGGCCGCGAACCAAGAGCTAACCCGGCCTTTCCCCAAACGCTCCCCGAATTCGGCGAGCGAAAGCGGTGCGCAGGGGGCTCCACACAGGGTCTGCGCGCGGGCGCAAAACGTTCAGCCGTCGGAGGTCCCGCCCGCCTCGGGCACGATGAGCTGGTCCATCGTGCGCGACGGCTCGCTGCAGCCGGCCTTGCCGACGACGCGCGCCGGAACGCCGGCGACCGTCGAGTTGGCCGGCACGTCGGCGAGCACCACCGAGCCGGACGCCACCTTCGAGCAATGGCCGATCTCGATGTTGCCGAGCACCTTGGCGCCGGCGCCGATGAGGACGCCGTGACGGATCTTGGGATGGCGGTCGCCCTCCTCCTTGCCGGTGCCGCCGAGGGTGACGTTCTGCAGGATCGAGACATTGTCCTCGATCTGTGCCGTCGCCCCGATGACGATGCCGGTGGCGTGATCCATGAACACGCCGTTGCCGACCGGCACGGCCGGGTGGATGTCGACCTGGAAGATCTCGGAATTGCGGCTTTGCAGATAGAGCGCGAAATCCTTGCGCCCGCGCCGCCACAGCCAGTTCGCCAGCCGGTGCGTCTGCAGCGCGTGAAAGCCCTTGAAGTAGAGCAGCGGCTCCAGGAACCGGGTGCAGGCCGGATCGCGGTCGTAGACCGCAACGAGGTCGACGCGGAACGTGTCGCCAAGCGCGGGGCTGTCGGCAAGCGCCTCCAGATAGGTCTGGCGGATCAGCGAGGGCGACACGACGACATGGCCGAGCCGGTCGGCGAGCCGGTGCACCACGGCCTCCTCGAGACGGTCGTGATTGAGCACCGTCTCATAGGCGAAGGAGGCGAGCGCCGGCTCGCAGCGCACCATCGCCTCGGCCTCCTCGCGCAACCTCTCCCACACGGGGTCGTGACGCGGCAGGCCCGCCGCTTCGGAAATTTGCTGGGATTGCGGCATCTCTGCCTCCTGTGCTGTCGCGGCTTCGCCTCCGGTTCCGGCCGGCGAGCGCGCACCCAAGCAGTCTTCAGTTGCAGAAATCATATAGCCATTGACCGCAGAATGACCATAGCCAAGCAATCGCCTCGGGATTTCTGGCAGGGTCGATGCAGGCGCGTCCTTGCGGACCATTGGACAATCGGCCAAGGCCCTGCCAAAACCGGGCGACCACGGCGGGAGATGGGGACCGGCATGACAAATGACAGCACGACGCGGGGCAGCGACCACGACACGCCCGACAGCCCCCGCATCGAGACCCGCGTCGAGGGAGCGACCGGCTGGCTCATCGTTCACAATCCCGCCCGGCGCAACGCCGTCACGCTGGAGATGTGGCGCGCCCTTCCCGGCGCGCTTGCCGCCCTTGCCGCGACGCCCGGACTGCGCTGCGTGGTCCTGCGCGGCGCCGGGGATGCGACCTTTGTCGCCGGGGCGGATATTTCCGAGTTCGCCACCCTTCGCAAGGACGCTCGCTCCGCGCAGGCCTATGAGGCGACCAATGTCGCCGCCTTCGACGCCTTGCGCGAGTGCCCCTTGCCGACGATCGCCATGGTGCGCGGCTTCTGCCTCGGCGGCGGGCTTGGCCTCGCCGCTGCCTGCGACCTGCGCATCGCCGACGAGACGGCGCACTTCGGCATCCCCGCCGCCCGCCTCGGCATTGCCTATCCGCCGTCGGCCATCGCCGACATCGTCCGCCTCGTCGGGCCCTCCCGCGCCAAGCTGATGTTCTTCACAGCCCAGCGGCTCGACGCCGCAAAGGCCCGCGACGTCGGCCTGGTGGACACGCTCGTTGCGCCCGGCGACCTCGAGGCGGCAACGCGCGACCTCGCCGCGACGATCGCCCTCGGCGCCCCGCTCACACTCGCCGCCGCGAAGGCCGGGATCGACGCCGTGGCAGGCGCGATGTCCCCGCAGGACCGCGAGGCCTGCGAGCGGCTTGCCGATGCCTGTTTCGACAGCGCCGACTTTGCCGAAGGCCGCAGCGCCTTCCTGGAAAAGAGAACGCCCAGCTTCACCGGTCGATGAACGCGCGGCGCGGAGTCACTTTGTTAACCGATTCCGCGCAGCCTCAGGATCAAGCCGAGGCCGGAGAGGCCGGATCCGGGAGACCCGCCTTGACGCAGCCGCGCAGGACTGATTCCCTGCCGGCCGGACCGGGATTGATTCTGTCTTTGAGCCGCTTCATGCTCTGGATGAAGCCACCCCTCCCGACACACATTAAGTTGGCGCGACTTGCTGTGCAAAAACAAGAAGATCCAGCATCTTCTTGAAGTGATGAGTCATGCCGTTAAAGCTGCGACTTAACACTCGGTTAACCATGTAAATCGCTGATTTCCTGAAAAAAATTACCGCTCAGGCAGAACCCGCCCCGCAACGGCGAACCGCGCCGCCGGGAGTTGTCCACAGCCCGAAGACGCAGGGGATTGCGGGGAAAAGCGCCGCGAAACACCGGCGTGTCAGGCGGCCTTCAGGCGGTCGAGGAAGGACACCACGGCGCCGGCGAAGGCGTCGTTGCGGTCGCCGGCGACCATGTGGCCTGCTCCCTTGACGTCGGCATATTGCGCATGCGGCACCAGCGTCATGAACTCCTCGACATGCGCGTCGGTGACGAGTTCCGACCGCGCGCCGCGCACCAGCAGCACCGGGATGGTGAGCGCGCGTGCCGCCGCCATCAGGTCCGCCTCGATGTGATGCGGCTCGTCCGCGTCGCCATCGTGCCTCTGCTCGATGAAGCGCGGATCCCAGTGCCAGCGGTAGCGGCCGTCGGAATGCCGGCGCAGGTTCTTGGACAGCCCGTCGAGCGACTTCGGCCGGGAGCGGTGCGGCAGGTAGCTGGCGATGGCATCGGCGGCCTCCTCGACGGAACCGAAGCCGTCGTGCATGCGCTCCGACATGAAGGAGATGATCTTGTTGACGCCGGACGGATCCATCCGCGGCGTGATGTCGACAAGCACCAGCGCCGACAGGCTGCCGGGCTTCAGCATGCCCTCAGCCAGCAGCGACGCGATCCCGCCAAGCGAGGCGCCGATCGCGATCGGGCGGTGCCCGGCCTCATCGGCGATCCGGTCCGACAGCGCAACCACGTCGCGCCCGAAATCCTCGAAACGGTATCCGCCGGCCTCCACCCAGTCGCTGTCGCCATGGCCGCGCTGGTCGACGCTCCAGGCCTGCAGGCCGACCTTGGCGAGCCGGCCCCCGGTCGCGTCCCACGCGTGACGGGTCTGCCCCCCGCCATGGAAAAGCAGCGCCGGGCGGCCCCTGTCGCCGAAGACGTCGGCGACGAGCCGGTTGCCGTCCGCACCGGTGAGATCGATCTGCCGCGCGCTCATCCCCGACCCTCACGTGCGACCGATTCCAGGAAGGCGAGCACGCCGGCCTTGTAGACCTTGTCGCCGACCGCGACCATGTGATCGCGGTTCGGGATGTCGAGCACCTCGGCGCGCGGCATCAGCGCGGCAAGCTCCGACGCCGAGCCGGCGATCTCGTCACGGGTCCCGACGGCGACGAGCACCGGCTGGGTGATCCGGGCGACTTCTTCCTTCGAGATCTTCTGGCGCGAGGAGCGCATGCAGGCGGCCAGCGCCAGGCGGTCGGACTTGGTCTGGTCGGCAAACGCCCGGAACGCACGGCCCGTGCGATCCCTGACGTCGGAGAGCTTTTCCGCCTCAAGTGCTGCGGCGATCGGCTCGGGATTGCCGACCCCGGTGATCATGCCGTAGCCGAGCCCGCCGAAAATGGCGCTGCGCACCCGTTCGGGATGATTGAGCGTCAGGAAGGCCGAGATGCGCGCCCCCATGGAGTAGCCCATGACGTCCACCCGGGGCAGGTCGAGGTGATCGAGAAGCCGCCTTGCGTCCTCGGCCATCGTCGGCGCGCCATAGTCATCCGGATTGTGGCTCCCATGACTTTCGCCATGGCCGCGATTGTCGATGGCGATCACCCGGCGTCCGGCCTTGACCAGCATCTCGACCCAGCCGGGATAGACCCAGTTCACCTGTTTGTTCGAGGCAAAGCCGTGGATCAGCAGGATGGGCTCTCCGCGGCCCTCGTCCAGATAGGCGAGCCGAAGACCGGCGGACTCGAAATGCGGCATGATGGTTTGACCTTAACGTAAACGTAAAAACAGGAGCCGCTAAGATAGTGCCAGCGGATGGGGATGAAACCCCCGCCGATGCGGGCACCGCCGGCGGGTGGAGGCGCCCGGCCGCCGGGTGCGGGCTCCGGGCTGTGCGGCGGGTGCATTTCCGGCCCGCGCCCCCTGTTCAAGCGCCCTCTTCCTGCGTATGGTCCGCGCAACTGGCAACCACGACAAACGACGGATGGTCACGATGGCGGATGGTGTCGTCCCCTACTTCCAAAACGACACCGGTCTCGAACGCATAGAGATCGGCGCGAAGGAATTTAAGTGCATTGGCGCCAAGCCGCCTTTCGATCACCCGCATGTCTATCTGGACATGGGCAGCGACAGCGAGATCGTGTGTCCCTATTGCTCGACGCTCTATGTCCACAACCCGGCGCTTGCCCCCTCCGAGGCCGACCCTGCCGACTGCGTCTGGACCCCCGCCGCCGCATCGGCCTGACCCGGCGCCTGTCGCGAGGCGCCCCTTTGCCGCATTCCGGCGGAGCGACGCGCGACCGGCTTTGACGACAAGGCGCATATGGCCTCCTCCATGCAGGACACCCTTTTCATCGCCGGCGCAGGGATCGGCGGACTGACGGCGGCGATTGCCCTGTCGCGCCGCGCCCGCCCGGTCACCGTTCTGGAGGCCGCGCCCGCGCTGGACCCGATCGGCTCGGGCCTGCAACTGTCGCCGAACGCCCTCCACGTGCTGCGCGATCTCGGACTGGAAGAGGCGGTGCGCCGGCACGCGGTCGCGCCCGAGGCGATCCGGGTGATGTCGGCGCGCACCGGCAAGCCGATTGCCGAAATCCCCCTCGGACAGACCGCCGAAGCCCGCTACGGCGCGCCCTATCTCGTCATCCATCGCGGCGACCTTCAGCAGGTCCTTTTGAACGCGGCGAAAGCCTCCGCCGGGATCGATCTGCGGCTCGGCACCCGCGTGCGCCATGCCCGCCAGAACGCCGATGCGGTGCAGGTCGAGATCGAGACCGAAAAGGGCAACGACCACCTGAGCGGCGGGGCGCTCGTCGGCGCCGACGGCGTGTGGTCGAACGTCCGCCGCCGCGTCATGGATCTGCGCCAGGCCGTCTTCAGCGGCCGCACGGCCTACCGCGCCGTGGTGCCCGTCGACCGGGTGCCGGCAAGATGGCGCGGAACCAGCGGCCTGTGGCTCGGCCGCCGCGCCCATGTCGTGCATTATCCGGTGTCCGGGGGACGTCAGTTCAACATCGTCGCGCTCGTTGCCGAGGACTGGCAGGAGGAAAGCTGGTCCACGCCGGCCGACACGAACGCCCTGCTCGCCCGCTTCGGCTCCTGGCCGAGCGAATGCCGGGACCTGCTCTCCCTGCCCGACGGCTATCTCAAGTGGGCGCTGTGCGGGATGGATCCGGGCACCAGCTGGGTCAACGGCCGTTTCGCGCTGCTGGGCGACGCCGCTCACGCCATGCTGCCCTTCGCCGCGCAAGGGGCCGGCATGTCGATCGAGGATGCCGACGCGCTCGCCCGTGCCATCGACACGACCGACCATCTTCCCGATGCGCTCGCCCGCTATCAGGCCGAACGGCAGGACCGGGCCGAGAGCGTGTTGCGTCTGGCGAGAGCCAATGACCGGGTCTATCACATGTCCGGCCCGATGGCGCTCGCGCGCGACACCGTCATGAAGGGGCTTGGCGGGGAACGGCTTCTCGCGCGCCTCGATTGGCTGTATGGATGGCGCCCGCCCGAAGGCCGGTGAGGCCGGGCAAGGTGATCCAGCGCGCAACCGGAGAGACGACGGAATGACAACGCAAGCGACCGGCGACATCGTGACGGCCGGCTTCGTGGTGATCGGTGACGAGATTCTCTCCGGCCGGACCAAGGACAAGAACATCGGCTATCTGGCCGAGTTCCTGACCGCCATCGGCGTCGACCTGTCGGAGGTCCGCATCGTGCCCGACGTGGAAGAGCGGATCGTCGAGGCGGTCAACGCGCTGCGCGCGCGCTACACCTATGTCTTCACCTCCGGCGGCATCGGCCCGACCCACGACGACATCACCGCCGATGCCATCGGCAAGGCCTTCGGCGTGCCCGTCGACCACGACCCGCGCGCCGTGGAAATCCTCACCGCCTTCTATCCGAAGGGTCAGCTGACCGAGGCGCGGCTGCGCATGGCGCGGATCCCGCAAGGCGCCGACCTGATCGAAAACGCCGTTTCCAAGGCTCCCGGCTTTCGCATCGGCAACGTGCATGTCATGGCCGGCGTGCCGGCGGTGATGCAGGCCATGCTGGACGCGATCGGCCCGACGCTGAAGACGGGCCTGAAGATGCATTCCACCGCCATCGACGCGGATGTGCCGGAAAGCCGGATCGCGGCCGCGCTCGGCGCGATCCAGGACGCACATCCCGGCGTGATGATCGGCTCCTACCCGCGCTCCAACGACGGGCGTTTCTCCACCCAGATCGTCGTGCGCTCGCGCGA
This sequence comes from Paracoccaceae bacterium, assembly GCA_002709505.1. Classification (GTDB taxonomy): domain Bacteria; phylum Pseudomonadota; class Alphaproteobacteria; order Rhizobiales; family Stappiaceae; genus Stappia. The sequence continues at coordinate 16,477 of PARB01000084.1, read as the reverse complement.
CATCGCCGCCATGAACGCGGCCGCCGATGCGATCCGTACTGCCGTCGCCGACCAGATTTCCACCTGACCTCTCGCCTTTCGAACAGGACACGACCCCGATGGAAGACCCGCAACAGCCGAAAGCCTTTCCCGTTTCCTGGGACCAGTTCCACCGCGACAGCCGCGCCCTTGCGTGGCGCCTGTCGGGTCAGGGAACGTGGGAAGCGATTGTCTGCATCACCCGAGGCGGCCTCGTACCGGCGGCCATCGTTGCCCGGGAGCTCGGCATCCGCATGATCGAGACCGTCTGCATCGCCTCCTACCACGACTACGAGGAACAGGGTGCCTTGCAGGTCATCAAGCCCGTCGACCACGACGTCATCAACCTGAAGGGCGGCAAGGGCGCAAGCGTGCTCGTGATCGACGATCTCGTCGACACCGGCAAGACGGCCCGCGTCGTGCGCGACATGCTGCCGGATGCGCATTTCGCCACCGTCTACGCCAAGCCGATGGGCCGGCCGCTGGTCGACACTTTCGTCACCGAGGTCTCGCAGGACACCTGGATCTATTTTCCCTGGGACATGGGCTGGCAGTTTCAGCCGCCGATCGCCAAGAGCACCCAGGGCTGAGCGCAGGCGCAGCTGCCCTGCAGGACGCGCAAGGCAGCTGCCCACTCGCAAAAAAGTGAGAAAATGCCCATATTTCGGCGCATTTTCGAAGGCTATAACAGCCTATGAATATTTTTCGCCTCAGCGCCCGGCGCGCGGTCATCTTTGCCCTTCTGCTGCTGGCGTCGGTGCACATCGACGCATCGGCGGCGCGTGCATTGAGCCTGGCGTCGCACCCGGTCTCGCTCGCAGCCGCGGCCCTGCCCGCCGGTGCGGACGCGACCTCAAGCGTCGCACAGCTCGACGCGGCCGATGAGCGAAGCGGTGCCTTCACATCGAAAACCTGCCCGCGCGCGGGCGCCTGTGTCGGCTACATCCTTCCGCTCGCACCGCCCCTCGCCGTGCCGGCGCCCGTCAGGGGACGGCACCTGCAGGTCGTCTGGCAGGAACCCGCACCGGTTGCGATGGGCCGGCTGACGCCGCCTCCGCGCTGAGCGCGACCGACACCGGCCACGCAGACCGTTCCGCCGCCGCGCAGACCGCCGGCTGCCTTGCTTTTCTCATGACATGCGACACACGATGACACATACCGCTGCTCCTTCTTCAAGCCTCCTGACACGCCGCGCCCTGATCACCGGGGCGGCCGGGCTCGCTCTTGCCGGCTGCACCACAGGAACGGCACGGCGTCCGGCCCCCGTTGTCGCCGGCCCCTCCGCGATCGATCCCTATTACCTGGCGATGTATGCGGCGATGCCGCAGGAGAAATTCCCGATTCCCGCCGTCGACCTGCGCAAGCTCGATCCGGTCTACTTCCGCCAGGTGGTGGATTATCCGACCCAGGAGCGCCCCGGGACGCTGGTCGTCGACACCCCGAACCGCTTCCTCTACCTGGTGATGGAGAACGGCCAGGCGCTGCGCTACGGCGTCGGCATCGGCCGTGCCGGCTTCTCCTGGGGCGGGCGCGCGCGCATAGCCTACAAGCGCGCCTGGCCGACCTGGACGCCGCCGGCGGAGATGATCGAGCGCGAGCCGGAACTGGAGAAATACCGCAACGGCATGGAGCCGGGCCTTCAGAACCCGCTCGGCGCCCGCGCGCTCTACATCTTCGAGGGCGGACGCGACACGATCTACCGGGTGCACGGCACGATGGAGGTCTGGTCCATCGGCAAGGCGGTCTCGTCGGGCTGCGTGCGCCTGCTCAACCAGGACGTCATCGACCTGGCGGCCCGGGTGCCGAACAACGCCCCCATCGTGGTGAAGCAGGGTCCCGGCGGCGTCGCCTAAGGCGTCACGGGTTAAGCGCGACAGTCCGGTCGGCGACGATCTCGCTCGGGCTGACGCTGCAGCCGAGCGCATAGGCCTCGACGCCGGCCGCCCGCGCCGCGTCGAAGGCCGCCGCATAGGCCGGGTCGATGTCGCGGGCGAGCGACAGCGTTTCGCAATCGCCCCGCTGCACCAGATAGACCATCGCGGCGCGCGCGCCGGCGGCCACCATGTCCGACATCTCGACGAGATGTTTCGCCCCCCGGGCGGTCACCGAATCGGGAAATTCCGCAAGCCCGGCCGCGCGCATCAGATGCACGTTCTTCACCTCGACATAGACCGGCGGCGCGCTCTCCGCCTCCAGCAGGATGTCGATGCGCGAGTTGCGGCCGTATTTGACCTCGCGGCGCAGACTTGCGAAGCCTGAAAGCTCCGGGACCAGCCCGGCCTGCAGCGCTTCCTCGACCAGCGCATTGGGATGGGCGGTGTTGATGCCCACCAGCGTTTCGTCGGCCTCGATCAGCTCCCAGGAGTATTTCAGCCTACGTTTCGGATTGTCGGAGCGCGAGAGATAGACGCGCGATCCCGGCGCCGTCAGGCCCAGCATCGCGCCCGGATTGGCGCAATGGGCGGTGATCTCCTCGCCCGTATCATCCAGCACGACATCGGCAAGAAACCGCTTGTAGCGGCGCGTGAGCCGCCCGCTGACCAGAGCTTCGGGAAACTGCAAGACGAAAGGCCTCCTGACGGACGGACGTCTCAGCGCGACCAGAAATCCGGGTCGAGCAGCACGAGAACGGTGAAGAGTTCGAGGCGCCCCATCAGCATGGCGAAGGACAGGATCCACTTGGCGCCATCGGGAAGCGGCGCGAAGTTGCCGGTCGGTCCGATGATCGGGCCAAGCCCCGGCCCGACGTTGCCGACCGCGGTCGCCGCCGCCGAGAGCGCCGTCACGAGATCGAGGTCGAAGCCGGCGAGCACCAGCGTCAGCACGCCGACCGTGCCCATATAGACCACCAGGAACGCCAGGACCGAGAAGGAGAGCTCGTTGGTCAGCCGCGCCTTGCCATAGGATTCCGGCAGCACGCGGTTGGGCCGGACCATCCGGCGCAGATGCGCGCGCACCGTGCCGAAGAACACCAGAAAGCGGAAGATCTTGATGCCGCCCGTGGTCGACCCCGTGCAGCCGCCGACGAATTTCAGCAAAAGCACCAGCACGATGATCGGCGCGCCCCAGGTGGTGTAGTCGCCGAAGGCATAGCCGGTGCCGGTCACCACGGAGACCATGTTGAAGGCCGACATGCGCAGCGCATCGCCGAAGGGCACCCGGTGCTGCAGGCCGAGATAGACCGTGACCGCCAGCGATACCAGCACCACGAAGCCGAAGAAGGCGCGCACCTGCGGGTCGCGCCACAGGGCCAGCGGCTCGCCGCGCAGCGCCTGGATCAGGAGCACGAAGGGCAGCGACCCGATCAGCATGAACACGATGGCGACCCAGGCGGTCGCCGGATTGGTGAAATAGCTGAAGGACACGTCGTGGGTGGAATAGCCGCCGGTGGCGATGGTGGTGAAAGCGTGGTTGACCGCATCGAACACGCTCATGCCGGTGACCCAATAGGCCAGCGCGCACAGAAGCGTCAGGAACAGGTAGGAGACGCCGATCAGCCGCACCAGCTCGATCGAGCGCGCCACGATCTTCTCGCTGCGGTCGGAGCTTTCCGTCTGGAACAGCTGCATTCCGCCGATCTTGAGGAACGGCAAAAGCACGATGGCCATGACGATGATGCCGACGCCGCCCATCCACTGCATCAGCGAGCGCCAGACGAGCAGCCCCGGCGGCAGGCCGTCGAGGCCAGACAGCACGGTCGAGCCGGTGGTGGTGAAGCCGGAGACGGCCTCGAACACCGCGTCGGCATAGCCGATGCCGAGCCATAGGAACGGCAGCGCCCCGAAGGCCGGCAACGTCATCCAGGAAAGCGTGGTGAGCACGAAGGTCTGGCGCATGTTCAGCCCCTCGCTCAGCGACCCGCCGACGGCGACGGAGAGCAACAGCCCGATCAGCCCGGTGACCAGCGCCGACATGACGAAGGCCTGCCAGTCGGCATTGCGCGCGGCCACATCCACCATGGCCGGGATCAGCATGGCGGTGGCAAGGCCCACATAGAGGAAGCCGAGAACATTGAGAACGGGGCGAAGCGAGATCACGTGTCGGGCGTCTTTCGTCGTCTACGATCCATCTGGCGCGTCTCGCCGAAACTGTCGCGCCGCCATTGCCATGCACCCTCTTGGCCGGCTTTGACGGACCTTGCAACTGGTGCGGACGGCGGGACTCGAACCCGCATGACCGAGGCCGAGGGATTTTAAGTCCCTTGTGTCTACCAGTTCCACCACGTCCGCGCACGTTCTGGGTACTCGCCCGCGCGCGGGCGCGCAAGAGGCAACACCCCGTGTCGACGCCGCCCGCGCGCGTGCGGCGCATCCGCCAGAATCCCCCAGGCGCGGCGGAAAGCGCATTGCACCCGTGGTCTCTGCGTTTTATGGCTATACGTCAGGTCAAGGACACGCGCGAATGCCTGTGCGGCCCGCCGGACTGCCGCCGTCGTCGCGGCGGTCCCGATCCATGGCGCGCCGGGCTTTGCCTCATGCATACGGAAATCCGATGGTCACATACATCGACGCCGACACGGCTCCACTCAAGAACACCGGCCAGATCCGTCTCTACGGTCCGAAGGACTTCGAGGCGATGCATCGCGCCGGACAGCTGACGGCCCGCTGTCTCGACGCGCTCGTCGACCTGGTCAAGCCGGGCACGACGACGCAGGAGATCGACGATTTCGTCTTCGCCTTCGGCGCGGAGCACAACGCGATCCCGGCGACGCTGAACTATCGCGGCTACACACGGTCGAGCTGCACCTCGATCAACCACGTGGTGTGCCACGGCATTCCCAACGAAAAGCCCCTGAAGGAGGGGGACATCGTCAACATCGACGTCACCTTCATTCTCGACGGCTGGCACGGCGATTCCAGCCGCATGTACACGGTCGGCCGTCCCAAGCGCGCGGCAGAGCGGCTGATCGAGGTGACCTACCAGTCGCTTTTGCGCGGCATCGAGGCCGCCCGTCCGGGCAACACCACCGGCGACATCGGCGCGGCGATCCAGTCCTATGTCGAGGCCGAGCGCTGTTCGGTCGTGCGGGACTTCTGCGGCCATGGCGTCGGGCGCCTGTTTCACGACATGCCCAACATCCTGCATTACGGCCGGCCGGGCGAAGGCATCGAGTTGAAGCCGGGAATGATCTTCACCATCGAGCCGATGGTCAATCTGGGCCGCCCGCATGTGAAGGTGCTGTCGGACGGCTGGACGGCCGTGACCCGCGACCGCTCGCTGTCGGCGCAGTTCGAACATTCGGTCGGCATCACCGAGGACGGCTGCGAGATCTTCACGCTGTCGCCAGCCGGGCTCGACAATCCCGCCGCGCACACCCCCTCCTGACAGCGCGGAGGCCCCGTGTAGATGAGCCAGGACAGCAACGGATTTTCCGACGCCGGCTCCACACCGCATTTCCACGGGCACCGCGACCGGCTGCGCCAGCGCTTCCGCGACGGCGGACACGAGGCGCTCCAGGACTACGAGCTTCTGGAGCTCCTGCTGTTTTCGCCGATCAAGCGGGCCGACACCAAGCCCATCGCCAAGGCGCTGATCGCGCGCTTCGGGTCCTTCGCGGAAGTGCTCGCCGCCCCGCCCGCCCGCCTCAAGGAGGTGCGCGGCGTCGGCGACCGGGTGGTGGTGGAGCTGAAGCTTGCCCATGCGGTCGCGCAACGCTTCCTGCGCGGCCAGGTGCAGGGCAAGCAGATCCTGTCCTCCTGGTCGGCGGTGCTCGACTATGTGCGCACCGCCATGGCCTACTCGGACCGGGAAGAGTTCCGCATCCTCTTTCTGGACAAGAAGAACGCGCTGATCGCCGACGAGGTGCAGCAGCGCGGCACCGTCGACCACACGCCGGTCTATCCGCGCGAGGTCATGAAACGGGCGCTGGAACTCTCAGCCAGCGCCATCGTTCTGGTGCACAACCACCCCTCCGGCGATCCGACGCCCTCGCGCGCTGACATCCAGATGACCAACCAGATCGCCGAGATCGCCAAGCCGCTCGGCATCGCGCTGCACGATCACATCATCGTCGGGCGCGACGGCCACGTCAGCTTCCGCGGCCTGCAACTGATCACCTGACGGACCGGCTGCGGCATTTCGTCCGGGACCGCGGTCGATCCGCCGGTGACCGTGCTGCGTAATCTCCCTGAACCGATCAAGGAGACCGTCATGCTGTCACGCATTGGACTGGCCATGGTTATGACCGCAGCACTCGCACCGGCCGCGGTCGCGCAGGACGCGCGCACCGCCCACGATTTTTCCCTCACCGCGATCGACGGCACGCCCCTGCCGCTGTCGGCCTACAAGGGCAAGACGGTGCTGGTGGTCAACACGGCCTCGCGCTGCAGCTTCACCCAGCAATATGCGCCCCTTCAGGCTCTCTACGAGGAGCACCGCGACAAGGGTCTCGTGGTGATCGGCGTGCCGTCCAACGACTTCGGCGGCCAGGAGCCGGGAACGGAATCCGACATCGAGGACTTCACGCAATCGGCCTACCGGGTCGATTTTCCCCTGACCAACAAGACCACCGTGGTCGGCGACAATGCGACGCCCTTCTACAAATGGGCGAGCGCGCAGGCAGGGCCGCTCGGCAAGCCGCGCTGGAACTTCCACAAGTACCTGATCGGCCCCGACGGCCGGCTGATCGACTGGTACACGCCGATGACGGCGCCCGATTCGCCGAAGCTGCGCGACGCCATCCTGCGCAGCCTGACGGAAAGCAGGGCATCGTGACGAGCACCCCTGCGATCACCGTCTTTCACGATGGCGACTGTCCGGTCTGTCGTGCCGAGATCCGCTTCTACTCCCGCATCGACACGGCACAGGCCATCGACTGGCGCGACATCACCCGCCTGAGCGATGACGCCCTTCCCGACGGCAAGACCCGGGAGGAGTTGCTCGGGCGCTTCCACGTCCGGGACAGGGACGGCTCCTGGCATATCGGTGTCGGCGCCTTCGCCCGGATCTGGCGCGCCCTGCCCGGCTTCCGGCATGCGGCCTGGGTGTTTTCGGTTCCCGGCATCCGGCAGCTCGCCGAAGTCGGCTATCGCGGCTTCCTCGCCTGGCAGCAGCGCAACCGTCGACTCCGCGCGACCGCGCGGGCAAAATCGGCAGAGCGATCCGCGCAGACATGAAAATGCGCAAGAAACGCGACCTTCCCCAAAAGGCCTGCGCGGCCTGCGGCCGGCCCTTCACCTGGCGGCGCAAATGGGACGCGGTCTGGGACGAGGTGAAATTCTGCTCCCGCCGCTGCCGAGCGACCCGCCGCCCCGTTGACGGCAAGCCGGGCTGAGCGTCCGAAAATCCGGCGCCACCGCTCCCATGCGGCGACAGCCGCTTGCGAATCATCGCGCAACCTTCAAAATGGTTAACGCGCTTTAACTACGCTTCGATGCCATTTATTAAACGGACCGTGCAACGATTGTCCGCACCTAAAGAGGCGTAGATGACAATCAACAAGACGGACAACGGCGCGAGACTTGCAAATGCAATCCTGTTCCCGGTGGTGGGACTGGTTCTGCTTGCAATCGCCTTTTCCGTTGCCCTGATCGCCTATACGTCCCAGTCCGCGGATCACGCGGCGCTGGAAAGCGAGCGCCAGCTCCTGCGCGGCAGCACGCAACTCCAGCTTGAAATCCTGGCAAAGGAACAGGAAGGCGCGGCGGTCTGGGATCTTGCCGACTACTACACGCGCCCGCTCAGCGTCAGCACCCAGTGGCTCGACGCCAATCTCGGACATTGGCTCTACGCCAATCACGGACATGACCAGACCGTCATCGTCGGCGAGACCGGCGAGCCGATCTACAATGCGTTGCGCGGCCAGCAGATCGACACAGACCAGAGTCGCGCGCTGGTGTCGAGCATCTGGCCGCTGATCGCCCGCACCCGGGCGAAGTTCATCACCGGCTTCAGGCCGCTTCCCTCCGGGCTCTTCGTGATCGAACGCCCGCTCAACGGCTTCACGCGCTCCATTCACGAAACCGGTTTTGCGCTCCACGAGGGCGAGCTTGCCTTCGTCTCCGTCACCGCCATTTCCCCCGAGCTCAAGCAGTTCGTCGCCAACCGGCGTCCGCCGGCGGTTCTGGTCAGCGTGAAGAAGCTGCAAGGCTCCCGCCTGTTCGCCCTGGAGACCCGCTCCGGCGTCAACGGCCTGAGCGCGTCCCCGGGCGCGGACCGGCCCCGCGATACGGCAACCTTCGACCTGCGCTCGCCGCTCGGCGTGCCGATCGGCTATCTGACCTGGACGGCGAACAAGCCGGGGACCAAGATCCTGTCGGGCGTCGGGCCGGTGCTGTTCTTTCTCGCCGCAACGATCGCGGTCCTGACCGGCGTCGTTCTGTTCTACACCCGCCAGAACACCCGGCGCCTTGCCGAGAGCGAGGCCCGCGCCCAGCACGCCGCCCTGCACGACAGCCTGACCGGGCTGGCGAACCGGGACTTCTTCGCCAACCGCTTCCGTGACGAACTCGCCGGTTGGGACGCCGACAAGGGCCTCATCGGGGTCATCTACATCGACCTCGACCATTTCAAGGACATCAACGACACGCTTGGCCACGCCGCCGGCGACGAAGTCATCCGCGAGGCCGCCCGCCGCCTGCGCGTGCTGGTGCCTGACGAGGCGACCCTTGCCCGCATCAGCGGCGACGAATTCGCCCTGATCCTTCCCGGCTATGCATCGCGCACGGCGATCGAGCATGTGCTGCGCCGCATCCAGGACCGTTTCGCGATTCCCATGTACATCAGCGGGACCCACCTGCACGTCAGCCTCAGCGTCGGCGCGGCGATCGCCCCGGAAGACAGCCTGTCGATGGGCGAGTTGCTGCGCAAGGCGGACATCGCGCTCTATTCGGCCAAGGGCGCGGGCCGCGGCCGCTGGGCCTTCTTCGACATCAGCATGGAAGAACATGTCCGCACGCGCGAGAATCTCGCCCATGCGCTGCGCGACGCGATCGGACAGGACCGGCTGACGGTCGTCTATCAGCCGCAGACCACCATCGACGGCGCGACCATGCTGTCGGTCGAGGCGCTTTTGCGCTGGACCGATCCGAAGATGGGGCCGGTCAGCCCCAGCGTCTTCGTCCCGATCGCAGAGGAGATCGGCCTGATCAACGAACTCGGCCTCTATGTCCTGCGCAAGGCCTGCCAGGATGCCGCCGCCTGGCCGCATCTGGGGCTGGCCGTCAACGTCTCCCCGAGCCAGTTCCGCCACCCGCGGTTCATCGACGACCTGCGCGAGACGCTGGAGGCCTGCGACTTCGAGCCGACCCGGCTGGAGATCGAGGTCACGGAAACGGTCTTCGCCGACAACGACAGCAACATCCTGTCCACGCTCAAGCAGGTGCAGGAGATGGGCATCCGCGTCGCGCTGGACGATTTCGGCGTCGGCTATTCGAGCCTGAGCTATCTGCGCCGCTTCCCCTTCGACACGCTGAAGATCGACCGCAGCTTCATCGCCGATCTCGAGGTCGCGCCCCACGCCCATTCGATCCTCTCCACGATCATCGATCTCGGCGAGGCGCTCGGTATGAAGGTGGTCGCGGAAGGCATCGAGACGCGCCAGCAGGCGGCGATCCTGCAGCGCACCAACTGCGACCGGCTGCAGGGGTTCTACCTGTCCCGTCCGGTCGCGCCGGACCATGTTCCCGCGACCGAGGCGCGCCTTGCCGCCGACCGGGAACCGGCAACCGCGATTTCGCTCTCCGCCTAGATCGCGGGCGCACCAGAAACGCGTCGGGGCGGTTGCCAGCAATCCGCGCATTCCCTAACGTCCGGCCCAGGTATTTCATTGCCGGATTGCGCGCTGTGCTCGTTTCAAACGTCATTCACCAGACCATCCGCTGCCGGTCCGCCCTCACCCCGGCCCTTCAGCGCAACATCGAAAATCTCAAGGCGCTCAATCCCGGCTGGGAGCATCGTCTCTACGATGACGACGACGTGCGGGACTGCATCCTGAGAGCCTGCGGCCGGGAGCGCCTCGCGCTCTTCGACCGCATCCACGACGACTACGGCGCGGCGAAGGCGGATATCTTCCGTTATGTGCGGCTTTACGAATCCGGCGGCGTCTATCTCGACATCAAGTCGACCGCCCGCCGTCCGCTTTCGGAAATCCTTGAGGCGGACGATGCCTTCCTGCTGTCGACATGGGACGATGCGCCCGGCTCTCGCTACCACGGCTGGGGGCACTGGCCCGACCACGGCATTGAGCGGGAATTCCAGCAGTGGCACATCGTCTGCGCGCCGCGTCACCCCTTTCTCAAGGCCGTGATCGAACGCGTCTGGCACAATCTGGAGACCTATGACCCGGTGCGCTGCGGGGTCGGCTTCACTCCGACCATCGTCGCCACCGGCCCCATCGCCTATACGCGCGCGATCGAGGAAATCCGGAGCCGTCATCCGCACCGGGTGGTCAATGCCGCCGCACTCGGGCTGGTCTATTCGATCTTCGACGCAAACGAGCCCGGACGCGACGTTCCCGGCAGCAGCGTCTACCGGGACAGCCGGCAGTCCCTGCTGCGCGGACTGGGATCGCCGGCGGGCATATGGCTGCGCACGGCGCTTTCGCAAACGTTCAGCGGGTTTCGGTAAGTCCGAGCCTTTGGCGCATCGACCGGTCGAGCGAAGCAATCGCGGAAAACGGGCCGCCGGCCTCAGCCAGCGCGGCCCCGACATCGCAGGCGCCATGGCCGACGGACCCGAACCGGCGGCGGACGGCATCGTCGACCCAATGGCGCTCCTGCACCGCCCGGCGGGCAGCCATCCGACCGCTGCGCTCGGCCTGCAAGCCGAAGGCATCGCAGGCGGCGACCAGGCCGTCGAGCCCCTCGCCGCTGGTCGCAGACACCGTCAGGACGTCCGGAAGCCGGTCGCTGTCGACCGGACGCGCCAGGGACAGCGCACCGGCGACATCGGCCTGCGCACGCCGCGCCAGCGCGCCCATGTCGGCCTTGGTCACGGCGACGAGGTCGGGCAGTTCCATCACCCCCGCCTTCATGAACTGCAGGCTGTCGCCGGAGCCGGGCTGGATGCACAGCACCAGCGTGTCGACCGCATGGGCGACGTCGGATTCCGACTGGCCGATGCCGACCGATTCCACGATCACCCGGTCCATCACCGCGCGCATCAGCACGACGGCGGCAATCGCGTGATCGGACAAGCCGCCGAGCCGGTCCCGCGCGGCCATGGAGCGCACGAAAATGCCGGTATCCGCAGGATCGGTGCTGAGCCGCGTGCGGTCGCCCAGAAGCGCGCCGCCGGTCACTTGGGAGGACGGATCGACGGCGATGACGCCGACGCTCTCGCCCCGCCCCCGATAGGCGCGGATCAGCGCGTTGGTCAGCGTCGACTTGCCGACGCCGGGCGGACCGGTCAGGCCAAGCACCTGCGCCCGCCCGTTGCGGGTTGCCTCGTCGAGGAAGCGGGTCAGCTCGGCGCTGTCGGCCTGCGTCTCGACCGCCGAGATCGCCCGCGCAAGGGCGGCCTTGCCGCCCCCGCGCAACTGCGACAGGCTTGCCGGCACACGGGTCATTCGGCCGGGCCGTCCTCCCTCCGCGAGGCTTTCAGCGCCGCCTGGGCGGCGGCAAGCCGGGCGATGGGCACACGGAACGGCGAACAGGAGACGTAATCGAGGCCGAGTTGCTCGCAAAAGGCGATCGAGGCGGGATCGCCGCCGTGTTCGCCGCAGATGCCGAGCTTGAGGCCCGGGCGCACCGCGCGGCCGCGCTCCGCCCCGATGCTGACCAGTTCGCCAACGCCGTCCTGATCGAGCGTGACGAAGGGATCGCGTTCGATCAGCCCGAGCCGCTGGTAGTCGCCGAGGAAGGAAGCCGCGTCGTCGCGGGAGATGCCGAAGGTCGTCTGCGTCAGATCGTTGGTGCCGAAGGAGAAGAACTCCGCCGATTCCGCGATCTCGCCGGCCCGGAGCGCGGCGCGCGGCAGTTCGATCATCGTGCCGACCTGATACTCGATCTTCACGCCCGTCTCGCTCGCGACCGCCTCGGCCATGGCATCGATGCGCGCGCGCACCAGATCGAGCTCCGCGCGCATGCCGACGAGCGGCACCATGATTTCCGGCGTCACCGGCGATCCGGTTTTCCCGCCGGCGGCAACCGCGCCCTCGAAGATGGCCCGCGCCTGCATTTCGGCGATTTCCGGGAAGCTCACCAGCAGCCGGCAGCCGCGATGCCCGAGCATCGGGTTGAACTCGTCGAGATCCAGCGCCCGCTCGCGCAGCCGCTCGACGGAGACGCCCATCACCTCGGCCACTTCGGCGATCTCTTCATCGCTGTGGGGCAGGAACTCGTGCAGCGGCGGATCGAGCAGGCGGATGGTGACCGGAAGCCCCTGCATGATCTCGAAGAGCTCGGTGAAGTCGCCGCGCTGCATCGGCAGCAGCTTGTCGAGCGCCTTGCGCCGTCCGGCTTCCGTCTCCGCCAGGATCATCTCGCGCACGGCGAGAATGCGCTCTCCTTCAAAGAACATGTGCTCGGTGCGGCACAGGCCGATGCCCTGCGCGCCGAAGCCGCGCGCGGCGCGCGCATCCGCAGGCGTCTCCGCGTTGGTGCGCACCTCCATGCGCCGGTGCGCATCCGCCCATTCCATCAGCCGGGCGAACTCGCCCGACATTTCCGGCTGGAGCATCGCGACCTCGCCCACAAGCACCTGGCCGCTGGTGCCGTCGATGGTGATGCGGTCGCCCTTGGAGAGCTTGCGGCCGGCAACGGTGAGCGTGCCGGAGCGATAGTCAATCCTGAGCGAGCCTGCGCCCGAGACGCAAGGCTTGCCCATGCCGCGCGCAACCACCGCCGCGTGGCTGGTCATGCCACCGCGCGTGGTCAGGATGCCTTCGGCCGCATGCATGCCGTGGATGTCTTCCGGGCTGGTTTCAACCCGCACCAGGATGACAGAGCGCCCGGCGCCCTTGGCCTCTTCCGCCTCGTCGGAGGAAAACACGATGTCGCCCGACGCCGCGCCCGGAGAGGCGGGAAGTCCGGTCGCGACGATGTCGCGCTCGGCCGAAGGGTCGATCATCGGATGCAGAAGCTGGTCGAGCGCCGCCGGATCGACGCGCATCACCGCCTCTTCCGTGGTGATCAGGCCCTCGTCGGCCATGTCGACGGCGATCTTCAGCGCGGCCTTCGCCGTGCGCTTGCCCGAGCGGGTCTGCAGCATCCACAGCCGGCCGCGCTCGATGGTGAACTCCAGGTCCTGCATGTCGCGATAATGGGCCTCTAGCCGGTCGCAGATCTCGGTGAACTGCGCGAAGGCTTCCGGCATGGCGCGTTCCAGCGACAGCGCATCGGAGGCGGCGGCGATGCGCGCGGCCTCGGTGAGATCCTGCGGCGTGCGGATGCCCGCCACCACGTCCTCACCCTGGGCGTTGATCAGGAACTCGCCGTAGAGCGCCTTCTCGCCGGTCGAGGGATTGCGGGTGAAGGCCACGCCCGTCGCCGACGTCGTGCCCATGTTGCCGAAGACCATCGCCTGGACGTTGACCGCCGTGCCCCAGGTGTTGGGGATGTCGTGCAGACGCCGGTAGGTGATCGCCCGCGCGCTCTCCCAGGAGCGGAACACGGCGCTGATCGCGCCCCAGAGCTGCTCGTGCGGATCCTGGGGGAAGGGCTTTTCCAGCTCGTCCTCGACCAGCTTCTTGAAGCGGGCGATGACGATCTGCCAGTCCTCGGCGGTCAGGTCCGTGTCGAGATCATAGGCCTTGGCGGTCTTGAACTCCTCGAGGATCTCCTCGAAGGCGTGATGGTCCAGCCCCATCACCACGTCGGAATACATCTGGATGAAGCGGCGGTAGCTGTCATAGGCGAACCGCGGGTCGCCCGACGCCTCGGCCAGGGCCGGAACGGTCGCATCGTTCAGCCCGAGATTGAGCACCGTGTCCATCATGCCCGGCATGGAAACCCTGGCGCCAGAGCGCACCGAGACCAGCAGCGGATTGCGGGTGTCGCCGAAGCGCTTTCCGGTGATCCGCCCGATCTCCTCCAGCGCCGCGTCGACCTGGTCGCGCGCGCCCTCGGGATAGCTGTGGCCATGAGCCTCGAAATAGGTACAGACCTCGGTGGTAATGGTGAAACCGGGAGGAACCGGCAGGCCGAGATTGCTCATCTCCGCGAGATTCGCTCCCTTGCCCCCCAAAAGGTTCTTCATTCCGGCGGCCCCTTCGGCCTTGCCGTCGCCGAAACCATAGACCCATTTGGTCGTCATCGCGCGCAGTTCCCTCTTTTGCCGGCACGCCCGCGAACCGTCAGTCGGACGCGGCGCCCGTCCCTACCGGACGCTCCCCACTTAAATGATGCAGTGCACGAAACAAAGGTTTTTTGACACGCAGGCGGGCGCCATCTCGTTGCCGTTCCGGCTCGGCGCACCATATCTCGCAGTGCTCCGACGCCGCGGCAGCCGTGCTGCGGGTACTGCTTGCGGCATGGACACAATAAAGCCATCCTCGGTTAGGTTACTGGTCGCATGACTCGTCTCGAAGCGTGCGCAAGCAGGGGAAGCAAGTCTCACACCATGAAGCGTTACCCTCCGATTTCGTCCGCCCGACGTCTGTTTTTCGCTGCCGGACTGAGCGTCGCAGCTGCCGTGGTGGCAGCGCAGCCTGTCGCCGCGAAGGCCGAATCTCGCCAAAGCGGCACGGAATTCGGCCTGCCGATGACGCTCAGCGGCAGCTATCTGTCGGGGCGCCTCGCTGGTCAGAACAACGATCTGGAAAATGCGGCCGCCTTCTTCGGAGAAGCGCTGGAGCAGGACCCGGGCAACCCCTATCTCCTCGACCGGACCTTCGTGCTGAAGCTGGCCAACGGCAATCTCGACGAGGCGCTGGTGCTGGCCGAACGGCTGTCGAACGAGCAGCCCGACCACTTCATGGCGCAGCTGATGCTGGCCGTGGAAGCACTGCGGGCGGGAAAGCCGGACCTGAGCGAAACCCTGCTCGCTGACGGCGGTCGCGGGCCGCTCGCGGTCCTCACCTCCGGTCTTGTCGCCGCATGGGCGCTTGAGGAACGCGGCGAGACCGATGCAGCGCTCGCCCGGATCGCGGCCCTGGAAGGCCCGGACTGGTACACCGTCTTCGTCGCCTATCATTCCGCCCTCATCCAGGATCACGCGGGCCGAAACGAGGACGCGCTTGAAAACCTCAAGGCCGCCTATGAGGCCGACCGCGGCGCACTCAGGGTGATCGACGCCTATGCACGCGCGCTCGCCAAGGCCGGAGACACGGACAAGGCCTACGAGGTTCTCGACCAATACGACATGATCCTGCCGGACCATCCTGTGCTCGTTCAGACCCGCAAGCTGATCGAAAGCGGCAAGGACATCGGCCGGATCGCGGAGAATGCGCGCACCGGGGCGGCGGAAGTGCTCTATGGCCTCGGCGCGGCGCTTGGCCGAGACGGCGGCGAGGAACTCGCGGCCGTGTTCCTGCAGCTCTCGCTCCATCTCGACAATGACGCCGACGTTGCCGCCATCGCGCTGGCCGGCCTCTTCGACCGGCAGCAGAAATACGAACGCTCGATCACGATCCTCAATGGTGTCGAGGCCTCCTCGCCGCTGAAGCGCGACGCAGAGATCCAGATCGGGCTGAACTACAATGCGCTCGAGAAACTGGACGAATCGCGCGCCCACCTCTCGGCCCTCGTCGAGGAGGATCCGAGCGATCTCGACGCCGTCACCGCGCTCGGCAATGTGCTGCGGTCGCACAAGATGTTCGCCGAGGCCGACGCGATCTATTCCCGGGGCATCGACACGATTTCCGAGCCGGAGCCCAAGCACTGGGCGCTGTTCTACTACCGCGGCATCTGCCGCGAACGGCTGAAGGACTGGGGACCGGCAGAGGCCGATTTCCGCCAGTCGCTGGCACTTTCCCCCGATCAGCCGCTGGTGCTGAACTATCTTGGCTATTCCCTTGTCGATCGCGGCCTGAAACTTTCGGAAGCGCTCGACATGATCCGCAAGGCGGTGGAGTTGCGCCCGCGCGACGGCTACATCGTCGACAGTCTCGGCTGGGCCTACTACAAGCTCGGTCGCTACGAGGAAGCCGTCGTCGAGCTGGAAAAGGCCGTGGCGCTGCGCCCCGAAGATCCGATCATCAACGATCACCTCGGCGACGCCTACTGGAAGGTCGACCGGCGGCTGGAAGCCCGCTTCCAGTGGAACCACGCCCGCGACCTGGATCCGGAACCCGAAGAACTGCCGAAGATCCTCGACAAGATCGAGAACGGCCTGCGCGAGGACGGCGCGATTCCCGCCGCGACCGTCGGACAGGACCTGAAAGACAACGGCGGCTGACGCTGGACGCATGACCGAGACCGCGAGACCGACCGCTCACGCGCGCCTGGCGCGGGCGAAACTCAACTACGCGCTGCATGTGACCGGTCAACGCGCCGATGGCTACCATCTGATCGACAGCCTTGCGGTCTTTCCCGCGATCGGCGACCGGGTCGGCCTGTGTCCGAGCGGGGCCGCGCCCGGC
>PARB01000083.1 GCA_002709505.1 Paracoccaceae bacterium | reverse complement strand
GTCCGCGACGCGGGTCGCGTTCAGGCGAAACACGCGCCGCCGCGACACGGCCACCGCCTCGCCGCGCTCGGCGGCCTCGGTCATCTCGGCCAGATCGCCCTCGAGCACGCGCCACATCGCCGCGATGTCGGCATCGACCGTCGCGCAGAGATCCTGCACATGCGGGTCCTCGGCGATGCGCTGCGCCATCATCGAGGTGCGCCCGGCGTTTGCCGCGAGATACGCCGACAGCATGCCGCGCAGCCCGCCGAGCGATGCGGTCGAGATCGAGCGGAACAGCAGTTGCGGCAGCGGCAGGCGATAGAGCCGTCCGGTGTTGACCTGCGTTCCCGGCGTGCGGCCGTGGAAGCGGTCTTCATGCGCCAGAAAACGGTGTGCGGGGACATAGGCCTCCGCGACCTCCACCGCATGGCTGCCGGTTCCGCGCAGGCCGGCGACGTCCCAGTCGGCCACAATCTGCACATCGGTGCGCGGCACGACGCAGGCGCCGGCCTGAGGCGCGCCATCCCCCTCCCGCAAGGCGCCAAGCATCAGCCAGTCGGCGTGGTCGACGCCGCTGGAGAAGCGCCAGCGCCCCGACAGCCGATAGCCGCCGCCCGGCTCCGGCCGCAGGCGGCCGCCCGGCATGTTGCTCGACGACAGGATGGCGTCGGCATCCGCCCCCCACACATCCGCCTGCGCCTGAGGGGAAAACAGCGCCAGATGAAAGGAAACAACCCCCATGTTGGCCAGCACCCAGCCGGCCGACATATCCGCCTCGGCAAGAACCGCCTGCAAGCGAAAGAGGGTGATCGCCGGACGTTCGAGACCGCCGAAGCCCCGCGGCTGCAGCACCCGGAAGAACCCGTTCTCGCGAAAGGACGCCACGGTCTCCGCGCTCAGGCGACAGGTTTCGTCACCCGCATCCGCCCGCGTCCGCAACACGTCCTGAAGCGCTCGCCCGGCCGCCAGAACATCGTCTGCACACGGCAGGGGCGCAACGGCAGGACCAACCCCGGAAAGAGACGCGGACAGGGACACAGGCGGACCTCCAGTCTCGGTGGTGTTAGACTGGTAGTATATTTCAGGTGGCGATTTTTGCAAGGACACGCTGAGAAACAATGCCCGCGCACCGTTTCCCCGCGTCTTCGACGGGCATCGGGGAAGGCGCATGGAGGTGCAGCCGATGCGCGCCTCCGGCGCGGCCCTCGCCCGGTCGCCCGACACGATCGGGACGAGACATAGGTGCCACCCCCCGGCTCTGGCATGCCCTCGGACGCCTCCGGACAATCCCCT
This sequence comes from Paracoccaceae bacterium, assembly GCA_002709505.1. Lineage (GTDB taxonomy): Bacteria > Pseudomonadota > Alphaproteobacteria > Rhizobiales > Stappiaceae > Stappia. The sequence goes on along the minus strand of PARB01000083.1, from coordinate 30,428 downwards.
GTCAAAGGGATATTTCAGCCAACTAAGTCAATTGCTCAAAACTATTGACTTAGATCTCGGGTTCGCGCCATGCTCGACCAACAGGCGCTGGCGTCCGCTTTTTCGGGGAGGAATTCGGAAAAAGCTCAAGAACAAGCAACATCAAGCCAGCACATCGGGTCCGCGCGGGAGGAAAACATGTACGAGGTAGAAGACAGCGTTGTGTCCAGGGAAACCACCGATCCGCGGATCCCCGCGCGTCAGGACGTGGTCACCCGCTACCTGATCGACCGGCAGGCACGGGAACGTCCCGACGCGGTCTTTGCCAAATTCGACGACACCGGCGAGGAATGGAGCTACGCGACGTTTCGCACCCTGGTTCTGCAGACGGCCATCGGCCTCCAGACCCAGGGCGTGCGGCAGGGCGATCACGTTCTCGTCTGGATGCCGAACTGCCGGGAGCAGATCCGGATCTTCTTCGCGCTCAACTATCTCGGGGCGATCTACGTTCCCATCAACACCGCCTACAAGGGCCGGCTTCTGGAACATGTCATCGACATCTCCGACGCCACGCTCGCCATCGTCGAAGCCGCCCTGGTCGAGCGGATGGAGGGCGTCGACCTCGGGCGGCTGGAGCGGCTGATCGTCACCGGCACGGCCGGGGCGGAGATCGCGGCGCCGCTTCCCGCGACCCTTTATCAGGAGGTGCTGCTGCCCGAGAGCGGCTCGCTGGCCCCGCTCCAGCGCAGCATCGAGCCCTGGGACCCGATGACCATCATCTTCACCTCCGGCACGACCGGGCCGTCGAAGGGGGTGCTGATGTCCTATCTGCACCTCTTCTCGAACGCGGGTCCGGAATCCTGGCCCTTCGTCACCGCAAACGACCGCTATCTGATCAATGCGCCGATGTTTCATATCGGCGGCTCCGGCCCGATGTTCTGCATGCTGGCGCGCGGGGGCTCGATCGCGGTTGTGGAACGCTTCGAGACCGCGACCTACTGGGACCAGGTGCGCCGCACCGGGAGCACGGTCGCCTTCCTGCTGGGCGTGATGGCGAGCTTTCTGGAAAAGCAGCCGCCGAAGCCCGACGATGCGGACAACCCCTTGCGGCTGGTGCTGATGGTGCCGCTGGCGTCGAATGCGGAAAGCTTCGCCACCCGCTTCGGCCTCGATGTCTACACGATCTTCAACATGACCGAGGTGTCGAGCCCGATCGTGTCCGACCCCAACCCGAAGGTCCGGGGCACCTGCGGAAAGCCGAGGCCGGGGGTGGAGGTCAGGCTTGTCGACGAGAACGACTGCGAGGTCCCGGTCGGCACCATGGGGGAAATGATCGTCCGCACCGACCGGCCCTGGGCAATGAACAGCGGCTACTACAAGATGCCGGAGGCGACGGCCAAGGCCTGGCGCAACGGCTGGTTCCACACCGGTGACGCCTTCGTGCAGGACACGGACGGCAACTTCTTCTTCGCCGACCGGGTGAAGGATGCCATCCGGCGCAGGGGCGAGAACATTTCCTCCTTCGAGGTGGAATCCGAGGTTCTGGCTCACCCCGACGTGTTCGAGGCAGCCGCCGTGGCCGTCGACAGCGAACACAGCGAGGACGAGGTGATGATCTGCGTCTCGCCGGTCGCCGGTCGCACGATCGACCCGGCCGAACTCATCGCGTTCCTGCAGGAGCGCATGGCCTACTTCATGGTGCCCCGCTACGTGCGCATCATGGACAGCCTTCCCAAGACGCCGACCGCGAAGGTGCTGAAACACCAGCTGCGCAGCGAGGGCGTGACGCCAGACACCTGCGACCGCAACGCCGCAGGCATTTCCATCAAGGGCGAGAGGTTTCGCACGCCTGTCTGACCTCCGGGTCGTCAGGCGCGCGCCCGCACCTGCCATGAGGCGGGACACAATTCCGTTTGGTCATTTTCTGGGGAGGAAACAATGACACATCCAGCAGCCGGCATGGTGGTGATGACATCAACCGAGCGCATTCGCTTCGGAGAACCCGCCGCCACAGCGCTGGCGGCCGAGGTCGAGATGCTCGGTGCCAGGCGCGTCGTCCTGATCGCCAGCAAGTCGCTTGCCGACCACACCGACGAGATCGCGAAGATCGAGGCCGCCCTCGGCGCCCGTCATGCCGCGACATTCACCGGCGTGGAGCCGCATGTGCCGCGCGACGACGTGATCGCGGCGACCGCCGTGGCCCGGGAGGCAAACGCCGACCTGATCGTCTCCATCGGCGGCGGATCCGTCACCGATTGCGCCAAGATCGTGCCAGTGATGCTGAAACACGACGTGCGCACGGCACAGGGCATGGCCCCCTACCACATCACGGTGGACGACGCCGGTGCCATGGTCGTGCCGGCCTTCGCCCCCCAGGACATTCGCACGATCTGCATTCCCACGACCCTGTCGGGCGGCGATTTCAATCCGCTTTCGGGCGCGACCGACTCGCTCAGCAAGCACAAGCAAGCCTATCTGGAGCGGATGATGGCGCCGGTCGCGGTGATCCTCGACCCGGCACTGACCGTTCACACGCCCGAATGGCTCTGGCTGTCGACCGGCGTGCGGGCGCTGGACCACGCAATCGAAACCCTGCAATCCTTCCAGTCCAACGACTTCTGCGACGGTCTGGCGAAAAGCGCCCTCGATCTGCTGATCGCGGGCCTGCCGCGGGTCAAGGCCGACCCCGGCGATCTCGAGGCGCGGCTGAAGTGCCAGATCGGCGTCTGGCAGTCCATGCTGCCGATCATTGCCGGCGTCCCGATGGGCGCAAGCCACTCGATCGGCCATGTGCTGGGCGGGCTGTGCGACGTGCCCCACGGTCACACCTCCTGCGTGATGTCGCCTTTCGTCCTGCAATGGAACGAGCCGGTGAACGCCGCGCGCCAGGCGCCGATCCGCGCCGCATTCGGCAAGCCCGACGTGCCGGCCGCCGAACTGGTGGACCGTTTCATCTCGGATCTGGGAATGCCGCGCTCGCTGGCCGCCGTCGGCGTGCATGCGGACAAGATGGCGAAGATTGCCGAGTACACGATGGACGACATCTGGGGGAAGACCAATCCGCGGCCGATCAGCGGGCCTGCGGATGTGATGGAGATCTTGGAACTGGCAAAATAGACAAGGCCGCGACCCGACCGCAGAGCGCCGCTCCCCCGGGAGCGGCGCGTGCCCTTTCTGTGCAGTCGCGCTCTTTCGCCTCAGCGCGGCGGGGCGCCGACGATGCTGGCCGTGAGGCTGTCGATCAGGCTGTCCAGCGCGGTCGGATCTCCCCACAGGCGGCCGCCATCCTCGTTCAGGACAAAGGCCGCCTCGCGCGCCGACAGGCTGGCCTGCGCGAACTGGTAGAAAAACACCAGCTTCCGGTTCAGGGCCGCGCGCGGGACATCCGGCAGCGCCGCGGCGATATGGTCGATGCAGCGCTGAAAGCTGTCATCGCCCTCCGCCTCGACCGCAGCGGAGAAAATGGCGCGGTGGTTCAGCTGCATCACCGAAATGAACCGCATGTGGCCGAAGCCTATCGGCAGGTCGCTGCGCTGTTCCGGATCGCCCGTTCCCACCGTCTCGACCTTGACGATCAGTTCGACGATGTCGCGCACGCCGATCGGGGCACCGGAGGCCTCGAGCGCGTCCAGCGCGGCGTTTCGCGCCCGGCGCGTGCGCATCAGGGCGTCGCGAACCAGCTCGCGGATCAGGTCGTCCTTGGTGCGGAAGTAATAGTGGATTCCGGCGGAATTCTTGACGGACGCCTGGTTCAAAATGGCGCGGACCGACACGCCCTCGATGCCGTGCCGGGAAAACAGCTGAATGGCCGCGATCTTGATCCGCTGACGGGTGTCGTCTTCGTCGCTCCGGTTCACCATGCTCGTTTCCTTTGTCATTCCGGTTGTCGATACTGCACCATCGGGGCAAAGGTCAAAGCGGCATGTGTGGAACAGCCATATTTCCTCGCGCTTTCGTTGCGGAAGCGGGGGACATCCCCCACCTCTCAGCTTCCAAAGACATAATCCTGCGGATCCGCGTCGCGTGTCAGGAGCCAGAAATAGTCGTTGCGCCAGGGGGAAATCGCCACGACCCGGCCAAGCCGGTTGCGATACCAGTTTTCCGTCCCCTGATGGGTCCAGACCATGCGATCATGCGCCTCGTCGATCCGGCGATTGTAGTCCTCGTAGACTTCGGGGCGCACCTCGACGGTGGACATGCCCTTCTCGGCCATGCGGGTGATGACGCTGAGGATGTAGGAGGTCTGCAGCTCGATCGCCTTGATCATGCTGCCGCCGTGCCCCAGCCCGACGTTCGGCCCGAGAATGGTGAAGAAGTTCGGGAAACCGGGAACGGTCGACCCGATGTAGGCGCGCGGATTGTCGGTTTCCCAGACATCGGCCAGACGCTGGCCGTTGCACCCGACGATGTCGTAGGACGACTGCATTTCCGCCGCCTTGAAGCCCGTCGCATAGATCAGCACGTCGGCCTCGTAGCTCTTGCCGTTCGCCGCCGTCAGCCGCCGCCCGTCGATCCGTGACAGACGGTCGGGGACCAGCTCCACATTCGGCCTGGTGATGGTCCTGTACCAGCCGTTGTCGAGCAGGATGCGCTTTCCGTAGGGCGGAAACTCCGGCAACACATTCGGGAGCAGGTCCTGGCGGTCGCCGAGCTCGGACTTGACGTATTTCGTGAAAATCCGGCGATGCCGGTCGTTTGTCGCGTTGAGGGCCTTGTCCGGCTCGGGCCAGTTCGGATCCTTCTGCAGGGATTCGTGAATGCGGTCGTTGAAGGTCCAGAACTGCCGGATCCGGTACCACTGCTGGTACAGCGGAACGCCCATCAGCAGGTGCCGCACGGCATCGGGCACCTTTTTCTGAAACTGCGGAAATGGCGCCGCCCATTGCTTGGAGCGGGCGAAGATGGTCAGCGAGGCGACCTTGTCGGCGATGGCGGGAGCGACCTGCATGCCCGAGGCACCATTGCCGACCAGGGCGACATGTTTGCCCGTCACGTCCAGATCCTCCGGCCATTGCGCTGTATGGGTGCTGATACCGGGGAAGGTGTCCGCGCCGGGAATGTCGGGAACCTGCGGCGTGTTGAGGACGCCGACCGCACTCATCAGGATGTCGCAGCGTTCGGTGGTCAGCGTGCCCTGCGCATCGCGCAGCCGCAGCACCCAATTCCGGCTGTCGCCGTCCCAGCGCGCTTCCTCGACCCGGGTCGAGAAACGGGTTTTTTCCCGCAGGCCGACGCGGTCGGCGACGCTGCGGAAATAGCTCAGCAGCTCACCCTGCAGCGCGAAATACCGCGACCAGTCGTTCGGGGCGAAGGAAAAGGAATAGATGTGGTTGGGCGTATCGACGCCGGCGCCGGGGTAGCGGTTTTCCCACCAGGTGCCGCCGAACTCCTCGTTCTTCTCGATGATCTCGAAATCGACGCCCAGCCGTTTCAGGTTGGCGCCGACGCAGATGCCGGAGACGCCCGCGCCGACGACGAGAACCCGCAGGCCCGACGGCCAGGGGATTTCCGGCGTCTTGCTATGTGCCGCGAGCCCCAGATCGGAGGCGATCACCTCGCCGTAGCTTTCGGGAACCGGCTCGTTCATCGAGACCGAGAGCATCCGCGCCAATGTCGCGTTCGACGGGTGTGGAACGGCAAGCGGCGCCCCGTCGATCCAGTCGAAGATCGCCTTTTCCGCAGCGTCGCGGATTTCCTGCTGAACATCCTCGGGAAGGCCGCCGTCGTCATTGTCATCGAGACCGCGGGCCCGGCCGGGCGTGTAGGGCGGCTGCAGCCAGCGATCTTCGCCCGTCATCTGGTACAGCACGCACAGCAAGGTTGGGATGTTGCCCTGCCGGATGCCATCGCGCAGCAGCGCGGCATCCAACCGGGGCACCTGGGTCAGATCCGGACCTGTCATTGAACTCTCCTTGCCTTCCCGATTGACGGGGCAGCCCACATTGGGTATGCGATGAAGTCAATTGGCTCAAGCAAACGACTTAACGATAACAAACACGCATTGCAACAGCCTGATCACGCTTTTCGGCAAATCAGGCCGCAGCGCCAGACAGGTCGGCCGGAGCCAAACGGGAGGAGGACACGCGATGGCGAAAGACGCCGCGCCCTGGACGCACACGCTTGAAACACAGGACGGGCCCGTCTCGGTGTCGGGCCGGGTCGCGCCGGGGTTCGAAGCCGTCGCGGAGGCCTTTTGCGCGAATTTCACCGAGCGGGCGGAAGCCGGGGCCGCGGTTCATGCGCAGCATCGCGGCCGCGTGGTCGTCAGCCTGTCCGGCGGACGCATTGCCTCGCCCGAGGACGCGGATGCGGCTCCCCGCTTCTGGAGCGACGACACCATTTGCGTGATCTTTTCCGCCACCAAGCCGGCGACGGCACTGTGCATGCACCTGCTTAGCCAACGCGGGCAGGTCGATCTGGATGCGCCGGTTGGCGCGGTCTGGCCGGCGTTCGCTGCGCAGGGCAAGGAGCAGATCACGCTGCGCATGGTGCTCGACCACAGCGCCGGCATCCCGGTTCTCTGCGAGCCGCTGAAGACGGACTGCCTGTGCGATCACGCCTATATGGCCGAACGGCTGGCGGCCGCGACGCCGGTCTTCGCGCCGGGACGCACGACAGCCTACCACCCGGTAACGGGCGGATTTGTCCTTGCAGAGGTGCTGCGACGCGTCGACGGACGCAGCCTCGGGCGGTTCTTCGCGGAAGAGATCGCGCAGCCGCTCGGGCTCGATTTCTGGATCGGCCTGCCCGACGCGCTTGAGGAGCGGGTCGCGCCGATCCGCCACTTCGTCCCGCAAAAAGGCGGCGGCTCGACGCCCTTCGGCGAGGCGTTGCGCGATCCCGGATCGCCCCAGAGCCGGTTCTTCTTCAATCACGGCGACTGGATGGCGAAAGGGGTCAACACACGGGCCGGCCGCAGGGCCGAGATCGGCGCGGCCTCGGGCGTCACCAATGCCCGCAACCTTGCCGCACTCTTCGAGGCGATGCGGCCGGACGGCCTTCTGGGCCTCGACGTTGAAACGGTCGCAAGCTTCGCGCAGGCCACATCCGCCACGCACCGGGACGGGATGCTCCTGCAGCCGACGCGGTTCGGACCGGGCTTCATGCTGCGGATGGACAACCGCGGCGGACAGGGACGCACGCCGCGCGGCGACAGTTTCCTCATTCCCCCGCAGGCCTTCGGACATGTCGGCGCTGGCGGGTCCTTCGGATTTCGCGATCCCGCGGCGGATCTCTCCATGGCCTACACCATGACGCAGATGGGACCCGGCTTCCTGCTGAACCCGCGCGGGCAGACGCTCATCGATGCCGCCTATCGCTGCATTTCGGCCGCGGCACCCCAGCCGTGACGCGACCCGACACAGGAGGACGACACATGCGCAAAGAGCCAGGTCCTGGGGCGCGGACGCCTGCGGAAACGCCCGGTTTCTGGGAGCGGGCGGAGCGGATTCTCGGCCGGGTGATCAAGGCGGTCTCCATCGCCGCGGGCCTGTCGATCGTCGCGATGATGCTTCAGGTCACGGCCGATGTCGCCCTCAGGTATCTGACCGGAACGGGTCTGCCCGGGACGCTGACCATCGTCAGCTACTACTACATGGTGATCGTGGCCTTCGTGCCGCTGGCCTTCGCCGAGCTGCAGCGCGCGCATATCCAGATGGAGCTGGTCACCGACCTGCTGCCGCGGCGCCTGTCGCGGCAGATCGGCGGATGGGGCCTCCTGTTCACCGGCCTCGTCACCGGCGCCCTCACCGTGCGCGGTTTCGAGGAAGCGCTGAACCAGATGCGGATCGGCGCCTCGCAGGTTCAGGGCACCACGTCGATCGACACCTGGCCGGCCCATTTCGCGCTTCCGCTGGGAGCCGGCCTGATGACGCTGCTGGTGGCGCTGCGCTTCCTGCAGTTCCTGGCAGGCTGTCTGCCCCGCTCCGCGGCGGCGCGCGATGCGAGAGGCATTTGAGATGACCGACATTCAAATCGGCCTCGGCGGACTTGCGCTCCTCTTCGTGCTGATCGCCCTGCGCCTGCCGATCGGGCTTGTGATGATCGGCGTATCCTTCGGCGGCCTCCATCTCCTGGCGGGCTGGAACGTGGCCTGGAGCAGCCTCGGCCTGCTGCCCTTCAACTTCGCGGCAAGCTGGGTGCTGAGCGCGGTTCCGATGTTCCTGCTGCTCGGGTTTCTGTGCCATCACGCCAAGCTGACCGAGGGCCTGTTCCGGGCGGCACGGGTCTGGCTGCAGGGCCTGCCCGGCGGCCTCGCCATCGCCTCCGTGCTCGGCTCCGCCGGCTTCGCGGCGGTCTCCGGATCCTCCATCGCCTGCTCGGCGACGATGGGGCGCATCGCCGTGCCCGAAATGACCAAGGCCGGCTACGATCCGGAACTCGCCACGGGAACCGTCGCGGTCGCCGGCACGATCGGCGCGCTGATCCCGCCCTCCGTGATCATGCTGATCTTCGCCGTGATCGCGCAGGTTCCCGTCACCAGCCTGTTCATCGCGGGCATCACCGCCGGCCTGCTGACAGCGCTTGGCTATATCGTGGTGATCTGGATCCGCGTCGCGCTCAATCCGGCGCTCGCCCCGCGCGGCGGCGACCGCCTGCCGCTGCGCCAGCGGATCATCATGACGCGCGACAGCTGGCCGATTGTTCTGATCATGCTCGGCGTGTTTACCGGGCTGTTCGGCGGCGCCTTCACCGCAACCGAAGCCGGCGCCGTCGGCGCGTTTCTGGCAGCGGCGGTGGCCCTTGCCAAGGGAACCCTGTCGCCGCAGGTTTTCGTGCGGGCGATCTCGGACACAGTGCTCACCACCTCGACGATGATCATCATCGGCGTCGGCGCCACCGTGCTGACCCGCTTCCTGGTGTTTTCCGGCGCCGGCGACTACCTCAGCGACCTGGTCATCTCGACGACCTCCGACCCGCTGGTCATCATGCTGGGGCTGGTCGTTCTGTACCTCTTTCTCGGCCTGTTCCTGGAACCCGTCGGGGCCATGCTGCTCACGCTTCCCCTTGTGCTTCCGATCATCGGGGAAGCCAATTTCGACCTGATCTGGTTCGGCATCATCCTGACCAAGCTTCTCGAAATCGGGATGGTCACGCCGCCGGTCGGAATGAACGTTTTCGTCATCAAAAGCGTCGTCGGCAACCTCGTCACGACCAGCCAGATCTTTCGGGGCATCGGCTGGTTCCTGCTCATGGACCTGGTCGTTCTCGGTCTCCTGATTGCCTTTCCCGATCTCGTCCTGTTTCCCCTGACGCTGTTCGACGGCTGACGGCGCGGGCCTGCCCTTCCCTTCCAGACACGAAAAGGAAACCAGACCATGACGATGTTGCAAGAGACGCCGCCGCTGGACGGGCAGATGATGCAAGGCGCATTGTCGATCCCGGCGATCATGGACTATGCGGCGGACGTCCACGGCGGCGCGCGGATCCTTTCCGCAACCGTCGAAGGCGGCCTGCACGATTACAGCCTGCTTGATGCATCGAAGCGCATCGCCCGACTTGCCCATGCCTTGCGGGCCATGGGCATTGGCCCCGGCGACCGCGTCGCCACCCTCGCCTGGAACGGCTACCGCCACTTCGAGCTCTATTATGCCATCGCCGGCATCGGCGCGGTCTGCCACACGATCAACCCGCGCCTGTTCCCGGAGCAGATCGCCTGGATCGTCAACCATGCCGAGGACCGGGCGCTGTTTTTCGACCTGACGTTCGCGCCTCTGGTCGACGGGCTGGCTGAGCACCTCCCGCCCCGGATGCAGCGGGTCTTCCTGTCCGACGAGGCGCACCGGCCGGAGACCTGTGCAGAGGACGTGCTGGCCTATGAAAGCCTGATCGAAGGACATCCCGACAGCATCGACTGGCCGGACTTGCCGGAAACGGCGGCCGCTGGCCTGTGCTACACGTCAGGAACTACTGGCGACCCGAAAGGCGCGCTCTACTCCCACCGCTCCACGGTGCTGCACGCGATGTCCGCCATTTTGGGGATTCCGCAGGCGTTCGGCAGCGCAAAGCGCATCTTGCCCGTCGTGCCGCTGTTTCACGTCAACGCCTGGGGCCTGCCCTATGCCTGCCCGCTGTCGGGCACCGACCTGGTGTTTCCCGGCCCGCATCTCGACGGAAAAAGCCTCTTCGACCTGATGGAGACGACCGGCACGACCGGGGCATGGGGCGTTCCCACCGTCTGGGCCGGGTTGATCGAGGAAATCAGGCAGCGCGGTCGCAAGCCGAAGGCCCTGGAGATGCTGCTGATCGGCGGCTCCGCCGTGCCGCCGGCGATGATTTCCGCGCTGGAAGACTTCGACATCCGCACGATCCATGGCTGGGGCATGACGGAAATGAGCCCGATCGGCACCTGCACCCGTCCGATTGCCGGGGCAAGCCGGGAGGACCGCGTCGCCAATGCCATTCCCCAGGGCAAGCGCCTGTTCGGCCTGGAGATGAAAATCATCGGCGAAGACGGCACGCCGCAGCCGCATGACGGGACGGCCCAGGGCGAATTGCTGGTGCGGGGGCCGGCCGTGGTCAACGGATATTTCAATGCGCCGGACGCCTCGAAGGCGGCCTTCGACGCCGAGGGCTGGTTCCGCACCGGCGACGTCGCGCGCATCGACAGCGCCGGCCGCCTGCAGATCGTCGACCGGACCAAGGACCTGATCAAATCCGGCGGCGAATGGATTTCCTCGCTCGATCTGGAAAATCTGGCAACGGCCCACCCGTCTGTCGCCCAGGCGGCGGCGATTGCCGTGCCGCATCCCAAATGGGACGAGCGCCCGGTTCTGGCCGTCGTGCCCGCCGACAAGGAAAAGGGCATCGACGAGGCCGACCTCCTGGCGCAGATGGCACGGCATCTGGCCAAATGGCAAATGCCCGATGCCGTGATCACCATGGACAGCCTGCCGATGACGGCCACCGGCAAGATCTCGAAGAAAGACCTGCGCAGCCGGATCAAAGTGGATTTCGGCGACGACACCTGACAGCGGCGGGACCGCCATCTGAAAGTGGCGGGCCGGCGGCCCGCCACGCTCTGCAAAACGCGCCCTTGCCGGGCGCGTTTTCGTCAGGCCTGCGGCGCGACCCGGTCGCGGAGCTCGAACTTCTTGACCTTGCCGGAGGGATTGCGCGGCAGCGCGTCGACGACGACAACCCGCGAGGGCTTCTTGTAGGAGGCAAGATGCGCCTTGCAAAAGCCGATGACCTGCGCGGGATCGAGCTCCTCGCCCGGCCTGGGTACGACGAAGGCCATCGGCGTTTCGCCCCACCGTTCGTCGGGAAGGCCGACAACCGCGCTTTCGGCGATCGCCGGGTGGGTGTTCAAGAGCTGCTCGATCTCGGCGGGATAGATGTTCTCGCCGCCGGAAATGATCATCTCCTTCAGCCGGCCCTTGATATAGACGAACCCGTCCTCGTCGACCGTCGCGAGATCTCCGGTGTGGAGCCAGCCGTTGCGAATGGTCTGCCGCGTGGCGGCCTCGTCCTTGTAGTAGCCCAGCATGACGGTGTCGTCGCTCTGGATGATCTCGCCGACTTCGCCCGGCGCGATGTCGCGGCCGTCCGGGTGCACGATGCGCAGCCGGTTGGTCATCATCGGCTTGCCGACCGATCCAAGACGCGCCTCGGCATCCTCGGCGCGCAGCACGGTCGACGTGGAGGAACATTCCGACAGGCCGTACCCCTGCATCAGGGCAACGCCGAACATTTTCCGAAACAGCCGCATCGACCGTTCCGTCTCCGCCGCGCCGCCCGACAGGCAAAGCCGCAGGGCAGGCGCAGTGGCGCCCCGCTCCTCCAGCTGGCCGATCAGCGCCTGCCACATCGCGGGTGCTGCAAACATGCAGGTCACCCCGTCCTCGACGAGATGGCGGGCGACCTCGGCCGGATCGAAATGCTTCTGCAGGATGACGGTGCCGCCGATCAGCAACAGCGGCAAGGTGCAGATCAGCGATCCGCCGGCATGGAAGACCGGTGCGCAGGTCAGGGTGATGTCGTCCCGCGTCAATGGAAAGTCCGCGATCTGGTTTTGCGCCGTCGCCAGAAGGTTGCGCTCCGACAGCATCGCGGCCTTGGGGCGCCCGGTCGTGCCCGAGGTGTGGATCATCAGCAAACAGGCGTCCGGCGCCCGCCGTTCGATCCCCCGCCGGGGGAGCGGCGCGGCATCGGGCGCCAATCCATGCGGGCCGCTTTCCACCCAGTGGCGAACGGCATCCGCGCGCCCCTTCACGGCCTCGATCGTGTCGCGGAAATCCGCGGAGTAGACAACGACCTTGGCCTCCGAGTTGGCGAGCTGATAGACGATCTCGTCGGCAACCAGGCGGAAATTGACCGGCACCAGAACCGCGCCCAGACGGGAGCAGGCGAACAACAGCTCGAAGAACGCGATATCGTTGAAACTCAGATGCGCGACCTTGCCGCCCTCGGCGATGCCCAGTGCGCTCAGGCGGTCGGCGGTGGCCGCGACCCGGGCGTTCAGCTCGCCATAGGTGACGGTCAACGGGCCGCAGCGAATGGCGGTCTTGTCGGCGAAACGGTCGCCCTGGCGCGCCAGAATGGATGCGATCATGTGGCGGTGTCCTCCCTCAATGCCTGCGATGGCGTGTGGTCGTCCTCGCCCGGAACCGGCGCGGCGCGGCGCACCGCAGCCGGCGTGAGCGACAATGCGATCGGATTGGCCAGATGGCATTCGGTCCCGTAGACGTCGTGGCGTGTCTCGGCGACCATGCCGCGCGCGCCGGCATGGTCGCTCCCGAGCATGGCGGCCAGCGACTGCACGGCGGTCACGCACACACTCTTGGGACCGAGCGTTTCTTCCCAGTAGTCGGCGGTCCGGGTGGCCAGCACGGCGGCGACATCGGCTTTGACACGCTCGGAGGTGGCGGCGTCCAGGAGATCCGCGTCGCCGTGATCGGGCAGGCCGATTTCCGCGCAGAACCGTTTCCACAGCCAGGGCTCGAAACTGGCGACGGCGACATAGCGGCCGTCGCTGGCGCGATACAGCGCGTAATGGGGATAGCAGCCCGAATAAAGCAATTCGCCGCGGCGCAAGTCCGCGCCGCCGTTCAGCAGATGAAAGGCCAGCGGGTTGGCAAGGCCCAGCGCCGTATCGAGAAAGGAGATATCGACGAACTGGCCCGTGCCGACCCGGTCGCGCGCCAAGAGTGCCAGCAGGATCCCGCTAACCGCATGCAGGGCGGCGCCGCCGAAATCAGACAGGAAAAACAGCGGGATGACCGGCGGGGCGTCTTCGCCGGTGCCGATCAGGTCCAGAAGTCCCGCCTTGGCGATGAAGTTCAGGTCGTGGCCGCCCTGGTCCCCCATGGGGCTGCTCTGCCCGTAGCCAGACAGCGCGCAATAGACGAGGCGGTCGTTGACCTTGCGAAGGGTTTCATAGCCAATCCCGAGCCGCTGCGCGGTGCCGGGACGGAAATCCTCGATCACAACATCGGCTTCGGCGACCAGTGCCAGGAAGGTGTCGCGGTCTCCCGGATCGCGCAGGTTCAGCACCAGGCTGTGCTTGTTGCGGTTCAACGCGCGCGCAATCAGTTGCATCTGCGCCTCGAAACTCCAGATATCCGCGTCGGAACGGGGACCTGGACCGGCCGGAGCCGCAGAGATCGAAGTCACCTCGGCCCCGAAGTCGGCCAGATACATCGAGGCCATGGCGGACGGACCAAGCCGTCCAAGGTCAAGGACACGCAGTCCTTCCAGGGCTGTCGTCATCGGTTCGGTTTCCAGCTGAGAGGACGGAACTAGTCGGCCAGCGCCGCGGCCGTTGCGGGATGGGGATCCGGGTAGGCGGCCAGAACGATCTGAAGCCCGTGCGCCCTGGCCGGATGAAACGCAACCTCCCGCAAGGCGCCGAACGTCACATCGTTCACCGGCTCAAGGCCTTTTTCGCGAAAGTGGCGTACGGCCGCGTCCATGTCGGAGACCTTGAAGACGACGCAAAAAACGCCTTCGCCGCGGCTGCTGGTGAATTTCTCAACGACCGACCCGGGATGCCCGGCCACGAGTTCCAGGCCCTCGCGGGAGTAGCGGGCCTCCATCCCCAGCTTGTCGTGGCTCAGCGGCGCATCGAAGCGGATGCCCAGCAACCCTTCGAAAAACGCCGCCGTTTCGTCGAGATCGCGCACGCCGAGCGCGATCCTGTCCAGCCGTTCAATCTTCATCGTCCGCTCCGCCGCCTTGTCCGCTTCACCGCCATCAACGGGGGTCACCGGCGTGACGCAGGCGACCCCCGGACATCGATTACTGCCCGTAGGTCGCCAGATCGACGTCAGACAGGATCTCGTCCCAGTAGAGCTGCGCCAGATCGTCCGCAGTCGAAACGCCTTCAAGATGGCCGCGCCATTCGGACACCCGCGCGCGCATCGCCGCGACAGTTTCCTCGCCGTTGGCGACACCGAAGGTTTCCCTGTAGTAGGCAACCAGCGTGTCGATGTCGGTGTCGACAAACGTCCGCGTCGCCTCCACCAGACTGGGAGCGGCGTCATGGAACCGGGCCTTGATCTCGCCCTTGCGGGACTTTTCCCTCAGCTCCTGCAGGCCGTTTTCATATTTCATCGAGATCTCGGCCGCGGCCCTTGCCGCCCCGCGCAGCAGGGCCTCGCGCTTTTCCAGGCTCAGGCCGGCCCAGGTGGCCCGGTTGACCTGTGCAAGCGACGCGACATAGATGCCGCCCGGAACGCCGGTGGTGATGTCGATCACCAGATCGCCCATGCCGAAATTATAGACATCGGGAACCGACAGGATGACGCAATCGATCACGCCCTGGCTCAGGGCCTCCAGCATCTCGTTGCCAGACACGGTGACCGGCGCGGCCTCCATGGCCTCGGACCAGCGCGCCCAATAGGACCCGGAAATGCGCATGCGGGCGTTCTTGACGTCCGACAGCTCGACATGCGGCTCCGTGCAGTTCAGCGAATAGGGCGTGGAGGCCGTTCCCACCGTGAAGACGTTGTTGCGGGCAGTGAACTCGCGATTGCAGTCGGGACAGTCGTTGATGATGAAATCCGTCATTGCGGCGCCATAGAGGACGCCCTGCATGTCCTGCGACAGGCCCTCCTCCTGCAGCAGGATCATCGCGGTTTCCATTGCCAGGTTGGTATGGGGATACTCCCGGGGAAACAGCGTGGTCATCAGCGCGCCGATATCGGCCAGCCCCGATGCAATGCCGTCGGACGTCTCCATGAGATTGAGCAGAGAGAGCGGGAAGGTGCGCACCTTCAGCTCGCCGCCGGAGTTTTCCCGGACCGCCTCGGCAAACACGTTTGCCCCGATGTCGAAATAGGATCCCGGCGGATGCCCATAGGCAAAGCGCAGGGTCTCCGCGTTCGCCATCGCTGTGCCGGCGAGCCATACGGCCCCCGCCATCGCCGCGAGCCTGTTGATCTTCTTCATGGTCCCCTCCCTCATTGCCGTCAACCGCGCCTCGCGGCGAAAAAGTCATTTGCTTTATACAATTGACTTAGACGAGTTTGCAATGGGCAACGGCACGATCCGCGCCGGTTGCGGGCGCGTCGGGGAGAGATCCGGTGCATTGAATGAAAGACACTCGCCTGCTGCACGCGGCGCAGGGCATGTCACGCGGCAGCGCGGCGCTCACACGAAAGGCGAGGACACGGCCCAGAGGCCGAAGCCGATCAGCATGATCCCGGACAGGCGGGAGATCCACTGCGCAAAGGCGGGCGGAAGGCGATGGCGGGCAAGCGCCACGCCACCGCTCAGCAGGCTCCACCAGAGCATCGACCCGAAGAACACGCCGGCCACGACCAGCGCGGCATCGGCCGCCGTCGCGGTCGATGCAAGTCCCAATCCGGCAAAGAGTGCTGCAAAGGACAACACCGTCATCGGGTTCGTGATCGTCAGGAGGAAGGTGGCCGCGATGGTCCCGACCAGGTCTCGGGAGGAGACACGTGCCGCGGTCCCGGGCACTTTCGGCGCGAAACTTTGCCAGCCGAGCCAGAGCATGAAGGCCCCGCCCAGGAGACGAAGCGGCGTGTCGATCGCGCCCAGTACGGACGCGAAAGCGGCAAACCCGGCAGCCGCGAGGGTGGCGTAGACGCCGTCTGCCAGGGCCGTTCCCAGCCCCCCGGCCGCGCCCGCGGCAAAGCCCCTTTCCAGCGTGCGGTTGATGCAAAGCGCGCCGATCGGCCCGAGTGGTGCGGCAATCGCCAGCCCGAGAAACAGGCTTTTGAAGAACAGCATCCCATCCATCATGCACCGTCTTTTCTGACAAGGGCGCCGGGCACAGGCGACGACAGGGCAATGACCGTCTCGCTGCGGCCGACGAAGCGGCGGGCCTTGAGGTCGGCCAGAAACGGCTCGATCCGTGTCGCGTCGCCCACCCGCAGCTTGATCAGATAGGACCAGGCGCCGGTGACGTGGTGACATTCGAGAATGAGGGGATGCGCGGCCGCATAGGCGCGAAACGCCTCTTCATCCGCATCGTCGCGAAGCGCGATCCAGACGAAGACCAGGGTCTGCATGCCGGTCTGGACGGGATCCAGATCGACGGTGAAACGGCGAATGATCCCGGAGGCCGTCAGACGCCGCACACGCTCGTTTACACTGGAGGGCGAGAGCCCGACAGACGCGCCGATATCGGCCAGCGACCGCTTGGCATCGGCGGAAAGGAGTTCGATTATTTTCGTGTCAATCGCGTCCATGCCCGCAAATTATGCGGGCTATTTTAAAATGTAAACGATATTTTTCGGCAACCCCGCCGAACACAGCATTTTCAGCGGGATCCCCGCGACTGATATCCCGCGACTGGATCGCGGGCACTCAGCCGGCCACGGCGGCATCCACCGCAAGACCCAGCCGCTCGACGATGAGCTCGATCGTCTCGGCATCCACGGTGTAGGGCGGCGCCAGGAGCACGTGATCGCCGGACACGCCGTCGATGGTGCCGGCGCCCGGATAGACCATCAGTCCAAGCGCCATTGCTTCCCGCTTGATCCGCGCGCCAATGCGCTGCTCCGGCGAAAAGGGCGTCTTGTCGTCGCGATGCTCGACCAGCTCGATGGCCTGGAGAAGTCCGCGTCCGCGGACATCGCCGACATGGGGGTGGTTGCCGAACCGGGCCGCGAGCCGGTCGCGCAGCTGCGCGCCGCGCGCGACGACATTGTCGAGCAAACGGTCGTCGCGGATGACCTGCTGCACCGCCAGCGCGGCGGCACAGGCGAGCGGATGGGCCGAATAGGTGTGGCCGTGCACGAAGCTGCCGCTACCCTCGACGATGGTGCGATAGACCTCCGCCTTGCACATGACCGCGGCGATCGGCTGATAGCCGCCGCCCAGCCCCTTGGCGAGCGTGACAATGTCGGGGGCCACGCCCTCCTGCTCGCAGGCGAGAAAGCTGCCGGTCCGGCCCGCGCCGCACATCACCTCGTCGAGGATGAGAAGAACGCCGTAGCGGTCGCAGATCTCGCGGATGCGGCGGAAATAGCCGGCCTCGGCCGGAACGGCACCGGCCGTGGCGCCGACCACGGTCTCGGCCAGGAAGGCAACGACGCTCTCCGGCCCGAGCTCAAGGATCTTCTCCTCAAGAGCGTTGGCGGCGCGCGCCGCATAGTCTTGCGCGCTTTCGCCGTCGCGCGCGTAACGATAGGCGAAGCACGGCTCGATCTTGGGTTCATCGAGCAGGAACGGGCCATAGGGCTTGCGGCGGGGCGGATTTCCCCCGACCGACAACGCGCCCAAAGTGTTGCCGTGGTAGCTCTGGTGCCGCGAGATCACCAGTTTCCGCGACGCTTCCCCGCGCTCCAGGTGATACTGGCGCGCCATCTTGATCGCCGCCTCGACGGCCTCGGAGCCGCTTCCGACGAAATAGACCTTGTCGAGCGGAACCGGTGTCGCCTTGCACAGGTGGTCGGCCAGCGCCTCGGCCGCGGGCGAGGTGAAGAAGCTCGTATGCGCGTAGCTGATGTCGGCCATCTGGCGCTGGACGGCCTCCCGAACCCTGCCGTCGCCATGACCGATACAGGAGACGGCTGCGCCGCCGCAGGCGTCGATATAGCGCTTGCCGCTGTCGTCGATGACATAGGCGCCGCTTCCGGAGACGGCAACAGGAAGGGGATTGCTCGGCGAGCGATGAAACACGTGGGTCATTCGGGAGGTCTCTGTTAGCGGGTGCGCCGGTGCGCGTGGTAGGAGCCTGACGCGTAGAGCTGCTCTTCGATGCGGCCGATCCGCTCCATCGCGGTTTCCTGCAGCTCCGTCAGCATGGCGGCGGCAAGCCCCTCGACCACGCCGACCGCGGAAATGACGGAGGGAAAGAACGACGGGCTTTCGGCGGAAAAGAGCAGGCTTGTATCGGCATGCGGTTGCAGCGGCGTGGCCCGGCTGTCGCTGAGACTGATGAGCTTTGACCCGGAGGCGCTGACCGCATCGGCGATCAGGTCGATCTCCCGCGCATAGGGTTGGAAGTTGATCGACAGCACTGCATCGCGCTCCGTCAGCATCGCCAGATCGGCGATCAGCGACGACCCCTCGGTTCCGAGCAGTTCCACATTCGGGCGCAGCATCTTGCACAGATAGGTGAAGGTGAGCCCCGGCCCCCGGCAGCTCATGAAGGCGGCGACATAGATGCGCTCAGCATGCGCGAGGATCCGTGCCGCGGCTGCAATGTCCTGCGGCGCATTGCTCTCGACCGCATAGGCAAGGCTTGCCTCCTGCGCCCGGAACGTCTCGCCCAGGAGCCCCGCCCCCTTGTCCTGCTGCACGGCGGCGACCGCCTTGTCCGCGTAGCGCGCCGGACCGGAGCGGAAACTGTCGGCGTAAAGCGTCCGCAGCTCCGACCAGTCCGAGTAGCCCAGCGTGCGGGCGAGCCGCACGAGGGTCGCCGGCGCCACCCCGGCGCGGTTGGCGATCTCGCGCATCGACAGAAGCACCACGTCGTCCGGGTGATCGATCAGATAGCGCGCCCCGTCCGCGAGCCGGCGCGGCAGGCTGTCGATCCTGCCGATCATCAGCTGGGTCAGGGCTTCAGGGGTCGGGGCCTTCGCCATGGTCTCACCCGCTTATCAGGCTGGGCAACCACAGAACGGTCGCCGGGAAGGCTATGAGTATGGCGACCGTCACCACATCGGCAAGCAGGAACCAGCCAACGCCGCGGAACACGTCGCTGATCGACACCTTGTCGGCCACGACGTTCTTGATGACGAAGACATTGAGGCCGACCGGGGGCGTGATCAGGCCGATCTCCAGATATTTGGTGATCATGACGCCGGCGTAGATGAGGCTGATGTCGGCGGTCTCGAAGATCGGCAGCAGCACCGGCAGCGTCAGAAGCATCACCCCGATCGGGTCGAGGAACATGCCGAGCACGAGATAGATCAGCGAGACGGCGATGATGATCAAGAGCGGCGACATGTCCTCGCCGATCAGGCCCTGGACGTAGTCTGGGAAGCCGGCAAAGGCGAAAAGCCGCGTCAGCAGCGCCGCCGCGACCGCGATCAGGAAGATGGCGGAGGTGGAGCGGATCGTCTCGAAGCCGGCATCGCGCAGCGCCTCCCAGGACAGGGTGCGCTTGGCGAAGCCGATCGCCATGGACGCCAGCGCACCGATGGCGCCGGCCTCCGTCGCCGAAAACAGGCCGGCGAAGATGCCGCCGAAGACCGTCACCACCAAAAGAAACAGCGGCCAGGTATCGGCAAGGGACAAGAAGCGCTCGCGCCAGTCGACCTCGGCCTCGCGCGGGGCAAGCGCCGGGTTGTACTTCACCCTTGCCAGGATCATCAGCGCATACATCAGGGCCGTGAGCAGGCCCGGGATCACCGCGCCGATGAAGAGCTGGCTGACCGGCACCTCGGCGAAGACGGCATAGAGCAGAAGGATGGTGCTCGGCGGGATCAGCGAGCCCATGGTGCCGGCGGCGGCGATGGTGCCGACAGCGAGTTTCGGATCATAGCCGCGGTCGAGCATGGCCGGCACGGCGATCTTGCCCATGGCGGCGGCGCAGGCGACGGAGGATCCGGTCACCGAGGAAAACAGCGCGGCACCGCCGACCGAGGAGATCGCGAGGCCGCCCGGCAGGAAGTTGAGCCAGGCGCGCGCGACGCGGAACAACCCGTCGGTCAGCCCGGCGGCGAAGCAGATATAGCCCATGAACAGGAACATGGGGATGGCGCTCAGGCTCCAGTGCGCGGCAAAGGCATGCGGTACCGAGCGCAGGACACCCCAGGTCGCGCGTTCGCCCACCAGCAGATACATGCCGACGATGGCGACGAGACCGAGCGCCGCGGCGACGGGAACCCGCAGCGCCAGAAGGACCATGAGCGCGGCCAGCGCCCAATAGACGAGTGTAATGCTATCCACGGTGAGGCCCCTGATCGTCGCGGGTGGGTGCTTGGGTCGATGCGGCGCGGGCGAGCGCGCCCAGGGCCCGCACGAAACACAGAAGCGCTGTCAGTCCTCCGGCCACCGGCAGGAAGAACCGGGGCGGCCAGGTGATGACCGGGATCATGCCGACGATGAATTCGCCCTGGCGGAAGGCGCGCATGGCCTGCTCGAAGCCGGCATAAGCGATCAGCGCCATGAAAACGCCGAAGCAGACATAGGCGACCGCATCCATGACGGCCTGCGCCCGCGCCCCGCGGCTCTGGTAGAAAAGGTCGACGGCGATGTTTTCGTTGCGCCATTCGACGTTCAGCAGCGGCAGGAAGATGAGCGCCGGCATCCACCAGTCGGACACGATCTCGAGCGTCGAGGGCATCGGCGCACCGAACAGGTAGCGCCCGCCCACATCAAGACAGATCTGGAGCATCATGACGACGAGGCAGAGGCTGGCGGCCAGAGCGAGGAGACGGCCCAGCCTGCCCAGAAAGATATCGATGTGTTGCATGGAGGTTCCGGCGGCTCAGGGGAGGAAGGCGGCGCCCGAAAGGCGCCGCCGCGACCGGTCTAGAGGCCGTATTCGGTTTCCGACAGCTTGTCGAAGATCTCCGACTTCATCCGTTCGGCCAGCGCATCCCCGCTCAGGCCGGAGGCGGTGATCTCTTCCCACTTGGCAAGCGAGGCCTGATAGCTGTCGATCAGCGCCTGCGCATCCGTGACGCCATAGACCTCTTTGGCCTTGTCGACGATGGCGGAGACGTCCTCGCTGTTGAACGCGGCGATCTCCGCTTCCAGCGTCTCCGGCCGGTCCATGACCGTCATGCCATGACCGGCGGCTTCGGCCTTGGCCTCCTCGTTCTGCGCGACATAGGCCTCGGTGGTGGCAACGATGGCCTCGGCCATCTTGTCGAGCATGACGCGGCGGTTCTCCGGGCTCAGGTCAGCCCAGCTGTCCTTGTTGAAGGCAAGCAGCGGGCCGGAATTGTAGACGCCGAAGCTGCCAAGCGTGATCGAGCTGGCGACATCCCACAGCGAGTGCGTCTTGAGGGCTGCGGCCGGCTGCATGGCGATGTCGATCACGCCCTTGTCGAGCGCCTCGTACATTTCCGAGCTGGAGGTGTGCACCACGGTGCCGCCGGCCTCGGTGATCCAGCGATCCCAGGCACCGCCCGGAGAACGGATCCGCTTGCCCGCGACATTCGCCGTTTCGGAAATGCCGTCCTTGCTGATCAGCGCATAGGGCGCGGTCGCGTAGCTGCCCGTGTAAACGACGTTCTGCTTGGAGAACTCCGCAATGCAGGGGGCGCAATTGAGAAGCGTGAACTCGGTGACGGCCGCCGCAACCGCCAGAGAATTGCCGCTCAGCATCGCCAGTTCCGCAACCAGCTGGCTGGTGGGCAGCTGGGCGGGATTGTAGGTGAGCGCCAGAACCGAGGCGTCGACAACGCCGTCACCAAGACCGGTCAGAGTCTCCTTGCCGCCGAGCAGCGCGCCACCCGAAACCAGATTGAACGTCACTTCGCCGTTCGAGGCTTTTGTCACCGCCGGAAAGTAGGTTTCATAGCCGGCAAAGATCGTGGGATGCGACGGGGCGACCCAGGAGCTGACGGTGAGCTCGAGCGCCGAGGCGCTGACGGAGGTCGCGGCGAGGCCGATGAGAGCGGCGCTGACGATTTTTTTCATGAGTCCCTCTGGTTTTTCAGGTTGAAGCGCTCCCGAGGCACGTTTCGGAAGGGCAGTCTTGAGACGTCAGCCATGGCTGGGCCCAGCGTTTCGCAGGACCGGATGACGTCGAACCGGCCGCCGAAGGCAGCGCGGAAATGGTTCTTCGCCTTGGCGAGCAACACCGGCACCTCGTCAATGTCGATGTCGTGCAGGCGGAAATAGCCGGCGTCATTGGGCGACTGGCAGCCCGTCGTGACGATCACCCGCAGTCGCGCGACGCGCAGCAGCGCCGTGCGGCCGAGATCGACGGGCATGCCGCGCTCCATTGCGTCTTCATTGCGGAAGCGGCCATCGGTCAGGCGCAGCACTTCGGCGTGGACGCGAAGCGGCGCTCCGAACCGCGCATCGAGCCGCCCGCCAAGGAAGAGATCGAGCGTGGCGCCGACCCCTGCGTCATGGGCCCGCGCCACCGTCTCCGGATCGCAGAAGAACGCGAAGACACTTTTATCTGGCAGGCCGGCCGTCAGGGCGGCGGCGAACAGACCCGGCGTGTCGCCGATGCCGCCGGACAGCGGATTGTCGGACGGCTCGAGGATCGCGACCCGGCTGCCATAGGCCCAGGGCCGGCCGGCAAGCACCGCGTCGGCTGTCGCCAGATCCGGCTGGAACCGCCTCTGGTTCAAACGCATGTAGTCGGCGACATGGTCGGCAAGCGCGGCACCGCGCGCCGCATCTTCGCATGTGACCAGAACGCCGGCGTTTGCCTGGGGCACATCGGCATAGGCAAAGCTTGCGTAGGGATAGGCCGCAAGAATCGAGGCCGCTCCCGCGTCCCGCGATGCGGCGGCGACCGCCTCGGTCTCGATGTCGCGCATCGGGCCCGGGCAATCGGTGCGCATGTTGAAGCTTGGCAGGATCTTGTCGATCACCCGCAGCAGCACACGGGTTTTGCGTTTGCCCTCGATGATTTCCGCCAGCATGTCGAGCGCGGCGATGGCCGCCTCCGCCATATCGACATGCGGGTAGGTGCGATAGACGGTCGCTGCATTGAGCCTCTCGGCCAATGCCTCTGCGATGCAGGCGTGCATGTCGAAGGACGCCGCGATCGGAAGGTCTGGAAAGCGCGCCCGCAGCGCGGTCACAAGCGTGGTCTCGGGATCCGGATCGACCGTTCCGATACAGGCGCCATGAAGCGACAGATAGAGACCGTCAACGCCTTCAAGCGCGGGATCGTCGGCTATCTCGCGGGTGATGCGGTCGAGCACCGTCTGGTCGACCGGACCGGCAGGCGCGGCCGATGCACAACGGGAAAAGACCAGCTCGACATCGCCGCGCTGCTCGGCCCAGACCAGCGCACCGCCCGCTTCCGTCGCGGTGCCGCGATAGAGATCGACGGCCGCGTCGCCACGACACCATTCCCGGACCTGGAACTGCTCCAGCGTCGTTTCGCAGACAGAGAAGGAATTTGCCTCGTGCCAAAGCCGGGCGACGCCTATGCGCATATCGGTCCAAACCATCGTTTTGGATCAAGTGTTTCATCACTGTAAAAATAATCTATTTGTTTTGTCAAGCGACGCAAGATCGCTCCGCCTCCCGTCAGGCGTCGACCGGGCCCGCTCTCGCAGACCCCGCAGGCCACAGACCGAGGTGGCACCGGAAAGGCGCAGGGACCGTCCACCGACGGCCGCCAACCACCACCGGCGTCGTCCTGGATTGCATCCAACCCGGCAAACCAATGCAGACCGACTGTCCGAATGAAGCGTCGTTTTCGTCACCTTGCGGGGCAAGGCGCCAACTGAGCACGTGGACGGAGGACTTGCCCGCAACAGGCCCATTCATCCCCGGGCGCTCTCTCACCCGACGAATTCGCCCTGAAAGTGAATTTCAGACACGGACTGCATGACGCCGAAGATCGATCGGAGACCGCCGCGCGGAAGGCGATGGCAACGGGCCCCCGGGTCAAGAAATCCAGACACGTCCGAAGGTCCGCCCGTCGGTCAGGAAAAACCGGGCGCACCCCCCGACACGGTTCACGTTCTGGCTTTCTCGAAGGCGCTCCAGGCTGTCTCGAAGCGGGCAAAATCGAACCCGGGCGCGCGCGCGGCATCGAGCACGATGTGCTCGGTGGCGAGCAGCTTGTCGATTGCCGCTTCCAGCTTCGGGATCACCGCTTCGGGAATTGCGACCGCGCCATGCCGGTCGGCGTGGACCAGCGCGCCCGGCCGGACCGTCAACCCGTGAATGGTCACCGGCACGTCGATCTCCGTGACATGCACAAATCCATGACTCACACCGACGGAGCCGGCAACGACGGGAAACCCGTCCGGCAGATCGCCCAGATCGCGCATCACCCCATTGGTCAGCGCCCCGGCAAGACCGAAGCCCTTGTGAACGGTGGTGTTGATCTCGCCCCAATAGGCGCCGATGCAATCGGGGAAATCCATATCCTCGATCACGGCAACGGCCGGCATCGCCCCTTCGGCCATATAGCGGTAGTACGCCATTCGGCGCGCGCGCACGACCTCGGGCGGCTCCTGCGACGGTGCCAGCGCCGCAATGCGGGCGGTGCGTGCAAAGCCTACCATGGGCGGCGCGTCTGGCGCGGAAGACAGCATCGTGCCCCGTGTGAAGTCGTTGAAGCCGCGCCGTCCTTCAGCCACCTCGATGGCATTGCACACGGTGGGCGTATCGACGCGCCGCAGCACGTCCAGAAGCGAAGAAGACAAATTGCTCATGCTGTATCCTCCAGCCAGCGAACGAGGGCCGCTGTCGTCTGTTCAGGGCGTTCGAGGGTGGGCAGATGCCCCGCCCCGTCGATGATTTCCAACGTGCTTTGCGGCATCAACTCGTACATCAGCTCGTGCCGGGACAGCGGACACAGCCGGTCGTGTCGCCCGCACAGAACCAGCGACGGGCCGCAATAGGCCCGCAAGGTCTCCGTCTGGTCGGGCCGGTCACGCAGCGCCTTCGACTGGGTCACGAAGACCCCGGGTCCGAGGTCACGCGCCATCTCCAGACACAGGTCGGCGATTCCTTTCGGATCGGTGGCGTCATGCAGATAGTTCGGGATCATCACATCGCGCATGAGGTCGTCGAGCCCACCCGCCTGCACCGCCGCGATCTGCGGACCGCGCCGTTCCCTGACGTCTTCCGCCTCCGCCAGCGGATTGGTGTCGAGGAGCGCCAGCCGCTCAACCCGCTCGGGAGCCTGACGAACGACTTCCATGGCGAGAATGCCTCCCATGGACAGGCCAGCGAGCGCAAAACGCGGCGGCGCACTGGCCAGAATGCCGGCGGCCAGCTCCGCCATGGTGTCGCGCCCGGCAACGGGCATGGTCATCAGCGCAATGCGGCCGGACAAGGTGGCGATCTGCGGCGCGAAGAGACGCGCGTCGCACATCATGCCGGGCACCAGAACGAGGGGCGTCATCGGACCTCCAGTGGGCTTGCAACGTCCACGCGGCGAAACCGACGCCGCGTGGCGCAGATGGCCGTCAGCCGACCCAGGTCGATCCGGCCGGATCATCCGTGGCAGTAACGCGGTAAAGGCTCGCCTCGCCCGTCATCGACGGCACGATGGCATGGCTCTCGCCCGGATTGAGCAGGCAGGTGTCGCCCGGATTGAGCACGGTCTCGCCGCCCTCATGACGCAGCTTCCAGTGTCCCCGCACGGGCATGAGAACGGTGTGCTTGTCACGCGCCGCCATCTCGTCGGCGAGCGAACCGCGCGTCAGGAACTCGACCTCGAAGCCCGGCCGGTCCTTCAGGAGCGCATCGGGACCGATCACCCGGGCCGGCTTGTCTGCGGCCAGAGCCATCAGGTCCCAGTAGCGCGCCACATAATCGCGCACGACCTTTTCCACCGGCACTTCCGGAAAGGCCGTCAGCTCTTCTTCGCTTAGGAGCGGCATCGGCGCCACGGCGTCCGGCAGGGTCTCGCCCTTCTTGCTGTCGTAGAGCACGCCATTGCTGCCCAGAACGAGGCCATGCGCACGCGCTTCCTCGATCACCTGCGGCGCCCAGGTCACCCCGCCGCCGGCATCGTCTCCCCCCAGGATCGCCATGATCATTCCATAGTCGGTCCCGACATTCTCGAAACCGCGAAAGATCCCGGTCGGAATGTTGAAGATGTCGCCTTCCTCGGCAATGAACTCGCCGGCGGTGCCGTAACGTCCCCAGAAGAACCGCCACCGCCCCTTGAGAACGAAGAACACTTCCGCCGTGGTGTGACTGTGCAGCGAGTTCCGGCAGTTCGGCGGCTGCCCCGCCGCACCGATGTTGAAGCCAGGGGTCTCGCGGATATGAACGTGCTGATCCGGGCTTTCCGAGACACCGCCACCGATGATGGTGAAATTCTCCTTTTGATCGCTGCCCGGCGTATGGGCGTCGATGAAGGCAGTCTTGCAGGGACGCAGCTCGCCATAGCGGACGATGCGCGAAGCAATATCGGACATGATGTCTCTCGCTGTCAGGAAAGGAAATTTGTCAGTCGGCGGTCCAGCCACCGTCGATCATCAGCGCCGTGCCGGTGACGAGCGCGGACGCATCGGAGGCCAGAAACTGCACCGCCCCCATGATGTCCTCGACCTCGCCGACACGGCCCAGCTTGATCTTGTCCTCGATCCATGCCCGACGCTCCGGCTGATCGAAGGTCGATTGGGTCAGGGCGGTCTTGATGAAAGTCGGGCAAATCGTGTTGACGCGAATGCCGGCCTTGCCCCACTCGATCGCCATCGACTTGGTGAAGCCCTCGACCGCATGTTTCGTGGCCGCATAGACCGCGCGGTCGATCCCGCCAACCTGCGCCATCTGGCTGGACACGTTGATGAGCGAGCCGGGACGGCCCGCCGCCATCAGCCCGCGCGCCACCGCCCGCGTCAGGAAATAGGCTCCCTTGAAATTCAGGGCCGTCACCGCGTCGAAATCGGCCTCGGTGGTCTTCAGGGCGGGCCCGTGCCGGGCCAGGCCGGCCGAATTGACCAGGATGTCAAACGGTCCGCCGTCGGCGACAGCCTCTTCGGTGGCCGCGACATCGGCAACATCAAGGGTCATCGCCTCGGCGGAATACCCGGCCTCCCGGAGTGCTGCCACAAGTGCCGCCAGCTTGTCCGCCGACCGTGCGGCGACCACCGTCTGCGCCCCCGCCCGAGCAAGGGCAGACGCGCAGGCCAGCCCGATGCCGGAGGACGCACCGGCCACCAGCGCCCGTTTGCCATCAAGACGAAAGCTCGGAGTGATCGGAAGGACAATGGTATTTCGCGTATTCATGTCTCAGTCATTCCCGGTTTCGCTTGCGCGTCGTTCCGCGCTCGATCAGGGCGCTGTCGATCTCGACGCGGGCGCGCTCCAACGGTTTGCCATTGATCAGCTGCATCATCATGTCGACCACCGCCGCGACCATCTCGTTCGCGGGCTGGCGCAGGGTCGTCAGGTCGAACACCCGCCAGGCCGCCATTTTCACGTCATCGAAGCCGACGACCGAAACATCTTCCGGCACCCGCAGTCCCAGATCATGCTGAAGCGCCTCCAGCACAGCAAAAGCCATGTGATCATTTCCGACAAAGACCGCTTCTGGCCGCTCCGGTCCGGCGAAGATCTCGCGCGTTACCGCCATCGCCGTAGCGCGGTCGTAGCGACCGTCGACGCAGGCCACAGGCTCCAGACCGTGGTCGGCCAGGCCGTCGAGAAAACCGCGCATCCGGTCGACGCCGGTCAGAGATCCCTGCCACCCCGAGATATGCGCGATCCGCCGATGCCCGAGTCCGACGAGGAAATCCGCCGCCTTGCGCCCACCTGCATAGTTCGTCGCCGTAACCGCCGGAATGGCCGGATCGTTCTGCCCACGGTTGAACAGCACCAGCGGAATGCCGGCGTTCCGGATTTCATGCGTCAGCTTCAGCGTCGTGCTGACCGAGGCCAGGATGATGCCATCCACCTGATGCGCGAGCAGGTCCTCCACCGCCAGATCGACGCTGTTCTCGTCATTCGACGCGGTGAAAACGATGATGTGGTAGCCGAACTCCTTGAGCGTCCGCGACAGAAGCTCGATGGCCTCGGAATAGAACGGATTGTCGAGATAGGCGACGACCAGGCCGATCACATTGGACTGCCCCTTGATCATCGCCCGCGCCAGCGTGTTCGGCCGGTAGCCCAGCTTGCGCGCGGCCTCTTCCACCCGCGCGCGCAGTTCCGGCGAAACCCGGGCGCCCGGCGTGAAGGCGCGGCTGACGGTCGGCTGGCTGACACCCGCCGCACGCGCCACATCCACGGAGGTAACCCGGTTCTCCACCATCCCGTCCTCGCTGTCGCTTTTATCCACGCACCGCCGCTGGCGCCCCGTAGGCCACATTCTCGCCGCCGTAGCGCCGGACACGCAGGTTGCACTGCTCCGCATGACCGACGAACCCCTCCAACAGGCACAACCTCGAGCCATAGGCGCCAATCTCCGCCGCCGCCGCGTCGCTCGTGATCTTCTGATAGGAATGCGTCTTCAGGAACTTGCCGACCCACAGCCCGCCGGTGTAGCGGCCCGCCTTCTTGGTCGGCAGCGTGTGGTTGGTGCCGATCACCTTGTCGCCGTTGGCGACATTGGTGCGCGCGCCCAGGAACAGCGCGCCGTAGCAGGTCATGTTGTCCAGGAACCAGTCATCGCGGTCGGTCATCACCTGCACGTGCTCGGAGGCAATCTCGTCGGCCACCTGGAGCATCTCCTCATAGGTGTCGCAAAGGACGACCTCGCCGTAATCCTCCCAGCTCACCCGCGCGGTGTCGGCCGTCGGCAGAATGGCGAGGATACGGTCGACCTCCGCCAGCGTGTCCTGGGCCAGCTTGCGCGAATTGGTGACCAGAACCGCCGGCGAATTATAGCCGTGCTCGGCCTGTCCCAAGAGGTCGGTCGCGCATATTTCCGCATCCACGGTTTCGTCGGCGATCACCATGGTCTCGGTCGGACCGGCGAACAGATCGATGCCGACCCGGCCGAAGAGCTGACGCTTGGCTTCCGCCACGAAGGCATTGCCCGGGCCGACCAGCAAATGCACCGGCGCGATGCTTTCCGTTCCGATGGCCATGGCGCCGACCGCCTGGATGCCGCCGAGCACGTAGATTTCATGCGCGCCGCCCAGGTGCATCGCAGCGATCACCGCCGGGTTCGGCTCGCCGTTGAACGGCGGGGTGCAGGCAATGATCCGCGGCACGCCGGCCACGGAGGCGGTCGCCACCGACATATGCGCGCTGGCGACCATCGGGAACTTGCCGCCCGGCACATAGCAGCCAACCGACTGCACCGGAATGTTCTTGTGTCCGAGAATGACCCCCGGCAGCGTTTCCACCTCGATATCGGTCATGGAATCACGCTGCGCCTTGGCGAATTTCTTGACCTGCTCCTGCGCGAACCGGATGTCTTCCATGTCCTGCGGGCTGACCTTGGCGATCAACGCGTCGATCTCGTCCTGGCTGAGCCGGTAGCTCTCCCGGTCGTAGTTGTCGAACCTGTTGGCCAGCTCGCGCACCGCCACATCGCCGCGCTCCTCGATGTCTTTCAGCGTCGCCGCCACGACCTCGGCGGTCTTGGCATCATCCGCCGCCCGGTCGGCCTCGGGCTTGCCGCGCTTGAGATACTCGATCGTCATGAGGGATGTCCTTTCGTCTCCGGCCGATGCCGCACCGGCGCCGGCCTCTTGCCTGCAAACAGGAAGTTAGCGCCCGTAGCCAAGCAGTGTCTCGGGCAGAACCAGCGACAGCCACGGCACATAGGTGATGATGAGAAGAGCCACGACCATTGCCGCCACCCAGGGAAAGATCCGCCGCGCGATCTTGTCGAAGGGAATGCCTCCGACCTGCGCGGCCATGAAGAGATTGGCACCGAGCGGCGGCGTCACGAACCCGATGGCGAGAGCCACGATCATGACGATGCCGAAATGCACCGGATCGACACCCAGCTGCAGCATGATCGGCAGGAGCACCGGCGTCAGGATCACGATGGCCGCCAGCGTCTCCAGAAAAGTGCCGACGATGAGCAGCAACACAAGGGCCGCCAACAGCACCAGATACTTGCTGTCGGTCAGCGACAGGACGAATTGTGCCAGGTCCAAAGGGATCTTCTCCAGCGCGATGATGCGGCCGAAGGCAACCGAAGCGCCGATGATGACCAGCACCGCCGAGACCAGCAGGGCGGATTCCAGCATGATTTTCGGGACTGCCTTGAGCGGCAGTTCGCGATAGACGAAACAGCTCACCACGAGCGCATAAACAACCGCCACGGCTGAGCTTTCCGTGGGCGTCACGACACCCGAATAGATGCCTCCGAGCACGACGACCGGCATGGCCAGGGCCAGCTTCGCGTCATTGAGCGCGGCCAGCAGGCTGCCGCCGCGCGTCGCCTCCGCCGCCACCGGACGCGGGATACGGCGGCGCTGCAGGATGTTGTAGCCGATCAGGGTCAGCGCGATGACAAT
>PARB01000082.1 GCA_002709505.1 Paracoccaceae bacterium | reverse complement strand
CGCCATGGGCGATCTCGATCGGAATGTCGACGGTGGAGCCGGGCAGGGCGCGCTGTTCGGAGACGATCTCGCCGTCGCGGCGCACGACGATGCGCACGCGGGTCTGGGCGTCCGCCGGCCCGCGATCCTGCAATTGCAGGGTGACGACCTGCTCGGAGCCGACAAGCGCGAATTTCGGCGCTCTGGAAATCGCCAGCCGGCGGTCGACCTCGTCCTCGCGACCCGTGATCAGCGCGTGAAGCGGGGCCTGGAAGCCGAGATCGGCCGCCTTTTCGGGAATGTCGTGCACCTGCCCGTCGGTGATCATCACCGCTCCGCCGATGCGCTCGGGCGGAACGTCGGACAGACTGTCGGCAAGCGCGGAGAAAAGCGCGGTTCCGTCCGCGGCGGCCCCTTCGCCGCGCCCGGCGCGGGTCACCCGGATCTCATAGCCTGGCAGCGCGGAGATGCGGTCTTCCAGTGCCTCAAGGGCCGCCGCCGTCGTCGCGTCGCGCCCGTCGAGGCGCTGGCTCTGGCTTTCGTCGACGACGATGGAGACGACGCTGGTCAGCGGCTCGCGATCCTCGCGCTCGATCGCCGGGCCGGCCAGGGCGATGACGACGAGCGCCATGGCGAGCCCGCGCAGCGGCCAGGCGGGCAGGCGCATCAGCATGGCGGCGGCGGCCAGAACGGCGGCGACGGCGCCGGCAAGCGCGAGCGCCCATATCGGCACCAGGGGATCGAAGGACAGGGACCAGATCAAAAGCGGCGCTCCTATTGTCCGAGACGTTCAAGCAGGGCGGGGATATGGACCTGATCGGCCTTGTAGTTGCCGGTTAGCGCATACATCACGATGTTCACGCCTGCGCGAAACGCGAAGTCGCGCTGCGTCTGGTTGGGCGGAACCGTCGGATAGAGGTAGGTTCCCGCCTCGTCGATCGCCCAGGCGGCAGCGAAGTCGTTGCCGGTGATCAGCACGGGCGACACGCCGTCGCCGGCCCTGACGGGCCGCCCCGACAGACCGCCGGCATCGCGTTCGCTCGCCTCGACCCACAAGGGGCTGCCGGCATAGCGGCCGGGAAAGCTGTCGAGCAGATAAAACGCCTTGGTCAGCACGTGATCGGCGGGGACGGGCTCAAGCGGGGGAATGTCGAGCCCGTCGAGCACGGCGCGCAGCCGGAGCACGGCCGGCGAGGCGCCGAGCCCGGAAATGCCCGACGACACCTGGTCGGCGGTGTCGAAAAGGATGGTTCCGCCGTTGCGCATATAGGTGTCGATGCGCGCCAGTGCCTCGGGGGAGGGGCGGGCGCTGTCTTCCGAGATCGGCCAGTACAGCAGCGGAAAGAAGGCCAGTTCGTCACGCGCGATGTCGACGCCCATCGGCGCTTCCGGCTCGAGCGCGGTGCGGCTGGCAAGAAAGCGCGTCAGTCCGTAAAGCCCCTGGCGGCTCGCCTCGTCGCGCGCTGCATCCCCCGTCACCACATAGGCAAGCCGCGTGTCGAGCGAGGCGTCCAGCGCCATCAGGTCGGCGGAGGTATCCTGTGCGAGCGCCGGCCTGTCGGGCAGGGCGGCGAGCGCGACCAAGAGCAGCGCCGCACCGGCCGAGGTGGCGAAGCGGCCGCGCAACGGACGGCGGTCGCCGCGCAGCCAGATCATCGCCAGCGCGTCGGCGAAGAGAAGCAGCAGGGCGAGGACGAAGAACACGGGCCTGAGATCGCTGGCCGTCTGGGTCGGATAGGCGGCAATCTCGGCCGCGCTGCGCAAGGGTTCGATGTCGAGCGGCATGACGTCCTCCGGCGCGCTGAAGAGGTTCACCGCGCGCAGGGCATCGTCGCGTCCGTAGAAGCCCGGCGGATGGCGACGGCTTGCGGCGATCTCGCCAGCCGGATCCACCGGCACGGCGGAGGCCGGCGGCGGCCCGAGGCGGCCGTAGCCGTCGAGAAGGCGCACCGGCGGCAGAACCGACGCCGGATCGCCGGATGCGCGCCCCGTCTGCGTCGTCTCGCCGTCCGTGTCGGCGGCGGGCGCGGCGGCTCCCGAGAGCGCCACGATCCGCCGCAGCATTTCCACGAACGTGCCGGATATCGGCAGGTTGGACCAGGCGGTGTCGGCGGAGACATGGAACAGGATGATGCGTCCGCGCCCCTGCTGCGATGCCGTGACCAGCGGTGTGCCGTCGGCAAGCAGCGCCCAGCTGCGCTCCGACAGGTCCGGCCCCGGTTCGGCAAGCACCTGCCGGTTGACGGTGACATCGCCGGGCACGTCGAGACCGGCGAAGGGCGAGGCGTCGGAGAAGCCCGACAGCGGCTGCGGATCGTCCCAGGACAGGCTGCCGCCAAGCGTGCGGTCGCCGGCGCGCAAGGGTGTGGGGATGAGGTCGTCGCTGCCGCCGGCCAGGCGCGGTCCGGCAAAGCGGACCAGAACGCCGCCCTGGTCGACCCAGCGCGCCACCTCGTCGCGCACGGAATCGCGCAGGCGGCCGACGTCGGCCATGATCAGGACGGAGACGCCCTCGTCAATCAGGGCCGGCACCGCCTCGTCGAGATTGTCGACGCGCGGGCGGCGCAATTCGGTGAACGGCGAGAGCGCCCGGTCGAGATAATAGAGCGGCGACAGCAGCGGCTGCGCCTGATCGACCGAGGCGCCGGAGACGAGCCCGACGGTGCGGCGCTGCGACCGGTCGTCGAGCAGCTGGACGCCGGCCGCACTCGCCTCGCCGGCGATCTCGAGGCGGGCGATGTCGTTGCGCAGCTCGACCGGCAGGTCGAAGCGCACGGTCCCGGTCGTGCCGTCCTCGCCGAAGTCGGCGGGCACTTCGCCGATCACCAGGCCCTTGCGGTCGAGCGCGCGCACGCTGACCGGCGCGGTTGTCCCGGCCGGGCGCACAAGCGTCGCGGTCAGGGCGTCGACGTCGTTTCGTGCCGCCGCCAGCACGGTCGGCTTCTGCAATTGGGTGTAGACGGTCAGCGCTGCCTCGCCGGCGATGGCGCGCAGGTCTTCCACGAAGCGCGGGTCGGTGCCGCTGGCGCTGTCGGTCGACAGCCAGATCACGGCGCCCGGCGCCTGAGCCGTGGCCGCCTTGCGCAGGCCGAGCGTGAGCTCGCCGCGGGCCGTCGGCCAGGGGCGCGGGTCGAGCGCGCGCAACCGGTCCAGTGCGATCCGCGCCGATTGCGGGACAAGCGGCTGGTCCGGCCCCTCGGCCGTGGCGGCGAGGAGCACGGGGCGGTCCTGGTCCGCCGCCGTTTCCAGAAGGCGCTCCGCCGTTCCGCGCTGGGTTTCCCAGTCGCCGGCCGAGGCCCAGCCGTTGTCGACGACAAGCCACAAGGGGCCGTCGCCGGCGGGCGCATCGGCGCTCGGGCGCCAGACCGGGCCGGCGAGCGCGATGATCAGCGCCGCCGCCAGCGCGAGGCGCAGCAGCGTCAGCCAGAGCGGGCTCTTGTCGGGAGTCTCCTCGCGCTTGTCGATGTCGGCGAGAAGCCGCGCGGGCGGAAAGGCGACCTGGCGCGGGCGCGGCGGAATGAGGCGCAACAGCCACCAGATCGCCGGCAGCAGAAGGAGCGCGGCAAGCGCCAGAGGCGTCGTGAAGCCGAGCGGCAGGAAGGACATCATGCGCCGTCTCCCTTGCCGTCCTGCATCAGGTGACCGCTCAAGCGGCTGTGCAGCACCAGCATCGGCTCCGCCGCCGGGCGGTCGGTGTGGTGCACCAGGAAGGTCCATCCGGCCTTGCGCGCGACATCGCGCAGGGTCTCGCGATGGGCGTTGAGCCGGGCGGTATAGGCGGCGCGCCAGTCCTCGGCCTTGCCGCTGGTCAGGCGGAAGCCGCTCTCGGGGTCATGAAATTCGGTGCGCCCGGTGAAGGGAAAGGTTTCCTCGATCGGGTCGAGCAGCATGACGACATGGGCGCGCGCGCCGGTCGCCGCCACGGTGTGCATCCAGGCCAGCGTGTCCTCCAGCGGATCGAGCAGGTCGCCGATCAGCACCACATCGGAAAACCGCCGGATTTCATGGGCGTCGGGCAGGCTGACCGGATCCCTGACATGGGCAAGGGCCGAGGCGATGCGTTCGGCCGCGTGCCGGTCGGAGACCGGACGGCGCAGGCCGGGCAGGCCGACGCGCTCGCCGGTTTCCGCCAGAAGGTCGGCAAGCGCCAGCAGCAGCACCAGCGCGCGGTCGCGCTTGGTGGTCTGCGAAAGATGCGAGCGGAATGCCATGGAGGAGGAAAGATCCGCCCACAGCCACACCGTATGGGCGGCCTCCCATTCGCGCTCGCGCACGTAAAGATGGTCGTCGCGCGCGGAGCGGCGCCAGTCGATGCGCTTGACCGGCTCGCCGGCGACGAAGGGGCGAAACTGCCAGAAGTTCTCGCCAGCGCCCGCGCGGCGGCGTCCGTGCCAGCCGGCATTGACCGTCATGGCGACCTGTCGCGCCTCGACCAGAAGGTCCGGCAGGGCGTCGGCGAGCGCGCGGGCGCGCCCGACCACCTGCGGCCAGGCCTCTCCCTCGGCTTGCTCCGGGGCGGCGCGGGGCGATGCGAAGCGCGAAAGGCCCTCCATCGGCGGTTACCCGATCCGGCTTTTGACGCGCCCGATCAGGCTGCGGATGGTGTGGCCGTC
Source organism: Paracoccaceae bacterium (assembly GCA_002709505.1). Taxonomy (GTDB): domain Bacteria; phylum Pseudomonadota; class Alphaproteobacteria; order Rhizobiales; family Stappiaceae; genus Stappia. The sequence continues at coordinate 34,422 of PARB01000082.1, read as the reverse complement.
GGCGCGGGCAGCAAAGGTCAGCGCCATGCGGTGCTGCAGCACCGGTTCGGCGAGCGCGAGCACATCGTCGACGGAGGGCGCGAGACGACCGTCGACCAGCGCGCGGGCGCGCACGGTGAGCATCAGCGCCTGGCTGGCGCGCGGTCCCGGACCCCAGGCGATCAGGCCGTCGAGCTCGTCGTCGGTCTCGCCCGGACGGGCCGAGCGCACCAGCTCCAGGATCGCCTCGACCACGCTCTCGCCGACCGGCATGCGGCGCACCAGCTGCTGGCAGGCGATCAGGTCCTCGCCGTTCAGCACGGCCTCGGCATCGGCGTCATGAGCGCCGGTGGTTTCCATCAGGATGCGGCGTTCCGCGTCGCGGTCGGGATAATGCACGTCGATCTGCATCAGGAAACGGTCGAGCTGGGCCTCGGGCAGCGGATAGGTGCCCTCCTGCTCCAGCGGGTTCTGGGTGGCGAGCACATGGAAGGGGCGCGGCAGGTCGTAGCGCTGGCCGGCAACCGTGACGTGGTATTCCTGCATCGCCTGCAGCAGCGCCGACTGGGTGCGCGGGCTGGCGCGGTTGATCTCGTCGGCCATCAGGAGCTGGGAGAACACCGGCCCCTTGATGAAGCGGAACTGCCGGCTGCCGTCGGGGGCCTGGTCCATCACCTCGGCGCCGAGGATGTCGGAGGGCATCAGGTCGGGGGTGAACTGGATGCGCCGCGCGTCGAGGCCGAGCACCGTGCCGAGCGTTTCGACAAGCTTGGTCTTGGCCAGCCCGGGAACGCCGACGAGCAGGCCGTGACCGCCCGACAGCAGCGTCACCAGCGCCCGCTCCACCACGCTTTCCTGACCGAAGATGATGCGCGCGATCTCGCGCCGTGCGGCCGAGATCTTTTCCATGGCCGCTTCGGTGTCGCGGGCGATTTCTTCCGGGTCGATGTCGGGTTGCGTGATGGCACTCATGTCCGCTGCGTCCTTCCTGCTTCTGCGCCCAGTCTTTTGTCGCCAGTCTTCTGTCGCAAATCTTCCGTTGCCAGTATGGGCCGTCCCGCGTCTCCTGTCGCACCCGGATTGCGGTGCAGACCGTCTCCGTCGATGCCCAGGCCGCAACCGAGCCGGTTTGACAGCCTCGCGCCCGCGCCGTAAGCCGATGGGAGGGCATCGCGACGCACCCTCTTGCGCCGGATCGCCACCGCCCCACCTTTCAGTGGGATTGGCCGGCTCGAGTCATCCATGTCAAAACAGGGTATGGGCCAAATCATGGCGGGGACAACTCGATTGACGCAAAAAGCGAAGGACGACATTCGCCGCGACGGGACGGATACACTTCCCGCGGGCCTTGTGGATCTCGTTGCACGCGCCGGCAGCGGCCGCACAACCCCGCCGGTGGAGCGCTGGAACCCGCCGTTTTGCGGCGACATCGACATGCGGATCTCCGCCGACGGGCGCTGGCACTATCTCGGCTCGCCGATCGGGCGGGAACGTCTCGTGCGCCTGTTCGCCTCCGTCCTGCGCCGCGACGAGGACGGTCGTCACTATCTCGTGACCCCGGTCGAGCGCATCGGAATCGCCGTCGACGACGCGCCGTTCCTTGCGGTCGAACTCTTTGCCGAGGGCGAGGGGAGCGACCGGGTGATGACGCTGCGCACCAATGTCGGCGATGTGGTGCGGGTCGATGCCGATCATCCGTTGCGCTTTGCCGCCGAGCCCGAGACCGGCGGGCTGAAGCCCTATGTCACCGTGCGCGGTCGTCTGGAGGCGCTGTTCTCGCGCCCGCTGTTGCATCAGCTTGCGGACATGCTGGAAGAGGATCCCGAAACGCCCGGACGCCTCGGCGTGTGGAGCGGCGGCGCGTTCTTCCCTGTTCCGGCCGAGGTCGCCGCGCCCGACGCGGAGAAGGCGACGTGAGCCTCGCCGCCGATGCCGGCGACCGGGGCTTTCTGGCCTCTGCCGAAGCCTTCACACGCCATGCCAGCACCCGCATCGAGCGCGTCGCCCGCGGCGAGGTCGGCGATCATATTCTCAATCCGGACCTCGGACCTTTTGCCTTCGCCAAGCGTCCGCCCCGCGATGCGGCGGTGCTGATCGCCGTCGTCGAACGGGCCGAGGGCGCGAGCGTCATCCTGACCCAGCGCACGGATCACCTGCCGTCCCACGCCGGGCAGATTTCGCTTCCCGGCGGCAAGATCGAACCGCATGACGACGGGCCGCTCGGCGCGGCCCTGCGCGAGGCGGACGAGGAAATCGGCCTGTCGCCCGGTCTCGTGCGGCCCGCCGGCATTCTTCCCACCTATCTGACCGGTTCCGGGTATAGGGTGGCCCCGGTGGTGGCGCTGGTCGATCCGGCGGCCCGTCTGACGCCCGATCCCGGCGAGGTGGCCGAGGTCTTCGAGGTTCCGCTCAGCTTCCTGATGGACGAGGCCAATCACCTGCGGCAAAGCCGGATGCTCGCCGGCAAGCCGCGCTATTTCTACGCCATGCCCTACAGGGAGCGCTACATCTGGGGCGTGACTGCCGGGATCCTGAGGCTCTTGTACGAAACGGTTTGCCGCTGATGCTGCGTATTGTTCTTACCCAACTGTTCCTGTTCGCGCTGCCCTTCATCGGGTATGCGGTCTGGCTCTTCGTCAACAAGAAGGCGCAAACCTCCGAAAACTGGCGCAAGGGACCGATTATCTGGATGGTGATCGGCGGCTGCGCTCTGGCGATCGCCGGCATGGTGTGGCTCGCCACCTTCGAGGGGCTGCCGGAAGGAAAGGTCTACAAGCCGGCGGAACTGCGCGACGGGGTGTTCATTCCCGGCCGCTACGAATAGGGCGCGACGCGATGACCGCGCGGATCACCGCGGACTGGCTGCATGAGCCGGCGCTTCAGGCCGTCTTCGACGCGCTGGAGACCGATGGCGACACCGCGCGCGTGGTTGGCGGCGCCGTGCGCAACACGCTGCTTGGCCTGCCTGCCACCGACATCGACATCTCGACGACGGCGGAGCCGTCCGCGGTGATGGAAAAGGCGGCCGCGCACGGGCTCAAGGCCGTTCCGACCGGCTTCGACCACGGCACCGTCACGCTGGTCACGCGGGGCACGCCCTATGAGGTGACCTCCCTGCGCGAGGACGTGGAGACCCACGGCCGGTCCGCAACGGTGCGCTTCGGCCGCAGCTGGCAGCATGATGCCGAGCGGCGCGACTTCACCATGAACGCGCTCTACTGCGACCGTCACGGCATCGTCTACGATCCGGTCGGCGGGCTGCCCGACCTTCAGGCCCGGCATGTGCGCTTCATCGGCGATCCGCGTCTCAGGATCGCGGAGGACTATCTGCGCATCCTGCGGTTCTTCCGCTTTCACGCCCAATATGGCGCCGGCGATCTGGATGCCGCTGGCATCGCGGCGGTCACAGAGCTTCGCGACGGGCTTGCCGGGCTGTCGGCGGAGCGCATCGGCATGGAAATGCGCAAGCTCGTCTCCGCGCCGCGTGCCGCCGAGACGATACAGGCGATGCGCGATGCCGGCATCGTGTCGCGGGTGCTGGCGACCCATAGCGGGCTGCGGCCGTTCCGCGACCTGCGCGCGCTCGACGCGCTTGCACCGGAGGCGTGCTCGCCGGCACTGGCGCTTGCCGTCCTCAGCGACGGCGGCGAGGCGGATCTGGACGACATGGCCGACCACCTGCGGCTTTCCAATGCGGAGCGCAAGCGGATGAAGGCCGCGCGCAGCGCCTCCGACATTGCGTGCGGCTGGGGCGAGGCGCGGCCCGCACCGGTGAGCGACACGGAGATCCGGCGCCTGTTGTTTCTCGCCGGCCGCGAGGCCGCCATCGACGGCCTGCTGCATGCCTGGGCGAATGCCGGTACGGGGCCTGAGGACCCTGTGTTCCTGCCGGCGCTCGAGCGCCTGCGCGAGGCCGAGGTTCCGGTGTTTCCGGTGACCGGCAAGGACCTTCTTGCCGCCGGCGTTCCGGCCGGACCCGGCATCGGGGAGGCGCTGGCGCGGGCGCAGGCTGCATGGATCGACAGCGGATTTTCGCTCGATCGCGCAGCGCTTGTCGCGGTTGCGACCGGGGCCGCAGGTTCAAGGCGCTAGTCGTCCGCGAAGACGCCCGTCGCGGTCAGGCCCTCGATCCCGGTCTCGCCGTCTTCCTTCACGATGTGGCGCGGCACGGCGCCGGCCTCGCGATCGGCTATAAAATCTCTGTGTTGATGGTTGAGGGTGGCTTCATGTTCAATATTTTGCGCTAGAAGTCGTGCAGAAATATCCATCTATAGAGCAGTATTCTACAGTAATATTTCCTAGAATAAAGAAATCATCGAATTTTCTTTTTAATTCTCTTCTCATTTTCATGAATCTTTCTTGGTAGCCACGATAATTTATGATTTCAACGCTAGTATTTGCGCCTAATACTGTGCCTTTCGTTGGCATTCGCACAGAGAAGCTTTCAGAGTCGGGAGCATTCTGGACAAAATCATTCAGGCCGAGTATCCAAATAACTTTCGCAGAGAAATCATCCCCCAAAGGTCGGTCGACCGCTTCATAATTTTTGTCTAAATTTTCGAATTTCATTCCAAGTATAATAGCGGGGCCAAGTCCCGCGTTTTTTATTGATAAGAGCGTTTCCGAATTGTTGTCGCCAAAATGGAATTCCAATGCTGGCCTTATCTTAATTTGTTCGATCCTTACGGAATGAGTGTAAGCGAGTAACGCTATTCCGATTCCTATTGCTCCCAGAGCGACACCTGCTATTGCGGCAATAGCGGATAGGCGATTTGCCTGAGAGGTAATTTTGTTGATTGATATTTGTTCTTTCTCAAAATCTGATAGTTCTCTCACCGGTGCATAATTCCTTTTGATTGGGTGCGTTGTGTTGATCCGAGAATATGTATTATGCAATTTTTATATTTATCAGTTTTGGATGGCTTGTTGTTGAGGATTTGCAATGATTGAATATGAATATTATTCTCTTGATTGCCAAGTGTACCGATACTTGGAGCCCGTGGTCAAACCGCCAGTCGGCGAGCGCGCGTCTCACAATGTCGAGTTCAGGTAGCTGCGCTTGATCGCGAAGCGTTTGTCGCCCAGACCGGGGCCACAGGTCCAGGGCGCTAGTCGTCCGCGAAGACACCCGTCGCGGTCAGGCCCTCGATCCGGGTTTCGCCGTCGTCCTTCAGGATCCGGCGCGGCACCGCGCCGGCCTCGCGGGCGAGCGCATCGGCAAAGGCTTGCGAATGGGTGACGATCCACAGCTGCGTGCGTTCGCAGGCGCGCGCGACGACGCGGGCCAGCGGTTCAAGCAGGTCTGGGTGGAGGCTTGCTTCGGGTTCGTTGAGGGCGACGAAGGCCGGCAGGCGGTAGGAGAGAAGCGCGCCCATCAGCGCCAGGTAGTTGAGCGTGCCGTCGGACAGTTCATGGGCTGAAAAGGCGCGCGGCAGGTCGGGAAAGCGCATGGCGAAACGGGCCGTTGCGCCGTCGACGCCGATCTCCAGACGCGCGCCGGGAAAGGCGTCGGCAACCGCCTCGTCGAGGGCATGGGTGTCGACGCGCACCTCGCTCAGCGTGGCGAAGACGGCGGCGAGGTCGGACCCGTCGGGCGCGAGCGTCGGGGTGGTGAGCGCCAGCGCGGGCCTGCGCAGCGCGGCGTCGCGGTCGGTGCGAAACCCGTGGTGAAAGCGCCAGTCGGCGAGCGCGCGTCTCACGATGTCGAGTTCGGGAAATCGGGCCCCGTCGCGAAAGGCGAAGAGGGCGGTCTCGGAGCCGAGAAGCTCGTTGGCGAAGGTCGCCCGCGTGCCGTCCGCCGCGCGCAGGGTCGCGGTCGGGCCGGCGCGCTCCATCAGCACGATCGAACGGCGGCCGGCGGCGAGCGTCAGTTTTTCCGACTTCACCAGCGGTTCCAGCGGAAGGGCTGCGTCGGAACCGAGCTTGGGCAGGCCGATGGCGATGGAATAGGCCATGTCTCCCAGCCACGCGCAAAGCTCCAGGCGCACCGGCTGGCCCTTGCGCCGCGTGCCCGCCCATAGCACGCTTTCCACGCCGCCCTCTTCCGCGATTGCCCGGGTGATCCGCCCGAAGGCGGCTTCCCGAAGCAGCGAAAGCGCGCGGTAGAGGTTGGTCTTGCCGGTGCCGTTGCGCCCGACGAAGACATTAAGCGCGCCGACGGGCAGATGCATCCGGCGGATCGAGCGGTAGTTCTCGATCCCCGCGGCGGTCAGCGGCGGCAGGCTCACGCGGACCGGCTCACGGCCATTTCACCACCGGAGGCATGGAGGAGAGGATCGAGGCGACATTGCCGCCGGTCTTCAGGCCGAAGATCGTGCCGCGGTCGTAGAGCAGGTTGTATTCCACGTAGCGGCCGCGGCGCACGAGCTGTTCCTCGCGCTCCGCCTCGCTCCAGGGCTTGTGGTAGTTGGCGCGCACCAGCTTCGGGTAGACGTCGAGAAAGGCGAGGCCGACATCCTTGGTGAAGGCGAGGTCCGCATCCCAGTCGCCGGAGTGCAGGTAGTCGTAGAAGATGCCGCCGATGCCGCGCGCCTCGTTGCGGTGCTTGAGGAAGAAATACTCGTCGCACCACGCCTTGTAGCGGTCGTAGTCGGCGACCTCATGGGCGTTGCAGGCGGCCTCCATCGCCGCGTGGAAGGCGACCGTGTCAGGGTCGTCCTGGGTGCGGCGCGCGTCCAGCACGGGGGTGAGGTCCGCGCCGCCGCCGAACCACTGGCGGGTGGTGACCACCATGCGGGTGTTCATGTGCACGGCCGGCACATGCGGATTGTGCAGATGCGCGATCAGCGAGATGCCCGACGCCCAGAAGCGCGGGTCCTCGGCGGCACCGGGGATCTGGCCGCGAAACTCCGGCGAGAACTCGCCGTGCACGGTGGAGATATGGACGCCGACCTTTTCGAACACCCGTCCCTTCATGATCGACATCACGCCGCCGCCGCCCTTGGCGCCGGAGGAATCGGTGCGCTCCCAGGGCGAGCGTTCGAAGCGTCCCGGGGCGGTATCGGCAAGTGCGCCGGGCAGGGCCGCATGTTCGCCGGCGTCGTCCTCGATCGCCTCGAAGGCGGCGCAGATGCGGTCGCGCAGGCTGCGGAACCAGATCGCCGCCTCTTCCTTCTTGGCTTCGATGTCCGACGGAACCGGTCCGCCCTTGACGTCCTGTGTCGCTGCTTGTGCGCCGCTCATGGTGCCGTGTGTCCTCGCTGTCGTTCTTGGGTCCGTCCGGCGCGGTCAGCGCCGGTAGATCAGGGGGTATTGCTCCGGCTCCACCGCATTGCCGTCGCAGTCCGGTTTCGCGCGATATTCGATCATCTCGAAGGCCGCGTCGACGACCCGGTGCCGCTCGAAGGTTCCGCAATCGCCAAGCCCCCGGTCGACGGTGAAGCTGGAGACCGTGCGGGTCGCGAGATCCCAGACCGGGTTGAACAGAACATTGGCCGACATGCGCGGGTGCCCCTTCACGTTCTGGAAGGTCAGAAAGCCGAAGTCGCCCGGTGCGTAGATATTGACATGGGCATAGACATAGGCGGCATTGTGCATGCCGGCACTGCAGCCCAGTTCCCAGATCGCGCCTTCCTCGCTCGTCTGATAGCCGGTCACGCCGATGCGCTCCAGCGAGGCGCGCCAGTCGCAGTCGTAGACCCGGTTCAGCGCCACGATCATCTGGTCGGGCACATCGGCGATCCGCACGTCGTATCTCTCGAAGAGGTTGCTGAAGTCGATCTCGCCGTCGTTGCCGCCGTCGCCGGCGGAGGCGTTTGCCGGCGACGTCATGCAGCCCGCGCCGCCCTTCACGCTCATGCGGAAGGGAACATATCCCTGCCGGATCACCGTCAGCTTGCCCGCTTCCACCTCGATGGCCTCGCCTTCCTCGGGCGCGAAGGTCAGGTCGAGAATGACGCGGGTATCGCCGTCGTCGCTCCTGTAGAGCTGGACGGGGTAGAGATCGTAGCCGGTCGGCTCGCCGCCAACCGCGATGCGCCGCAGCCGGGGCACCTCCTCGCCGATGCGTATGCGGGCGGTGGAGCGGGCGAAATCGAAGCCGAAATCCTCCAGGAAGACATGGGCGAAACGGTCCTCGTACGGATCGCGATTGGCCTGCCACAGCCGCAGCGAACAGGCGCTTGGCGGGGCGATGTCGGAGGTCTGGAACAGGCGCACGTCGAGGTCGGGTCCGTCTTCGGCGGCGACGGCGGGCGGGACGGGCGCGACCAGCGCAGATGCGACCAGCGCGGATGCCAGCCATCGTGCGGCCGGGGCAGTTCGCCTGCCACGGGTGTCCCTTGCCGATGTCATATGCCCCTCCGTTCGAACCCAGATCCTTGCCGCAACAGTAGCTTGCACAAGGCGTTGCGCAAGCCCGCCGGCGATCATTCGACCTGGCCTGCGGGAAAGCCGCGCGTCTGGCGCAGGCCTTCGCCCAGCACCATGGCGGCCGAAACGGCGACATTGAGCGAGCGCAGGCCCGGCGCCATGGGAATGAGCAGGCGCGCGTCGGCGCGCTCATGCACCGCCTGCGGCACGCCGGCGCTCTCGCGCCCGAGCATCAGCACGTCCGCTTCGGCAAAGGCGAAGTCGCAATAGGGCATCGCCGCCGCCGTGCTCATCAGCACCAGCCGCCGCCCGTTTTCCGCCCGCCATGTCTCGAAAGCGTCGAAGGACAGGTGGCGAACCAGCGGTGCGCGCTCCAGATAATCCATACCGGCCCGTTTGAGCGCGTGGTCGGACAAGGGAAAGCCCGCCGGTTCGATCAGGTGGACCTTGACGTCCATACAGGCCGCCAGCCGCAGGATCGTGCCGGTGTTCTGCGGAATGTCGGGCTGGTAGAGCGCAAGGTCTGGCATGGCGGGACACATGGTTTGCGGTGCGGCCGGTCGGTGCGCGGGGGGCGCCGCAGCCGGCGGGCGCTGCGATCGACGCCTGCCGGGGTGATAGACTGGCGGGCCCGCACTGTCATTCCGATTCGTGCCGCGAAGCGACCGGCGCGGCAGATCGGTTCCTGAAACCCGAAGCCCGGGGTGGTGAGCGCCTTGCTGTTTGAACGCATCTTCTCCTGGTTCGAGACGCGGATCGACCCGCTGGTGCCGCTCCCCGACCGTCCGGTGCCGCGCGGGGCGCTTTCCTATCTCTGGTTCTTCGTCTCCCAGGCGCGCTGGGCGTTTGCGGCGATGCTGGTGCTGGGCGGCCTGACGGCGCTGATCGAAGCGGCGCTTTATGTCTTTGTCGGCGACCTCGTCGACATGATGGAAACGGGCGCACGCGCAGATTTCGTGACCGACCATGCGGTGATGCTGGCCTTGATGGCGGTGACGGTGCTGCTGCTTCGTCCGGCGGTCGCCGCGCTCACGGCGCTGGTCGAAGAGCAGATCATCGTTCCGGGCTTCTTCAACCTCGTGCGTTTCCAGGGCCACGCCCAGGTGATCGGCAAGTCGCTTTCCTATTTCCAGGACGAATTCGCCGGGCGGATCTCGCAAAAGGTCTGGCAATCGGGACAGGCGGCCGGCGACTTCATGGTCAGCCTGTTGCAGGTCATCTGGTTCATTGTCGTCTTCGCGCTGACCACCTTGACGATCCTGACAGGTCTCGACCCGCTGTTCGGCGCGGTCGTGCTGGTCTGGCTGGTGGTCTTCGCCCTGGTCGCCCGTCATTTCGTGCCGAAGATCCGGGCGCGAGCGAAGGCGAGTGCACACGCCGCCTCCGGCGTCACCGGCCGTTTCGTCGACACTTACGGCAACATCCAGACGATCAAGCTGTTCAGTTCGCCCGCGCGCGAGGGCGAGGGCACGCGCGCTGCCTATGAGGTGTTTCTGGCCGCGATCCGACGGTTCACCCGCACGCTGACGACGGTGCGCAGCCTGATGAGCCTCTTGTCCGGCGTGATGATCGCGGCAATCGCGGCGCTTGCCCTTGCCGCCTGGCAGGCGGGCACGGTGACCACCGGCGACGTGGCGCTGACGCTTGGGCTGGTGCTCAGGCTGAATGTCCTGCTCGGGCGGTTGCTCGGTCAGCTCAACGGGCTGTTTCGCGCGCTCGGCACCCTGCAGGACAGCGCGGAAACCATCACCCGGCCGGTGACGGTCTCGGATGCGCCGGGTGCGCAGGCCCTGACCGTGGACCGGGGCGGGATCGATTTCCAGAACATCCGATTTCACTACGGCAAGGCCGGCGGCGTGATCGAGGACCTGTCCTTGAAGATCGCGCCGGGCGAAAAGGTCGGCCTGGTCGGCCGCTCGGGCGCCGGCAAGTCGACGATGATCAACCTGTTGCTGCGTTTCTACGACCTGGAAGGCGGGCGCATCCTGATCGACGGGCAGGATATTTCCGCCGTCACGCAGGCGTCGCTTAGGGAGCGGGTCGGCGTGGTCACCCAGGACACCGCGCTGCTGCACCGCTCGATCCGGGAAAACATCGCGCTCGGCCGGGCCGGCGCGCGCGAGGACGAGATACGCGAGGCGGCGCGCCGCGCCCATGCGGAGACCTTCATTGCGGAGCTTTCCGACAGCCGCGGACGCAGCGGTTTCGACGCCCATGTCGGCGAACGCGGGGTGAAGCTCTCCGGCGGCCAGCGCCAGCGCATCGCCATCGCCCGGGTGCTCCTGAAGAACGCGCCGATCCTTGTCCTCGACGAAGCCACCTCGGCGCTCGATTCCGAGATCGAGGCGGCGATCCAGGAGAGTCTGTCCGAGCTGATGCGCGACAAGACGGTGATCGCCATCGCCCACCGCCTGTCGACCATCGCGGCGATGGACCGGCTGATCGTGATGGACCGGGGCCGGATCGTGGAGGACGGACCGCATGAGGCGCTTCTGGAGCGCGGCGGCCTCTATGCCGACCTGTGGAACCGCCAGTCGGGCGGGTTTCTCGCGCCGGAACGGGTTGCCTGACGAAGACCTGAATGTTGCCCTCGTGCAACAGGGTGATGCCTATATGCATCGTTGTGTCGGAGCCTGCTTTGCAATCGCCGGCGTTCGTGTAAGGTTCGTCTCGTGATCCCTGCGTTTTTGCAGCGATCCGCCGCCGAGCCAATCGTCCACCAGCCCCAAACGCAGCAGAGGAGGGGTCGCATGATCAAAGTCGATATGCCCGATACCCGCATCGCCGCTGCCGGGGGTCTCATGTCGCCCTGTCGACAGGACACCGCCTCCGCTTCGTGACGGTCTGAGGCCCGGCGCCCGTCGCCGCGTTTTCTCGCCCGCGTTTTCCCATGATCTGCCGGATCCCGTCCGGCCCTCTTCTTCCTCGTCGCCGCACGCAATTCGCCTCCATTCGGCGAATGCGCGGATGTTTTTGGTCCGTGTCGGCCGTGCGGCGTAGTCCCTTTGACGTTCCGGGAGCTTTCCCATGTCTGGTTCTATCCCTCGGGATGCCGGCCCCGACCGCCTGTCGGTCGATGCCGCCGTCCCCCACCCGCAACGGCTGCGCGGGCGCGATGTCTTGCGCGCCGCGCTCATTGCGGTGCCCGCGATTGTGCTGATTGCGGTCTTGCTGTTCCTGCCGGTCGCGGCGGGCGAGATCGCGCGTCTCGACGCCGTGGTCCTGCGCGGCGTTTCGCAACCCGCCGCAGCCCTGCTCGACCGGTTGACCACATTGTTTCTCGGCTTGCTCGTTGTCTCGGGCGCACTGGTCGCCTTCGCGGCGGCGGTTCTGATGACGCCGCCGGCCCCCGGTCCGGTGTTTCCCGCCTCCCGGCGCTGGCGGCGCCGGGCGGAGCGCAACGTGCAACAGCCCGACCCGATCCTGTCCGGAGGCCAGAATGTTCGCCTGGTTTGAGAAGATCATCGACCCGTTCAGAACCGGTGAGGTGGCCGCGCCGCCGGCCACGCTTTTCGGCTTTTGCTGGTATTACACCCGGCCGGTCTGGCCGATGCTGGCGGCGGTGTCGATCCTCGGCGCCCTCATCGCGATCTTCGAGGTGATGGTGTTCTCCTTCCTCGGGGATCTGGTGAACTGGCTGACGGCGTCGGAGCGCGACACGTTCTTCGCCGACAATGTCGGGTCGCTGCTGTGGATGGGCGCGGTGATCCTGATCGCCATGCCGGTCCTCACGCTCCTGTGGGAACTGACCTTCCACCAGGGGCTGATGGGCAATTATCCGATGGCCATCCGCTGGCAGGTGCACCGCTATCTGCTGCGCCAGAGCATCGGCTTCTATCAGGACGATTTCGCCGGGCGCATCGCCACCAAGGTGATGCAGACCTCGCTTGCGGTTCGCGAGGTGGTCACCCGGATCCTCGACGTGCTGGTCTATGTGGCGGTCTATTTCCTCTCGGCGCTGGCGTTGATCGGCGATGCCAGCCTGGAACTGGCGATCCCGCTGGTCCTGTGGCTGGTGGCCTATGTCTGCGTGCTGTTGTTCTTCGTGCCGCGCCTCAAGACCGTTTCCAAGGTGCAGGCGGACGCGCGCTCGCTGATGACCGGACGGGTGGTGGATGCCTATACCAATATCGCCACGGTGAAGCTCTTCTCCCACACCAACCGCGAGGAGGCCTATGCCAAGGCGTCCATGTGGGACTTCCTGAAGACCGTCTACAAGCAGATGCGGCTGGTCACGGTGCTGAACACGGTTCTGCATGTCATCAACCAGCTGCTGCTGTTCTCGACCGGTCTTCTGGCCATCCTGCTGTGGCAGCGGGAGGTGGTGACGACCGGGGATATTGCCGTGGCGATGGCGCTGGTGCTGCGGCTGCAGGGCATGTCGCAGTGGATCCTGTGGGAGGTGTCGGGCCTGTTCGAGAACATCGGCACGGTGCAGGACGGCATCACCACGATCTCGCAGGAGCGGGACGTGCGCGACCGTCCGGATGCGCGGCCGCTTGAGGTGCGCGAGGGCGCGATCCGCTTCGAGGACGTGCGCTTCCACTACGGCAAGAAGGCCGGGGTCATCGAACGCATGTCGCTCGACATCAAGCCGGGCGAGAAGGTCGGGCTTGTCGGGCGGTCGGGCGCCGGCAAGTCGACGCTCGTCAACCTGCTGCTGCGTTTCTACGACCTGGAGGGCGGGCGCATCCTGATCGACGGCCAGGACATCGCCGGTGTCACCCAGGCGAGCCTGCGCGCCAGCATCGGGATGGTCACGCAGGACACCTCGCTGCTGCATCGCTCGGTCCTTGACAACATCGTCTACGGTCGACCCGACGCCACACGGGACGACGCGATGAAGGCGGCGGCGCGGGCCCATGCGGACGGGTTCATTCCCGATCTGGAGGACAAGTCCGGCCGGCGCGGGCTCGACGCCCATGTCGGCGAGCGCGGGGTGAAGCTCTCCGGCGGACAGCGCCAGCGCATCGCGGTTGCCCGCGTGCTTTTGAAGAACGCGCCGATCCTCGTGCTCGACGAGGCGACGTCTGCGCTCGATTCGGAGGTCGAGGCCGCGATCCAGGAAAGCCTCGAAGACCTGATGCAGGGCAAGACGGTGATCGCGATCGCGCACCGGCTGTCGACCATCGCGGCGATGGACCGGCTGATCGTCATGGATCAGGGCCGGATCGTGGAGGACGGTACCCATGACGCGCTGCTGGCGCGGGGCGGGATCTATGCCGATCTCTGGCGGCGGCAGTCGGGCGGATTCATCGACAGCGCGGCAACCGCGTTGTGACGCTGCCAGTCATCGGGCGGGCATTTTTTCCCTATGGGATCAAGTGCCCGCCCTGTGAAGGCCCGAATGCGAAAAAAACCGCGACAAACCGTCATCGCCGGCACGGGAGATCTGGACAAGCGCTGGCAACGGTGCCAATAACGCCCGTGCTTGGAAAGGTGCGACAGCCGCACCTGCCGCCCTGACAGCACGTCCCGCCAACCTCCGGGGTTTTTCACCCGCAGGGGATTGGCGGTCGAACGTCGTTGTCGCCGGGCCCGAAGATCAAAGAGGACGCGACCTTGGCACAGCAGGATACGGTCGAACCCACACGCCGCGATTTCCTCTATATCGCGACCGGTGCGATGGGTGCGGTCGGCGCGGGCGCGCTGGCTTGGCCTTTCATTCACCAGATGAACCCGGATGCCTCCGCGCTCGCGCTGGCCTCCATCGAGGTCGATGTGTCGGCCGTCGAGGAAGGGCAGTCCATCAGCGTGATGTGGCGCGGCAAGCCCGTGTTCATCCGCAACCGCACCGAAAAGGAAGTGGTTGAAGCGAACGCGGTGCCGGTCGACGACCTTCCCGACCGGATGGCACGCAACGCGAACCTCGGCGCCGACGCCGTCGCGACCGACGAGAACCGCGGCGTGGACGGCAACGAGAAGCTGATCGTCATGGTCGGCGTCTGCACCCACCTCGGCTGTATCCCGCTCGGCCAGGCCGGTGATTTCGGTGGGTGGTTCTGCCCCTGCCACGGCTCGCACTACGACACGGCCGGACGTATCCGCAAGGGTCCTGCGCCTGAAAATCTCCTGATCCCGCCGTTCGAGTTCATCTCGGACGATGTGATCCGGATCGGTTGATTAGCGGCAGTTTCGAGGAGGCAGCCATGGCTGGACATTCCAACTACGTGCCGCAGAGCGCGGCGGCTAAGTGGCTTGAAAGCCGCTTGCCGGTTATTTCGCTCGTTCGCGGCTCTTTCGTCGACTTTCCGACCCCGAAGAACCTGAACTACTGGTGGACCTTCGGCGGCATCCTGTTCTTCGTGCTGATCGCGCAGATCCTCACCGGCATCGTGCTGGTGATGCATTATACCGCCAGCACCGACGCGGCCTTCGCCTCCGTCGAGCACATCATGCGCGATGTGAACTTCGGCTGGCTGCTGCGCTACCTGCACGCCAACGGCGCGTCGATGTTCTTCATCGCCGTCTTCATCCACATGTTCCGCGGCATGTACTACGGCTCCTACAAGGCGCCGCGCGAGATTTCGTGGATCCTCGGCGTCATCATCTTCCTGATCATGATGGCCACCGCCTTCATGGGCTACGTGCTTCCCTGGGGCCAGATGTCCTTCTGGGGCGCCACCGTGATCACCAACCTGTTCTCGGCGCTGCCGCTGGTCGGCGAGCCGATCGTGCAGTGGCTGTGGGGTGGCTTCGCCGTCGACAATCCGACGCTGAACCGCTTCTTCTCGCTGCACTACCTGCTGCCGTTCATGATCTTCGGCGTGGTTCTGCTGCACGTGTGGGCGTTCCACACCACGGGCAACAACAACCCGACGGGCATTCAGCCGAAGACGAAGCAGGACACGCTGCCGTTCCATCCGTATTACACGATGAAGGACCTGTTCGCGATTGTCGTGTTCATGATCTTCTTCGCCTATTTCGTATTCTACATCCCGAACTATCTGGGTCACGCCGACAACTACATCGAGGCCAACCCGCTGGTCACGCCGGCGCACATCGTTCCGGAATGGTACTTCCTGCCGTTCTACGCGATCCTGCGCGCCGTTCCGGACAAGCTTGGCGGCGTCGTCCTGATGTTCGGCTCGATCGCGGTGCTGTTCGTGCTTCCGTGGCTCGACACCTCCAAGGTCCGCTCGGGCGCCTACCGTCCGCTGTTCAAGCAGTTCTTCTGGATCTTCGCCGCTGTCTGCGTCGGTCTGGGATATCTGGGCGCCATGCCGGCCGAGGGCATCTACGTTGTCCTGGCCCGTATCCTGACGGCCTATTATTTCGCCCACTTCCTGATCATCTTGCCGCTCCTCGGGTTCCTCGAGAAGCCGAAGCCGGTGCCTGCATCGATTTCGGAATCGGTGCTGGGCGGATCTGGAAGCGGTCAGCCCGCCGGTGCGGTCGCCGCTCCGGAAACGAAGTGAACCACGGACGAGATTGGGAGTTCTCCTGAATGAACACGATGATCAAATCCGTGCGCGGCGCCGTGCTGGCCCTTGCGGCGATCGCCGTCGCCGCGCCGGCCATGGCCGCCGGCGAGGTCCCGAACATCGAACGTCAGCAATGGTCGTTCTCCGGGCCCTTCGGCACCTACGACCGGGCGCAGCTTCAGCGCGGCTTCAAGGTGTACAAGGAGGTTTGCGCCTCCTGTCACGGTGCCAAGTTCCTCTCCTTCCGCAACCTCGCGCAGCCGGGCGGCCCCGGCTTCACCGAGGATCAGGCGAAGGTGATCGCGGCTGAATACACCGTGCCCAAGGGCGTGGACGAATATGGCGATCCGGTCGAAGGGCCGGCCGTCCTGTCCGATCGCTGGCCGTCGCCGTTCCCGAACGAGACGGCCGCGCGCGCGGCCAATAGCGGCGCCTATCCGCCGGACTTCTCGACGCTCGCCAAGGCGCGCGCCGTGGCCAGCGGCTTTCCGGGCTTCGTCTTCGACATCTTCACGCAGTACCAGGAGCAGGGGCCGGACTATATCTACAACCTGCTGACCGGTTACGAGGAAGCGCCCGAGGGCGTGGATCTGCTCCCCGGGCAGTACTACAACCCGAAGTTCATCGCCGGCCAGTCGCTGGCAATGGCGCCGCCGCTCTATGCCGACAGCGTCGAATACACCGACGGCACGCCGACCACGGTCGAGCAATATGCCAAGGATGTGTCCGCCTTCATGATGTGGGTGGCGGAGCCGAAGCTCGAGGAGCGCAAGAACCTCGGCTTCCGGGTGATGATCTTCCTGATCGTCTTTGCCTCGCTGTTGTATTTCACCAAGAATGCAATCTGGCGCAACGTCGATCATTGATCGGACCGTCTGCATCTCGCAGGATCAGGGCCGCCGGATCATCCGGCGGCCTTTTTCATGTTCGCAACCGCGGGTAAACTCGCTTAGGTTGCGTATTGTGATTTTGCAATCCAATTGGAGTCGAGTGAATGAGCGAAGCCGTTCTGGGTGTGATTGGCGGGTCCGGCCTCTATGATCTGCCGGAGCTGACCGATGCGGAATGGGTCACGGTGGACAGCCCCTGGGGCGCGCCCTCCGACGCGCTTCGGATCGGCCGCGTCGACGGCCTCAAGGTGGTGTTCCTGCCCCGCCACGGGCGCGGCCACCGCTACGCCCCGTCCGACATCAACTACCGGGCGAATATCGACGCGATGAAGCGCTGCGGCGTGACCTCGCTGGTCTCGGTGTCCGCCTGCGGATCGCTGAACGAGGCAATGGCGCCGGGAACCTTCGTGCTGGTCGACCAGTTCATCGACCGGACGTTTGCGCGCGAAAAGAGCTTCTTCGGCAAGGGCTGCGTCGCCCATGTCTCCATGGCCGAGCCGGTCGCACCCCTGCTCGTCGGCCATATTGCTGCGGCGGCGGACGCGGAAGGGCTGACGTACCACAAGGGCGGCACCTATCTGGCGATGGAGGGCCCGCAGTTCTCCTCGCTGGCGGAAAGCGAGCTCTACCGGTCGTGGAAGTGCGACGTGATCGGGATGACCAACATGCCCGAGGCCAAGCTCGCGCGCGAGGCGGAGATCTGCTACGCGACGGTCGCCATGGTCACCGACTATGACAGCTGGCATCCCGACCACGGCTCCGTCGACATTCAGGCGATCATCCGCGTGCTGCATGAGAACGCGGACAATGCCCGTCGGCTGATTGCGCGGCTGGCGCGCGACCTGCCGCGCACCCATGAAGCCTGCCCGATCGGCTCCGACACCGCGCTGGAATACGCGATGATGACGGCGCCGGAGGTGCGCGACCCCGATCTGGTCGCGAAGCTCGACGCCGTCGCCGGGCGGATGTTGCAGTCGGCAGGCTGAGTTAAAGCGCGCGGCCGCCGTGCATCCATGGTCCCATCATGCCGAGGCCCCCGAAGACCCCGGCAAAGAGGCTCATGATCAGGCCGAGCACGAGGGACACCGCGATCGCCGCGGGAATGGCGGCCAGGGACACCTTGATGATGATCATCATCAGACGGACAAACGGGATGTCGATGTCGGTGATTGTCACGGATTGTTTTTCGGCCATGGTAGGGCTCCCGATCTTTCTTGAATTTGCAGGTCAATCAACGCCGCCGATGATGCGCCGATGGCGCGCGGCAGACAACAGCGAGGCTGGGTGATGGCAGACAGCACTGTATCGGACGAACTTCTCGCGGCGATCCGCACGATTCCCGACTATCCGAAGGAGGGGATCATTTTCCGCGACATCACGACGCTCCTGGGCAATGCCCGCGCCTTCCGCCGGGCGGTGGATGCGCTGGTGCAGCCCTGGGCCGGGTCCAAGGTCGACAAGGTCGCCGGCATCGAGGCGCGCGGCTTCATCCTCGGCGGCGCGGTTGCGCATCAGCTTTCCGCCGGCTTCGTGCCGATCCGAAAGAAGGGCAAGCTGCCCTATGACACCGTGCGCATCGCCTATTCGCTGGAATACGGCCTCGACGAGATGGAGATGCACAAGGACGCCATCGAGCCGGGCGAGAAGGTCATCCTTGTCGACGACCTGATTGCCACCGGCGGGACGGCTGAGGCCGCCACGCGGCTCCTGCAGCAGATCGGCGCGGAGGTCATTGCCGCCTGTTTCATCGTCGACCTGCCCGATCTCGGCGGACGGCAGAAGATCGAGGCGCTCGGTGTGCCGGTGCGCACGCTGGTGGCGTTTCCCGGGCATTGACGGACAGGCCGGATACCGCCGCGCCGGAGCCGGGCGGGGGCGGGGTCTTCGACGCGGCGTTCGTGGCGCGCTTCGAGGAGCTGCTCGCGTGGCGGCGGGACGTGCGGCGGTTTCGTACCGACCCGCTTCCCGACGGGCTGCTCGAGCGGCTCCTGCAGGCCGCGCATCTGGCGCCGTCGGTCGGCAACAGCCAGCCGTGGCGCTTCGTGACGGTGGAGGATGCTGCGCGCCGCGAGGCCGTGCGGGCAAGTTTTCGCCGGGCGAATCAGGAGGCGCTCGCCTCCTATTCGGGCGAATCGGCGCGGCTTTATGCGACACTCAAGCTGGAAGGCCTGACGGACGCGCCGGTTCAGCTGGCTGTTTTCTGCGACGAGGAGACGGGGCAGGGGGCCGGTCTTGGCCGGCGCAGCATGCCGGAGATGCTGGCCTATTCCTGCGTTTGCGCGGTCAACACGCTGTGGCTCGCCGCGCGGGCGCAGGGGGTGGGGCTTGGCTGGGTCTCGATCCTGGAGCCGGAGCGGGTCACATCCGCACTGGACGTGCCGGCCTCATGGCGCTTGATTGCCTATCTGTGCCTGGGCTATCCGGCGGAGGAGCATCTCGATCCGGAGCTGGAGCGGGCAGGCTGGCAGCGCCGATCCGGCCTCGACGTACGATGGTTGCACCGTTGACGAATGCTGCACAGATGAATGCGCGTTTGCCGTCCGCGCGGACGGCGGATTGCCGAAACCGACAGGGGAAGTGAAATGGCGGTGAGCATCCGAGCCACCACGGACGATGATCGGGCGGCGGTCGTCGACCTGCTGACGCGTCGCTGGACCAGCCCTGAAATCCTGATCGAGGGCGAGATGATCGACGCCTCGGTCCTTCCCGGCTTTCTGGCCGAGGACGACGGGGAGATCGCCGGTCTGGTCACGCTGATCAAGCGCGATGCGGAGTGGGAGATCCTCACGCTGGATTCGCTCAGCCGCTGGAGCGGCGTCGGCACGCTGCTGCTCAATTCGGTCGTCGGCTCGGCCGTGGAGAGCGGCATCCGGCGGTTGCTGGTGCGCACCTCCAATGACAACCTGGACGCTTTCCGCTTCTACCAGCGTCGCGGCTTCCGGCTGGAAAAGCTTGTGCCCGGCGCAATCGACGAGGAGCGCAAGCTCAAGCCGGAAATCCCGATGACCGGCGAATACGGCATTCCGATCCACGACGAGGTCGTCTTCGCCCGCAAGATCTGAGGCAGCAGGCGCCTCAGCCTTCGGTCCCGGGGCGGCGGGCGACGAGTACCTTGCCGGTGAAGGAAAACACCGTCACGCCGTCCTGGTTGATGCCCTCGTTCTCGTGAACGGCGAGCCCCCAGGCCGGGCGGGTTTTCAGCGGCATCCTGTCGACAAGCCGCGACGTGTAGCGGATGGTGTCGCCGGCAAAGACCGGGCGGATCCACTTCAGGTCGGAAAAGCCCGGCGAGGGGCCGAAGCGCGACGGCTCGCCGGTGCGCTCCGCCTCGGCCTTGACGCTTGCCACCAGCAGCTTCATCCACACGGCGGCCGTATGCCAGCCGGAGGCGCAGAGCGCGCCGAAATGGGTCTCGCGCGCCGCCGCGTCGGACAGGTGGAACGGCTGCGGGTCGAAGCTCCTGGCGAAGCGGGTGATGTTTTCTTCGGTGAAGGTGTAGGTGCCCAGATCGCGGGTCTCGCCGATCTTCAGATCCTCGAACCAGCTCATCGGCCAGCCTCCCGCCGTTCGAACAGGATCGCGCTTTTCTCGCTCATCACCGCGATGTTGTCCTGGTTGGTCAGCGTGAAGACGAATTGCACGATGCCGAGGTCGGGGCGCGACGTCAGGGGGCGCGCCGACACCACGTCCGCACTCGCCGTCAGCCGGTCGCCCGGATGGACGGGGCGCATCCAGCGCAGGTCCTCCACGCCGGGCGAGCCCTTGCAGGAGGAGGCAAGCAGGAGGTTGTCGCACAGCAGACGCATCAGCATCGATGCGGTGTGCCAGCCGGAGGCCGCCAGGCCGCCGAGCAGGGACGCCGCCCCCGCCTCCTCGTCGAGATGGAAGGGCTGCGGATCGAACTCGGCGGCGAAGGCGACGATCTCGTCGCGGCTGACGGTCTTCGATCCGAGCGACAGCGTCTCGCCCGGATGGAAGTCCTCGAAATAGCGGAACTCACTCATGACGTTGGACTATACGCAGCCCCGGCATGGTGTCGAGTGGATCCGGTATCGTCAGTCGAAATAGATCTCGTTGTCGTCGAGATAGACGTTGCTCGCTGCGCAGATGTCGATGGAGATCGGCTCGTCGAGCACTTCGGTGCCGTCCTCGCCGAGCCAGCCGACCCGCAGCGTCTGGTCGCAATTGCCGGTGTCCGCGGTGAACTCGGCGCGGGCGCTGCCTTCCGGCTCGATGATGTCGTCCAGCCAGTTCTGGCTCCAGCCCGACCCGTCATTGGTGTAGAAGCCGACGACCGTGTTGACCTCGGTGTTGTTGTGGATCTCGAAATAGCCCTCGGATCCGGTGCCCTGAGCCAGGGCGGAACCGGCGAGAAGCGGAGCGGCGATGGCCGTGACAAGAGCCAGATGATGCAGACGCATGTGGAAGGTCCCCCGGGGGCGAAACGCCGGCCGAAATGGCACGGCGAGACACTCTAGCGGGGGACGTGCCAATCCAGAAGCGGACAATTGCCGGCCCTTGGGCCGGGTCGAAAAGAGCGGGGGAAATCGGCTCCCCCGCTCGCTTTTCGTCGCTCCGAACGCCGGCGCTCGGGGCTGGTGCCGGACGGCTTACTTCTGACCTTCGGCCGACATGAACTCGAACGGCGTTGCCGCCTCGAAGTGTTCGGCCGCATTGCCGGAGTAGTAGTGTCCGCCGGCGATCGCCAGCTTCTTCGGCTCGGCGCCCTCGGAGAAGTCCAGATCGGCGAAGTCGACCCAGAAGGTGTTGGGCGTCGTGGCGCTGTCGAAGAAATAGACCAGGTTGGTCTGGTCGGCTGCCGTGCGCCACAGGGTCGAGGCGATGTTCGGCTGGCCGGGCGTGGAAATGCCGAGCGGCACGCTCACGCCGCGCATGATGGAAAGCGACTGTGCGACCGCCTGATTGGCGTAGTTCTTTCCGGGAACGGAGTTGATGAAGTTCTTGTCCAGCTTCTTGGTCGCTGCATCCAGCAGGAAGGAGGCACGCACGAAGCGGTCGGCGGCACTGACGGTGCCGGGCAGGAAGGCATTGCCGCCGATCTTTGACCAGTAGGTGTTGAGCGCCAGCTGCTGGTCGAACACCGGCGAGTTGGTCATCACCTTGTAGTCCTTGCTGTGATGCACCACGAGCTTGCCGTCGACATACTCGAAGATCGCGCTGTCGCCGCTCGGGTCGGAGACCGACAGATGCAGGCTAGCGGCCGAGCCGTTGGGAAGCTTCGGCGCGACGATCTGGAAGTCGGCCTTCTTCAGACCGTCCACGGTTTCCGCGACACTGGCGAAATTGTCGAGCACATATTGCGCCCAGAGACCGATGACGAGCGGCTGGCGGCCACTGCCCTTGCCGTAGTCGGATTCCGCCAGATAGAGCATGTTGGCGACGAGACCCTTCTCGTTCATGCCGTCGGCGCTCGCCGTGTTGTAGCCCGACGCGATCACGCTGCCGTATTTCGAGGTCCATTCGGGCGAGCCCGGACCGGCGTTGCCGGAGCGTGTCATGCCGCGCGGGAACACCCACAGATCGGTCTGCATCTCCTCCATCCAGTCCATGTTGCGCCCGGTGATTACCGTGTTGTCCTCGCCGACATAGACGGTGCGCGTGCAGGCGAGGGAGGCCTGCGGCAGGACGCTGACCCCGAACATCAGCGCGGCGGCGAGGGCGGGCAGGATCTTGGACTTGGACATGTGAGCGGTTCCTGTCGTGGGGCGTTGAACGAAAGACGATGGGAACAGCTCTATCGTCCAGCCTTTAACAGTCGGAAAATAATCAATGAAAATAAAAACTTAATCGAAAACTGACGTCGCGGTTTCTGCTGATTGTCGCGTGATTCCCCCGCTCAAACGCATCCGGCCGGCGGGGGTGCCGCCGGCCGTGTCGCGAAATCAATCAATGCGAGCGGGGATTGCCGCCCTCAGGTGTTGAACTTGAAGAGCAGAACGTCGCCGTCCTTCACCACATATTCCTTGCCTTCGTCGCGGGCCTTGCCGGCTTCCTTGGCGCCGCTCTCGCCGCCGAGCGCGACATAGTCGTCGAAGGCGATGGTCTGCGCGCGGATGAAGCCGCGTTCGAAGTCGGTGTGGATCACGCCGGCGGCCTGCGGGGCCTTTGTGCCCTTGCGGATCGTCCAGGCGCGGGTTTCCTTGGGGCCGGCGGTGAAATAGGTGATCAGCTCCAGCAGGTCGTAGCCGGCGCGGATCAGCCGGTCGAGGCCGGGCTCCGTCAGGCCCATGGTCTCCAGGTAGTCGGCCTGTTCGCTCTCGTCGAGCTGGGCGATTTCCGCCTCGATCGCGGCCGAGATCACCACGCAGGCCGCGCCTTCCGCGTCCGCCATCGCCTTGACGCGCTCCGACTGGGAATTGCCGGTGCCCGCTGAGCCTTCCTCGACGTTGCAGACGTAGAGGATCGGCTTGGTCGTCAGGAGGTTCAGCCCGTCGAGGATCTTCTTCTCCTCCGGGGTGGAGACGTCCAGCAGCCGGGCCGGCTTGCCGTCGTTGAGAAGCGCCAGCGCGCCTTCCATGATCGGAATGACCGCCTTGGCCTCCTTGTCGCCGCCGGTTGCCTTCTTCTTCAGCGGCGCGAGACGGCGTTCCAGGCTTTCCAGGTCGGAGACCATCAGCTCGGTCTCGACGGTCTGTGCGTCGGCAATCGGGTCGATGCGGCCGTCGACATGGGTGATGTCGTCGTCCTCGAAGCAGCGCAGCACATGCGCGATGGCGTCGACCTCGCGGATGTTGGCGAGGAACTGGTTGCCGAGGCCCTCGCCCTTGGAGGCGCCGCGCACCAGGCCTGCGATGTCGACGAAGGTCAGCCGGGTCGGGACGATGTTGGCCGATTTTGCGATGCGCGCGATGTCATTGAGGCGCGGGTCCGGCACCGCGACCTCGCCGGTGTTGGGTTCGATCGTGCAAAACGGATAATTCGCCGCCTGCGCCGCCGCCGTCTTGGTCAAGGCGTTGAACAGCGTGGACTTGCCCACGTTCGGGAGGCCGACGATGCCGCACTGAAAACCCATTTCGATCTAGTCCTTCTTGCCGAACATCCTGGCGAGCCCTTCGGCGAGCGCGCTGCGGGGCTGCGTGTCCTTGCGGGCCGGAGGGGGCGTCCAGCGCGCTTGCGCATCGGGGCGCGTGGCGGCCGGCGCTTGCGGGCCGGATGGTTCGGTCGGTTTGCTTTTCGGAGCGGGAAGCGCCCGGTGAATGCGATTGCAGAATTCCGAGGTGCGCTCGCCGAGAAGCAGCGCCGCCTCGCGTCCGGTCTCCTCCAGCAGCGGCGCCAGCCAGTCCTGCTCGGCCTTGGAGAAATCGCCGAGCACATGCGCCGTCACCCGGTCCTTGTGACCGGGATGGCCGATGCCCATGCGCACCCGGACATACTCCTTGCCGAGATGCGCGTCGATCGACTTGATGCCGTTGTGGCCGCCGCTGCCGCCGCCGGTCTTCACCCGCACCTTGCCGGGGGCGAGGTCGAGCTCGTCGTAGAGCACGACGACATCGGCAGGGGACAGCTTGAAGAAGCGCGCGGCTTCTCCGACGGCCCGGCCGGATTCGTTCATGAAGGTCTGCGGCTTCATCAGGAGAACCTTCTCCCCGTCCAGCGTGCCTTCCGAGACCTCGGCCTGGAAGCGGGACCGCCAGGGCGCGAAGGTGGACTGCCGCTCGTGGATCGCGTCCACGGCCATGAAGCCGATGTTGTGCCGGTTGCGGGCGTATTTGGCCCCGGGGTTGCCGAGCCCGACGATGAGCCGCATGGGTTCTCTCCGTCATCCGCCGCCGCGTGACGGTCCGGCCCCTTGCAAGGCCGGACCGTCGGGTCGGTATCAGTCTTTCGAAGCGTCTTCTTTTGCTTCGTCTTCGGTCTCGTCGTCCGCCTCTTCCGCTTCATCGGAAGATGCGCCGCCACCCGGTGCGGCGATCGTGGCGATCGTGAAGTCGCGATCGGTGATCGTCGGGGTGCAGCCGGCCGGAACGTCGACCGCCGAGATGTGGATCGAGTCGCCGACATTGGCCTTGGCCAGGTCGATGATCAGCGCTTCCGGGATGCTTTCCGCCGGAACCGTCATTTCGACGGTGTGGCGCACCACGTTGAGCATGCCGCCGGCCTTGATGCCCGGGCACTTCTCTTCGTTGACGAAATGCACCGGAATATCGACCGTCAGTTCCGATCCCTTCGCAACGCGCAGGAAGTCGACGTGAATGAGGTCGTCGCGCACCGGATCGAGCTGGTAGTCCTTGGCGATGACGCGATGCGTCTGGCCGTCGACCTCGATGGTGCCGAGATTGGTCATGAACCCGCCGCGGTGGAGCGCGATGGTCGACTCCTTCATCGGGATTGCGATGGGAAGCGCGGGTTTCTTGTCGCCGTAGATCACGGCGGGGACGAGGCCCTGACGACGGAGTGCGCGAGCGGCCCCCTTGCCGACCCGATCCCTCGCCGAAGCCTTCAGCACATAGCCTTCAGCCATGGCAGTTCTCCTTGAGTTGTGTTGAAAAACGGGCTGTCGACCGCCTGCCGGTGTCGAAAAGGACGTGCGACGGTCGGTTTTGGCCCGAATGCGCCGCCTCCAGGGGTGCAGGTGCGCGCCGGTGCTATAGCCGAAGTCCTGCAAAAGGGCAAGCTGTGCGCGCCCTTCGCCCGCCGTTCGCCCGAGGTGCGACGGCACGCGGCGGCACGGGACGTCGGGTCGCAATGGCGAATGCAATCAATGATAGGTTTGTTTTTAAATAGTACACCAAAGAGAGTGCAATTATAGCGGCTAATTACTTTAAATATGCAACCTGAAACACAAGCAAAATGCGTCTTAAAATCATGATCTTGCGATAAATAATACTATATCCACTTCCCGTTAACCGGGGTTGGGCATTGTCTCTACGTAAGTTTGGGTGGGGAAACAATGTCTCGGAAGGGGATCTATATGAAAAAATATGTACTTGCATCCGCAATCGGGTTTCTGGCCATGACCGGTGTTGCCAGCGCCAACCAGTTCGAAGCCGAACTCAGCGCGCTTGCGAAGGGGAAGATTGCGGAAATCGCATCGGCTCCCGAGGTCATCAGCGCGGTGAAGGCCCAGAACGAAACGACCGCCGCCTACGACCAGGCCAAGATCGACGAGCTCGACAAGACCTGGCGTGCGCAGGCGGACGCAGCCGATCAGCCGATGATCGATGCCGCGCTCGACAGCGAGGTGTCCGGTTACCTGATGGATGTGCAGGACGGCAGCGACGGCCTGTTCACCGAGATTTTCGTGATGGATGCCAAGGGTCTGAACGTCGGCCAGAGCGATGTGACCTCCGACTACTGGCAGGGCGACGAGGACAAGTGGCAGCAGACCTATTCGGTCGGTCCGGGCGCGGTCCACATCAGCGAGCTTGAGGAAGACGAGTCGACCCAGACGGTGCAGAGCCAGGTCAGCGTGTCGGTTGTCGATCCCGACAGCGGCGCGGTGATCGGCGCGGTGACCTTCGGTGTGAACGTCGACAAGCTCTGACAACCCTTGGCGAGCGGGGCGGTGCGCCGCCTCGCCGCTGACCCAGTTCCGTCGGGAGATCGTGTCTTGAAAATTTCCGTGAAGCTGCCGGCCATCATCGTCGGTCTTTCGCTGATGTGTTCCGCGGTGGTCGGGATCGCCAGCTATGCGACAGGCGCTTCCACCGTCCAGTCGCTTTCTGAGGAACGCCTCACGGCGCTTGCCGAAAACCGCAAGAGCGCGCTTGAGGACTATCTGGCCGGGCTTCAGTCGGGACTTGTGTCCTTTGCGGACAGCAAGACCGTGCTCGGCGCGCTGGCGGGGCTTTCGGGCGGCTGGAGCAAGGCGGGCGATCAGCCCGCGCAGGCGCTGATCCAGGCCTATATCACCGAGAACCCGAACGAACCCGACAAGCGCGACGAATTGGACCGGGCCGGGCGCAAGCCCTACGACCGCGAGCACCGCAAGGTCCATCCGATCATGCGCCGTCATGTCGCCGACTACGGTCTCGGCGACCTGATGCTCGTCGATCCGCAAGGCAATGTGATCTATTCGGTCAAGAAGCGCGACGATTTCGCCGCCAACCTGCGCGATCCGGCCTGGAGCGACACCACGCTGGCCAAGGTGTTCGAGGCGGCCGCGGCGAGCGAGGGCGGCACCGCGCATCTGGAAGACCTGGGCGCCTATGCGCCGAAGGGCGGGCTGCCTGCCGGGCATATTGCGTCCCCGATCACGCTCGGGAGCAAGACGCTCGGCGTCATCGTCTATGAAATGCCGACCGCCGGTATCGGTACGGTCCTGGCGAATTACGCGGGTCTCGGCGAGACCGGCGATATCAATCTGGTGAACGAGGCGGGCCTGCTGCAGAACGACAGCCTGCGCACGGCCGAGGTCAACGAGCTTCTGTCTGCCGATCTCGACCGCCCCGAGGTCCGCGAGGCAATCGGGTCCGGACCCCGTTATGTCACGATGGCGGACTTCAAGGGCACGGAAGTGGAAGCCGCGATCGTCCCGCTCAGCTTCCTGGGCAAGCCTTACGCGCTGGTGGTGAGCCAGACGACCGAGGAGCTCTTTGCGCCGCTGGCGTCGCTGCGCAACTGGATCCTGATCATCACGCTGGCCGCGGTCGGCGTCGCGCTTGCGGTCGGGATCCATTTCTCGCGGGCCCTGACGGTGCGCATCAGCCGGCTTTCGGGCGCGATGGAAGGGCTTGCCGGCGGAAACACCGAGGTTGATCTTCCCGAGGACAGGCAGGCCGACGAGATCGACGCCATGACCCGCTCCGTGGTCGTCTTCCGCGACAATGCCATCGAGCGCCATGCGCTGGCGGAGGAGCAGAACGCCGGCCGGCGCGAGACGGAAGAGCGCGCCCGGCGGGTGTCGGAGCTGATCGAGCGCTTCCGCGGCGAGGTCGGCGAGATGCTCGATGCCGTGACCGCCAACGCCGGGCAGATGCAGGGCACCGCCCGGGCGCTCACTGCGGTGGCCGAACAGGCCTCCGGCGGCGCCAATACGGCCGCGGCCGCGGCCGAACAGACCTCCGGCAATGTGCAGACCGTCGCCTCGGCGGCGGAGGAACTGGCCGCGTCGATCCAGGAAATCGGCCGTCAGGTGTCCAATGCGACCGAGATCGTCGGCGGTGCGGTCACCAGTGCGGAAAGCACCAACGCCAAGATCGGCGGACTGGCCGAGGCGGCACAGCGCATCGGCGACGTGGTGAAACTCATTACCGACATCGCCGAACAGACCAACCTCCTGGCGCTGAACGCGACCATCGAGGCGGCGCGCGCCGGAGATGCCGGCAAGGGCTTTGCGGTCGTCGCCGCGGAGGTGAAGGAACTCGCCACCCAGACCTCCAAGGCGACGGAGGAGATCAGCGCCCAGATCTCGGCGATCCAGGGTGCCACCCAGGAAGCCGTCGGCGCGATCGGCGAGATCAGCACCACGATGGGCAGCGTCAGCGAATACACAAACTCGATTGCGGCAGCCGTCGAGCAGCAGGGCGCGGCCACCGGCGAGATCTCCGGCAGCGTGCAGGAGGCCGCACGCGGCACCCGTGAGGTCACCGAGGCGATGACCAACATCACCCAGCAGGTGCAGGAGACGAGCCAGTCGGCAACCGAGGTGCTGACCGCCTCGGGCGACGTCAGCGAACGGGCGGTGGCATTGCGCCAGACCGTCGACCGTTTCTTGAGCGAGGTGTCGGCAGCCTGATCGATCCTGCCCGTGACAGCGATGCACAAGGCCGGCCCTGCGCCGGCCTTGTCTTTTTGGGATGCGGGGATCTGTGGGCAGAGGGGCTTGCGGATTGACATTCCCGGTTTGCTGGGATCACCTGCCCACCCGCCGAAATCGCCAATCTTCGGCCAATCTCGAATAACCTGCGGATGCGGTGGTCATTGGCCCCTGCGTGAACCGCGCTCCGGGAGGACACCATGACGAAGCTCTCCAAACGTTCCATGCTGAAAACCCTGGCCGCGACGGCGCTTGCCACGGCCTGCGCGCTGGCGCCCGTCGCGCCCGCTGCCGCCGCAGACAAGGTGAATGTCGGCGCGCTGCGTTTCACCTCGCATGCGGCAAGCTTCGTCGCCTTCGAGCGCGGCTATTTCGCGGACGAGGGGCTCGACGTTGAGTTCACCTTCTTCCAGGCGGCCCAGCCGATGGCCGTGGCGATTGCCTCCGGCGACGTCGATTTCGGCATCACCGCGATTTCCGGCGGGTTGATCAACCTGGCGGAAAAGGGTGCGATCAAGGTCGTCGGCGGCGCCCTGCAGGAAGAGCCCGGTATCGACGGCCAGATGATCCTGGCCTCCAAGGCCGCCTATGATGCGGGCCTGACCAGCCCGGCCGCGCTTGCCGGCAAGAGCTTCGGCATCACGCAGACCGGGTCATCCTTCCACTACATGGTGCACAAGATCGCCGACAAGGAAGGCATTCCCCGCTCCGAGATCACCCTGCGTCCGCTGCAGAAGGTGGGGGCGGTGATCGGCGCGTTGAAGACGGGCCAGATCGACGCCTGGACCATCGTTCCCCATATCGCCAAGGCCATCGCCGCCGGACCCGAGATCGAGCCGATCGGCATGATCGCCGATTATATCCCGGACTATCAGGTTACCACGGTCTTCACCTCGACGGCGAACACCACCGAGCGGCCGGATCTGGTGAAGCGCTTCCTCACCGCCTTTGCCAAGGGCGCCGCCGACTTCAACGCCGCGCTGGTCGACAAGACGGTGAGCGAGCAGGAAGCCGAGGACATGGTTCGCCTGATCCACAAGTATGTCTATGCCGACCGTCCGTTTGACAAGGCCGCCCCCTCCATCCGCAACGGCGCGATGCGCATCAACGAAGGCGCGCGGCTGAACCTTGCCTCCGTCTCCGACCAGCTCGAGTGGTTCAAGTCGGAAAACCTGGTGCCGTCCTCGGTGACGCTCGAGATGCTGGTCGACAGCAGCTTCGTCGAGACGGACTGACGACACGCCGACAAAGGTCTGGACCGTTTCATGGATTTGCTGCTGCGCGGGGTGTCGCACACCTATGGCGACACCCAGGTTCTCCGCGACATCGATCTCGCCGTCGGCGAGGGCGAGATCGTGTGCATCATCGGGCCATCGGGCTGCGGCAAGTCGACCCTTCTGCGCTTCATCGGCGGGCTGGAACGTCCCGACGCCGGCGAGGTGCTGCTCGCCGGCGCGCCGCCGGCCGGATCGCTCAATCCGCTGACCTATGTCTTCCAGGATTTCGCGTTGCTGCCCTGGCGCACGGTCGAGGGCAACGTCTCGCTGGTGCTGGAGGACCACGGGCTGTCGGCGGCCGAGCGGCGCGAGGTCATCGACGACGTGCTGGCACGCACCGGCCTGAGCGACTTCAAGGCCGCGCTGCCGCGCCAGCTCTCTGGCGGCATGAAGCAGCGCGTGGCGATTGCCCGCGCGCTCAGCGTGCGCCCGGCGGTGATGCTGATGGACGAGCCGCTGTCGGCGCTCGACAGCCAGACGCGCGAACTCCTGATGGACGATCTCGTCGGCCTGTGGCAGCGCGAGCGCTTCACAGCCTGCTATGTCACCCACAATCTGGCCGAGGCCGTACGGCTCGGCCACAAGATCGTCGTTCTGTCGCGCCGTCCCGGGCGGATCCGCGAGATCGTCGAGATCGATCGCGATCTCGCCGACCGCCAGCAGGCGGACGCGAAGCTCGACGCGATCCAGCGCGATCTGTGGCAGCTGCTGCGCGACGAGGCGCGGGCCGCCGACCGGGAGCTTGCCGATGACACTGTCTGACACATCCGCCAAGGCGTCCGCGCGCGGCGAACCCGCAGGCGCAGACGCGTCGCCGGAGGCGGCGGACACCCGGCTGCAGCCCGTGCCCTTTCGCGGCGGCGGGTTCCGTCCAGTGCGTGTGCGTTTCGTTGGCCCGCTGGTGTTCGCGGCGATCCTTGTGCTGTGGGAGGCGGGATCGCAAAGCGGTGTGATATCCAACCTCGTCCTGCCGGCGCCGAGCGAGGCCTTCGAGGCGTTTCGCCAGCTGGTCGAGACGGGCCAGCTCTGGCGCCATCTCGGTGCGTCGCTGCAGCGCCTGATTGTCGGCTGGACGCTCGGCATGTCGCTAGGCGTTGCGGTCGGGCTGATGATCGGCCTGTTCTCTCTCGCCCGCGCGGGCCTGATGCCGCTGGTCTCGGCGCTGTTTCCGATCCCGAAGATCGCGCTGTTGCCGCTCTTCGTCATCTGGTTCGGGATCGGCGAGGGATCGAAGGTCGCGACGATCCTGTTCGGCTCGTTCTTTCCCACGGTGATTGCCACATCCGGCGGCGTCGACAATGTCGACCGTTCGCTGGTGCGCATGGGGCAATCCTTCGGGCTGTCCTGGTGGTCGATCGTGCGCAAGATCATCCTTCCCGGCGCCATGCCGGCGATCCTGTCGGGCGCGCGCATTTCCGCGTCGATCGCGATCATCCTGCTGGTCGCGGCGGAAATGATCGGCGCGGAATACGGCGTCGGCGCCTTCATCCTGATGGCGGGAAGCCTGTTCGCCACCGATCAGCTTCTGGCAGGCGTCGCGATCCTCTCCGCGATGGGGCTGATCGTTGGGTGGCTGATCGGGCGCGCCGAACGGTGGCTTTTGCGCTGGCGCAGCTGATTCCCGTCCTTGCGGGGCCGACCCGCCGTTGAGCGGACCGGAGCAGACCGGAGCGGCACCAACGGCCGGTCCGGACCGGCTCGCATCTTCAGTTTTGGAGCAAGGCTGCAATGCCACAGCTTAACGAGAGCCGGAAACGCATCCTTGTCACCGGCGGTGCCGGTTTCATCGGCTCGCATCTGAGCGACCGTTTGCTTGCCGAGGGCCACGAGGTGATCTGCGTGGACAACCTGGTGACCGGGAGCAAGCGCAACATCGCGCATCTCGACGACAATCCCCGGTTCGCGTTCCATCTGCACGATGTCACAGCGCCGCTCGATGTCGCGGTCGACGAGATCTACAATCTGGCCTGTCCGGCCTCGCCGCTGCACTATCAGCGCGATCCGGTGCAGACCGTGAAGACCGCCGTCCTCGGCGCCATCAACTTGCTCGACCTGGCGATGCGCCTCGGCGTGCCGATCCTTCAGGCCTCGACCAGCGAGATCTATGGCGATCCGCTGGTGCATCCGCAGCCGGAAGGCTACTGGGGCAATGTCAATCCCGCCGGGCCGCGCGCGTGCTACGACGAGGGCAAGCGTTGCGCCGAAACCCTGTTCTTCGACTACCATCGCCAATACGGGGTCGACATCAGGGTCGCGCGGATCTTCAACACCTACGGCCCGCGGCTTCGGCGCGCCGACGGTCGCGTCATCTCCAATTTCATCGTCCAGGCGCTGCGCGGCGAGCCTGTCACAATCTATGGGAACGGCGGCCAGACGCGTTCGTTCTGCTACGTCTCCGACATGGTGGACGGTCTCGTCAGGCTGATGTCGGCGGGCAGCGGCGCCATTGGCCCGGTTAATCTCGGCAATCCGCGGGAATGCACGATGCGCGATCTCGCGCAGCTCGTCTTGCGGGAGACGGCCGCGCCGGAGTCGCTTGTCTATCTGCCGCTTCCCGCGGATGATCCGAGGCAGAGGCAGCCGGATATCCGGCTTGCGCGCACCGCGCTCGGATGGGACCCGTCCGTCGGCCTGGAAGACGGGATCAGGACGACGATCGACTATTTCCGGCATCATCCCGACCTTGCCGGGGACTGATCCGGCCCGGCAACGACAGGCGGCGGACCACGCTACACAAGAGGCGGCTCGCGGACGTGCTTTTCAGTTTGATCGATCTGGTCGACCGTGCCCTGTCGCTCGATGCGCGTCACCGTCCGGGCTTCCGCGCGGCGCC
This sequence comes from Paracoccaceae bacterium, assembly GCA_002709505.1. Lineage (GTDB taxonomy): Bacteria > Pseudomonadota > Alphaproteobacteria > Rhizobiales > Stappiaceae > Stappia. The sequence continues at coordinate 1,990 of PARB01000082.1, read as the reverse complement.
GGCGCGGCTCCAGGGGGTGATGCCAACGCCGGAGCTCCGGGAGGAGGGGTGTTTGAACGTCCCTCCGCTTGTGTGGCGGCGGGAAGACTTGACGGGCGCCCTGCAGGGGCCGGCCGGCGTTCTCGAGGAACACGGGGTGCGCGTCTCGTCGTTGCCGTATGTCAGTGCGGACGCGGACGAACATGCACGACTGCTGCGCCTGTCCGGGGCGAAGCTGCGAACCCTGTGCGAGACCCACTGGAATCCGGGCCTGCGTCCGGCATTGCGGCGCAAGCTCGACGCCAGAATGCGCGTCACGGCCCTTGAGGGCGAAACCATCCTGCTCGGGGCCTATTTCGCGGACTGCAACAACTATTTCCACTTCTGGATCGACGCGATGTCTGACCTCTGGTTCCTGGCGCAATGCGGCGTCGACCTGTCGTCGGTCCGCAATGTCCTGATGCCCTGGAACGGCGTGCGCTGGCAAAGGGAGATCGCGCGGCTCTGCGGCCTTCCCGAGGAGCGGATCGTGCCCCTGTCGTCGGCCGACGGCTTCGTCCTGGAAAAGCTCCATCTTGCGGTGCGGACCAAGGGCGGGTTCCGCAATCACGACTGGATCGTCTCCGCCCTGCGCGAGCTCAGCGGTTGGCGGGCGCCGAGGTCGGACGCTCCCGCAACGGGGGCGTCGGGACGCCGCATCTATGTCACCCGGGGCGGCGCATTGCGGCGTCCACTCTTCAACGAGGCCGCCGTGCTTGAGGCGCTTGCCCCGTTCGGCTTCGATGTCGTCGATTGCGCCAGCCTGACGGTGACCGACCAGCGCGCTTTGTTCGCAAGCGCGGAGATCGTTGTCGCGCCGCATGGCGCCGGGCTGACCAACATCGTCTGGGCCCGGTCGGGAACGAAGCTGGTCGAACTGATGCCGCGTGGCCACGCCAACCCCTGCTTCATGGATCTCGCCTCCCAGGCGGGGGTCGCCTATGGCGTCGTTCCCTCCGTGGTCGAGGAGGACGGGGTAAACCCGATCTATGCGGGCTTCGGCGTCGATCCCGCCGATGTCGCCGTGCTTGTGCGGCGGATGCTCGACGGCTGAGGCGCTTCCGCCGGACATTTGCCCGGCGGAAGAACGGTCGGGTTCAGCGCACGCCGGCCTGATAGAAGACGGCGCTCGAGCCGTCGCGGGCGAGCGAGAGCACGTCGTAGTGCGCGTTCGGATCGTCGCCCATGCCCATGGAGCCGGCCGGCATGCCCGGCACGGCGATGCCGGCGATGTCGGGACGCTCGCTCATCAGCTTGGCGACGGCCTCTACGGGCACGTGTCCTTCCACGAAATAGCCGTCGATCACGGCGGTGTGGCAGGCTTCCATCGCCGCCGGCACTCCGACCTGCGTCTTCACCGGAGACATGTCCTCGCGGTTCTCGATGGTCAGGCGGTAGCCGGCCTTGCGCATGCCGTTGGCCCAGGCGTCGCAGCATCCGCACCAGGGGGATTTCCACACGGTCACTTCCTCGGCCGCGATTGCCATGCCCGGTGCCGAGAGCAGGCCGACGGCGACAAGGGTTGCGAAAATGCGTCGTGTCATGCGGGAGCGTCCTTGTTGGATTGATCACAGGGGGCGACCCTAGCTCCTCCAGCTACTGGAAGGTCAAGCGATGCCGGCGCGCCCTTGCCCCCTGGACCTGCCCGCATATCTGTCTTGAGGTACCCCGCAACATGCGGGGACAGGAGGAACGGGAGGGTTTCATGCAAATCTCGACGAGCATTGTCCTTGCCTCGGCACTGCTGCTGGCACCGCTTGCCGCCCAGGCCGACGACCACCGCACGGCCGCGCCGGAGGGCGCCGCCGTCTATTTCATCACGCCGGAAGACGGAGCGCGGGTGACGAGCCCGGTGCTGGTGCGCTTCGGCTTGAGCGGCATGGGCGTGGCGCCGGCTGGAACGGAAAAGGAGAAGACCGGGCATCATCATCTGCTGATCGACCAGGAGCTGGAGAACGCCGACGATCCGATT
>PARB01000081.1 GCA_002709505.1 Paracoccaceae bacterium | reverse complement strand
CGGTCTCCCCGGGGCCGGCGATCAGTCCCCTTGCGGCTCGATTCCGGCCGCGGAGATGTCGTAGCCGGCGCAGGCGGCGGTGTTGGCCACATGCTCGCTCATGGCGCGGCGTGCGCCCCGGGCGTCGCCCTTGGCTAGGGCTGCGATCAGGCGCCGGTGTTCGCTCACGGAAGCTTCCATGCGCTTGGGGTCGGTGATCGGGATCGGCTGGCGCTGGGTCTCCGTGACCTGGTCGCGCACCTGGCCGTAGAGCTCGCTCAGCATCTTGTTGCCGCAGGCCCGCGCGATGATCGCGTGGAACTTCAGGTCCGCCTCGACATTGGCCAGATAGTCGCGCGCCGCCCAGGATCGTTCCATGTCGTCGGTCAGCCGCGACAGCGCCTCCAGGTCGTCGGCGACAAGCCTGCCGGCGGCGCGGGCGGCGATCTCCCCCTCCAGCATCAGCCGTGTCTCGAACACCTCCCGCAGGGAATAGGTGTGCGAATAGCGCCATTCCGCCATGGTCTTGGCGGATTCGGGCGAGGTCCCGACGACGAAGGTGCCGCGACCGGCTTCCGTCTTGACGAGGCCGATCGTCTCCAGCGTCATCAGCGCCTCGCGCAGGGACGCACGGCTCACCCCGAATTTCTCGGACAGCTCGCGCTGGGAGGGGATCTTCTCCCCGGTCTTCAGTTCTCCGTCCAGAATCATCGTCTGGAGCTTTCGGGCGACGCCCTGTGGCACCGGGATCCGCGTGAACATCCGCAATTTCGCCTTTTTGTCCTTATGCGCGCATGTGCCCCGAACGCGGCACATGCTGCGTGCCTGTCGGTGCGTCTCAACATTCCACCTTGCACTCTTCGCTGCAAAGCGGTTATTTGGTCTAACTGGTCAGACCAGTTAGACCAAATCAAAAACACTCGCCACCAGGGGACTTCACATGAAAATCCGTTCTTTGCTCAAATCTGCAGCCTTTGCCGGCTTTATGACCGTCGCAGCCGGCAGCGCGCCGCTCCTCGCCGCCGATCTGACCGTCGGCGCCAACATCGGCAACGTGCCGTGGGAATTCCAGGACGAAACAGGCAAGACCGTCGGCTTCGAGATTGACCTGGTCAATGAAGTCGCGGGCCGTCTCGGCAAGTCCGTCGCCTTTGAGAACATTCCCTTCAACGGCCTGTTCTCCGCCGTCCAGTCGGGGCGCATCGACATTGCCGTGTCCTCGATCACCATCACCGACAAGCGTCTGGAATCGGTGACCTTCGCGCAGCCCTACTACGACAGCGACCAGTCGCTGACGGCGACCACCGCCAGCGGCCTGAAGTCGCTTGACGACATGAAGGGCAAGGTGATCGGCGTCGATACCGGCTCGACCGGCGACATGTGGGCGACCCAGAACACCGAGAAATACGGCTTCTCCGATATCCGCCGCTACGAAGGCCTCGCACCGGCCATGCTCGACCTCGCCGCCGGCCGCATCGACGGCTACATCAGCGATATCCCGGCGCTGCTCTACTACACCAAGGACAAGCCGAACCTCGCCGTGATCCAGCGCATCGAGACCGGCGAAAAATACTCCATGATGTTCGCCAAGGACGCGCCGCTGGCCAGCGAAGTGAACGCGATCCTGACGACGCTCAAGGAAGAGGGCGTCATCGCCAAGCTGCACGAGAAGTGGTTCGGCGCGACGCCGGAAGACACCACCTCGACCGTGAAGGTTCTCGACATGCCGAGCCTGAAATAAGCTTTTCGGCAGGGCGCGGGGTGCGGTTTTCATCGCCCCCGCGTCTTTTCTTTCAGGCCCCGCACCTTCGGACGCCCCATGGACCTGCTCGATACCTTCTTCAACGTTCCGATCCTGATCCGCACTTTCCCGATGCTGATGTCGGGCCTGTGGATCACGATCCAGATCGGCGCGACAAGCATCATCGCCGGCCTCGTGCTCGGCCTGTTTCTCTCGCTGATCCGCCTCTATGCCGCCAGGCCGCTCGTCTTCATCGCCCGCATCTACATCGACGTTTTCCGCTCCATCCCGCTCCTGGTGCTCCTGATCGTCGTCTATTATGCGCTGCCCTTCGTCGGCATCCGGCTGTCGCCCTTCCTCTCCGCCGTCGTCGCGCTGACGCTGGTCTCCGGTGCCTATACCGCCGAGATCTTCCGTGCCGGCATCGAGGCGATCCCGTCGGGCCAGTTCGAAGCCTCGCGCGCATTGGGCTTGAGCTATCGCCACATGATGGTCGATGTGGTTCTGCCGCAGGCGGTGAAGATCGTGATCCCGCCGCTCACCAACAATTGCATCAACGTCATGAAGGACACGGCGCTTGCCTCGGTGGTTGCCATGCCGGACCTGCTCAAGCAGGCGACGCAGGCGCAGGCCCTTGCCGCCAACCCCAGTCCGCTGATCGGGGCGGCCCTGATCTATCTGGCGTTCCTCTGGCCGCTGGTGGCGCTGGTATCGCGCTTCGAGCGCCACATGGGACAAAGGGGAGCCCGCTGATGTCGTCCTTCATCGAGATCCGCAATCTCAACAAGCACTACGGCGCCTTCGCGGCCCTCACCGACATCGACCTCGACATCGCCGAAGGCGAGGTGGTCTGCGTCATCGGGCCCTCCGGCTCCGGCAAGTCGACGCTGATCCGCTGCATCAACCTGCTGGAGAGCTTCTCGGAAGGAAGCACCATCCTCGTTGACAAGATCCCGGTGGAGCCGGGCAAGCACCTGGCGCAGGTGCGTGCCGAGGTCGGAATGGTGTTCCAGTCCTTCAACCTGTTTCCGCATATGACGGTGCTGCGCAACATCATGCTGGCGCCGCTGCGGGTGCGTCGCCTTTCCGAGGAACAGGCGGAAAAGAAGGCGCGCGAACTGCTCGACCGTGTCGGCATCGGAGAGCAGGCCGAGAAATATCCCGGGCAACTGTCCGGCGGGCAGCAGCAGCGTGTGGCGATTGCCCGGGCGCTGGCGATGGAGCCGCGGGTCTTGCTCTTCGACGAGCCGACCTCGGCGCTCGACCCGGAAATGGTCGGCGAGGTGCTCGACGTCATGCGCGATCTCGCCGGCACCGGCGTGACCATGATCGTGGTGACCCACGAAATGGGCTTTGCCCGTCAGGTTGCCGACCGGGTGATCTTCATGAACGGGGGCAAGATCGTCGAGACCGGCAAGCCGGAAGAGATCTTCGATGCCCCGAAGGAACCGCGGACCCGTGACTTTCTGAGCGCGGTTCTCAATCATTGACCTTGGATACGACAGTTTCGGAGACAGATATGCTCACCAACGCGCCGCTCGACATGGAGTATGTCCGCGCCCAGTTCCCCGGCCTGCAAAGCGGCTGGGTGTTTTTCGACAATGCCGGCGGGTCGCAGATCCTGAAAGGTGCGGTGGAGCGCATCAACACGTTCCTCTACGAGAAAAACGTGCAGATCGGCGGCAGCTACGAGGTCTCGGTCGCCGCCGCCAATGCGCTTAAAGAGGCGCGTGACGCCGCCCGCGTGCTCGTCAATGCGCAGCGCTCCGACGAGATCGTCTTCGGCGCCTCGACAACCGTCCTGATGCAGAACCTGGCGGCCGCCATGCGCAGCCAGTTGTCGCCCGGCGACGAGATCGTCATCTGCGTTGCCGATCACGAGAGCAACATCGGCCCCTGGGACCGGCTCAGCGAGTTCGGCATCGTCATCAAGACATGGCCGATCAACCATGAAACGCTGAAGCTGGAGCTGTCGGACCTCGAACCGCTGATGAGCGACCGCACCCGGCTTGTGTGCGTGCATCACGTCTCCAACATCCTGGGCGAGATCAATCCGATCCGCGAGATCGCCGATTTCGTCCATGCCCACGGCGCGCGGATCTGCGTCGATGCGGTCGCCTATGCGCCGCATCGCGCCATCGACGTTCAGGCGCTCGATGTCGATTACTATGCCTTCAGCCTCTACAAGACCTACGGTCCGCATACCGCGGTGATGTACGGCAAGCATTCCCATCTGCTCGAGCTCGACACGCTCTACCACTACTTCTACGGCAAGGACAAAGTGCCGGGGAAACTGGAGCCGGGCAATCCGAACTACGAACTGGCGTACTCCATCCTCGGCATCACCGACTATCTGCAGGAGCTTGGCCGCCGGGCGGGAGCCTCCCCCAGTGCGAGCCCGCGCGAGCAGGTCGAGGCGGCCTTCACGGCGATCACCGCGCAAGAAAACACGTTGGTCGAGCGGTTGCTGTCCTGGGCCAACGGCCGCGACGACGTCCATCTCGTCGGCCAGAGAGAAAACACACCCGCATCGACCCGCATTCCGACCATCGCCTTCACCGTGGACGGCTGGACGCCGGAAGCGCTCTGCCGGGAAATGGACCCCAAGGGCATCGCCATCCGCCACGGCGACTTCCACTCCCGCCGGCTGATCGAGGATCTCGGACTGGCCGAGGGCGGTGGCGTCGTGCGCGTCTCCATGGTGCATTACAACACGCTGGAAGAGGTCGACCGCTTGACGCGGGAGCTGGACGCGGTGCTGGACGGCGCGCGGGACGGCTCCAGGGTCGCCCGGGCAGGTGGCGCATGAGTTCGGCCGGTTTCGACACGGTCATTCGCGGCGGCACGGTGGTGACCGCCGCCGATGCCGTCACCTGTGACGTGGGCATTCGTGACGGCAGGATCGTTGCCCTCGGCTCGGACCTCGCCAAGGGTGCGCGCGAGATCGACGCGCGCGGTCTTCTGGTCATGCCGGGCGGCATCGACAGCCATGTGCATATCGCCCAGCCGTCCGGCGAGGGCATCGTCATGGCGGATGATTTCGAAAGCGCGACCCGCTCCGCGATCCTTGGCGGCAACACCACGGTGATGCCGTTCTGCCTGCAGGAAAAGGGCGTCGGCCTGCGCGAGGCGCTCAACGGCTATCACGCCCTTGCGGAAGGCAACTGCTACACGGACATCAGCTTCCATCTGATCGTCTCCGACCCGACGCCGACCGTTCTGGGGCAGGAGATGCCGGCGCTCGCGGAGGAAGGCTACACTTCGATCAAGGTCTTCATGACCTACGAGGGCCTGCGCCTGCGCGACGACGAGATCCTGGCAACGCTCGATTCCGCACGCCGCTCCAAGCAGGTCGTCCTCGTCCACTGCGAGAACGAGGACGCGATCCGCTATCTGATCGGACGGCGCGAGGAGGATGGCGACACCGCGCCCTATCACCACGCGACCAGCCGTCCGATCGCGGCCGAACGCGAGGCGACCCACCGCGCGTTGTCGCTCGCCGAGATCGTGGATACCCCCATAGTCATCGTCCATGTCTCCAACCGCGAGGCGATGGAGGAGATCGGCCGCGCGCGGATGCGCGGGCAGAAGATCGCCGGCGAGACCTGCCCGCAATATCTGGTGCTCACCGCCGAGGATCTCGACACGGAGAATTTCGAGGGCGCGAAATACGTCTGCTCGCCGCCGCCGCGCGACAAGCCGAGCCAGGACGCCTGCTGGCAGGGCCTGGAGACCGGCGTCTTTGACCTCTTTTCCTCCGACCACTGCCCGTTCCGCTTCGAGGACAGCGCCGGCAAGAAGACGGAGAAGGGCAGAAAGTCCTTCCGCTGGATCCCGAACGGCATTCCGGGCGTCGGAACGCGGCTGCAGATCCTGTTTTCGCAAGGGGTCGCCAAGGGCCGCATCGACGTCAACCGCTTCGTCGAACTGACCGCCACCAACCACGCGAAGCTCTACGGCCTCTATCCCCAAAAGGGCACGATTGCCGTCGGCTCAGACGCCGACATCGCGATCTGGGACCCGACGGCAAAGGGCACGATCCGCAACGCGGACCTCCAGCACGGCGCCGACTACACGCCCTATGAGGGCATGGAGATCACGGGCCGCCCGGTGACGGTGCTGCTGCGCGGCGAAGTCGCGGTGGAAAACGGCGAGCTGGTCGCCGAAACGGGCAGGGGCACATATTTACCGCGCGGGCAGAGCAGCCTGTTTCGGTGAGGCGAGGGCTGCGCCGAAAGGCGCGGGAAGAAATTTAGAAAAGCCGGAGTGGTTGAACCGCCCCGGCGTTTTCCATTGCGCCGCAAGCGCTTTCGCCTGCTTGCGCTGGCGTGCGTTCATTGCCCGGCGCTGGCGGTGCGCCATCGTCGGCTGGTTCGGGTGCCCGCGCATCGAAAGCGGGATATTGGGGGGCTGACTTGCCCGGCGCGCGAACGCCATGTTTTTTGGAGAAAACCCCGGGCCTGCTTCCCCGGCATAGGGTGGGGGCATTTGCGGTCCGACGGCCTCCCATTCTTCCGCCGCGCAGATGTCGTTGAGCGTCAACTGGCTGCGCTGCATGACTTAGTCCTCGGGCCGGGGGAAGCGCTTTCCGAAAATCCAGAAGAACGGCGTTTTCTCGCCCGTGCCGGGCAGGATGATGTGATCATCGTCGCAGAGCGTTGCGCCCATCGGAACGCATGTTCAACAAGGTCGACAGATCCTAGGAACACCTGAGTTTCCAGGGGCCATTTGGACGGATCGCATCCCCGGCCCCGAAGAACTTGCTGTCGCAGAGGCTGTTGGCAATACGCTCGTTTGTTCGTTAAAACGAACAGGTGTCCGAGCTTCGCAGGTGTGCATGGAAGACAACGAAGAACGCAGAGCTGGCAGGCGCATTGCGCTCGCCCGTGTCTTGAAGTCGAAGCGGCTTGCAAAGGACATGTCGATCAGCTCTCTGGCCAAGATCACGGGTCTCGCAAAGTCAAACCTGTCGCGGCTTGAAGCGGGCGAGGGCAACCCCAGCCTGGAAACGCTCTGGACGCTGAGCGCGGCCCTCGACATCAATGTCCGCGAACTCTTCGACCCGGGCTCCAGAACGGTGCGTGTTTCACGGGCCAGCGAATACGGCGAGGCCCAGTCGGAGATCGCGAATTTCGGTGTCACGCTTCTGTCGAGTTCGCCGCCCGGCGCGACCCGGGACCTCTATCGCGCGGCACTCGAGCCGGGGCGAACAAAGAAATCCGCGCCGCACGCAAGAGGTATGATCGAACACATCGTTCTGATCACCGGTAAGGCGCGGGTTGGCCCCGATCAAGCATCGGAAGTCCTCTTGCCGGGCGACTACATGATTTTCGCGGCGGACCAGCCTCACTCCTATGAAGCGCTGGAACCCGAGACGACGGCGATCATCATCATGGAATCCGACTAGGGCGGCCTGCGTCCTGTCGCGCGCAGCCTGTTCTGAAGCGATCCTGGTTGAAGATCCGCCGATCCGGCCAATCCGTTGGAACGGTTGCGGCAAGTCGCGGGCGGTCCGAATTTCGCTCGCGCGTTGACGGGGCCTTGAAGGGGCGTCAGGGACCGCTTGCGTCCGCCGGAAAGTCTCGTGCCGTTTCGGCAGTCGGGCGGCATTGTCGCCGCATTGGCGGTCGGACGCGTCGCCTTGCTGACCTGCTTGGAGCCAGTGCGAGAGAGCTGCCGACAAAGCGTCAACAGGCCCTCCGACAAACGCGCGGCCTTCGGAGCCGCGATCGCTTGACACGCAAAGTTTGTTCGATATATAGAACAAAAAGACCTTATAAAGTTCTGGTCCGGATGTGCGCGATGACCGAAAGACTGACAATCGGGATTGTTGGCTGTTCTGCGGAAGGGGCGGCCCTGTGCTATCGCACGATCTGCACACGAGGCTCTGCGGCCCTCGGACCCTATGAGCATCCCGAAATCGTGATGCACACGCCGTCGCTTGCCCGATATGTCGCGGCGCTCGAAGTCGGTGATCTTGAGGCCGTCGCCGACTTGATGCTGCAGTCCGCGCATTGTCTGGTTGCGGCAGGAGCCGATTTCCTCATCTGCCCGGACAATACGATCCATGCCGCCATGCCCTTCGTGCGCGCCAGATCGCCGTTGCCGTGGTTGCATATCGCCGAGATCGTCGCCGCCGAAGCTGTCCGGCGCGGTTTCCGCCGTGCTGCTGTGCTTGGAACGCGATGGCTCTGCGACTCCAGTGTCTATCCGGATGCTCTGCAAAGCCGGGGCATGGAATTTCTCCGCCCGGAGCCCGAGGAACGCGATGAAGTCGGGCGGATCATTATGGAAGAGCTCGTGAATGATGTTCGTCGCGATCAATCGGTCCGTTATCTGCAGACTCTGATCGCAAGGATGCAGGAGCGGGGGTGCGATACGGCCATACTCGGTTGCACCGAGTTGCCCATCGTTCTGGACGAGGCCAATTCGGCCCTCCCGATCCTCGATTCCACGCGCCTTCTCGCCGACGCGGCGCTGGCCCGCGCCATCATGCCCGGGGCCGAACAGACGCAGGCTGCGACATGAGCGTGATGCCTCCCGCCGCCCCGTCTGCTCACGGCGCGCGATCAATCGAGGTGCCGGTTCTGTCGCAAGCCATTCGGGATCTCGGCGTCCCATTGTCGCTCGCGGTCGAAGCGTCCGGGTTCGTGTTCATCTCCGGGATACCGCCGATCGATTGCCGAACCGGCGAAATCGTCTCGGGAGACATCGGCGTTCAATGCGAGGCGGCACTGACGGCCCTCAAGGCTTGCCTGACTGCCGCCGGCCTGACTTCCCGATCCGTTGTTTCGGTCAGGGTCTACGCGGCCAATGCAGGGCACTACGCGACGATAAACGAAGTCTATGCCCGCCACTTTGGCGCACCTCTTCCCGCGCGGACCTTTGTCCCGGTTGGCTCGTGGCCCGGCGATTTCGACATCGAAATCGAGTGCGTAGCCGTCAAGTCGTGACAGGAAATCGAGGCTGGCCAAGGCGGACTGTGGCGCCCTTTGGTCTCGTAAGGATGGACGAAAGGTATGGCGATGACCGGTATGACCCGCGACGAACTGCTGTCGGCGCTTGGCAGAGAACTGCATGACGCGCTGGTCCGTCGGCGACCCGTCGACCCGCTTGCGATGCGCGGGCATGGCCTGACGCTGGAGGAGGCCTATCGCATACAACACCACATGCTGGCCCACCGCATTGCCAATGGCGTTCGTGTCGTGGGCAAGAAGATCGGCGCGACCTCGGAACCCGTGCAAAAGGCGGTCGGCATCGATCAGCCCGATTTCGGACTTCTTCTGGACGACTGCGCCTATCGCTCCGGTGACGAGATCCCTTACAATCGCCTCATCCAGCCGAGAGCCGAGGGCGAGATCGCGTTCTTTCTGGGACGGGATCTGACCGGCCCCGGCGTGACGGCTCAAGATGTGCTCGACGCGACGGACTACGTCTCGCCCTGCCTGGAAATCGTGGATTCGCGCATCAGGGACTGGCGGATAGGCATTGTCGATACGGTTGCCGACAATGCCTCCTGCGGCGTTTTCATTCTGGGCGAGGATCGGATCGACCCGGCCGATCTGGACCTGGCGGCCTGTGCGATGACGATGTCTGTCAACGGCGCTCAAGCGACCCGCGGCGTGGGAGCCGCGTCGCTTGGACATCCGGCACGCGCTGTGGCCTGGCTGGCCAATACCTTCGGCGAGCTGGGGGAGACGCTGACCGCTGGAGAGCCGGTTCTGTCCGGCTCTCTCGGTGCGCTCATCGACATTCATCCCGATGACGAAGTGCGACTGGAGATCGACGGGATCGGAGCGTGTTCCGCGCGTTTCACGCGCCGACCGAAGTAGGCACGCTGCCTCGAAGGCGTGGCCGGTGCCGATTTGACCAACGCAGGAAGCCATCTGAGCGAAGCGATGCGTTCGTCGCAGCGCTCCGCAATCCAGCGGTGACCCGCAAATGGCTGTGCGACTTCCGGCAACAGGTCTTGAGGCGGGAACAGGATGAAAGCAAAAAGCCGGAGCGCGTCGCGCTCCGGCTTTTCTCGTTGATCGATAGTGAGACCAGCCGGCCTCAGATGCCCTTGATGGCGCCGCCGTCGATGCGGATGCGGCTGCCGGTCACGTAGCTTGCGCGCGTCGAGGCGAGGAAGGTGACGACGTCGGCAAACTCCTGCGGCTTGCCGTAGCGGCCGGCAGGGATTGCGGCGGCCGAGGCGGTCGCGACGTCTTCCACCGGCTTGCCGGTGCGCTTGGCGGCGGCTGCGTCCAGCTCGTCGACGCGAGCGGTGTGGATGCGGCCCGGCAGCACGACGTTGACCGTCACGCCGTCCTTGGCGACCTCGTTGGAGAGCGTCTTCGACCAGCCGACAACGGCGGCGCGAATGCCGTTGGAGAGCGCAAGGTTGGGGATCGGCTGTTCCACGCCCGACGAGGTGATGGTGATCACCCGGCCGAAGCCGCGTTCCTGCATCTTCGGCAGAAGGCGGCCGGTGATGTGGAAGAGGTTTGCCGCCATGCCCTCGAACTGGGCGATCCAGTCGCCGCGCTTTGCCGCCTGCGCGGTGCCCGGGGGCGGGCCGCCGATGTTGTTGACCAGAACGTCGACGCCGCCGTCGGCCAGAATGCCGTCGATCGCCTTGTCCACCGCTTCGATGTCGGTGAGGTCGAGCGCGAGCGCCTCGACCTTGCCGGCCGGCAGGTCGGCTGCCCATTCGCGGATGGTGTCGGCGTTGCGGGCAGCAGCGATCACATGCGCGCCCTCGGCCGCCAGCGTTTCGGCGATCGCGCGGCCCAGGCCACGGCTTGCGCCGAGCACCAGCGCCTTCTTGTTGGCAAGACCCAGATCCATCAGTTCAGCTCCTTCAAACGGTTTTCCTGGCGCGCGATCAGGCGGTCGACTTCGGCCCGCGTCGTCGCATCCAGCGCGTTGCCCGGCTTGCGCAGGGCGGGGGAAGCGATGATCCCGCGCTTGGCGAGAGTGTATTTGCGAATGGCCAGGCCGATGCCCGGCTGCTGCTCGAAACGGGCGAGCGGCAGATAGGCGTCGAACAGGTCGCGGGCCCGCTCCATGTCGCCCTTGGCGTGATGCTCGACGACGGTCGCCATCATCTCCGGATAGGCGAAACCGGTCATCGCGCCGTCGGCGCCGCGCTCCATCTCCTCCGGCAGGAACATGCCGCCGTTGCCGCAGAGGATGGAAATGCGCCGGTCGAGGGTGCCTTCCTTGCGCAATGCGGTGATCTTGGCAAGCCCCGGCCAGTCTTCATGCTTCAGGCAGACGCAGGTGGGAAGCGTGTTGACGATCCGCGCGATGGTCGAAACCGACATCTGCACGCCGGTGGCGAGCGGGAAATCCTGCAGCACGAAGGGCACGTCGCCGATCAGCTCCGCAACTTGCGTGTAGTAGCCGACGATCTGGTCGTCGGTGCGCAAGCTCCCCGGAGGGGCGATCATCACGCCGGCGGCGCCGTCGCCCATCACCATCTTCGTGAGCGCGTCGATCTGGGCAAAGCCGGGCGCCGAGACGCCGGCGACGACGGGAACGCGGCCCTGCACCCGCTTGAGGATGCGGCCGACGACCGTGCGGGATTCCTCCACCGTCAGCTTGGGCGCCTCGCCCATCATGCCAAGCACGGTGAGACCGGTGGCGCCGGCTTCCAGATAGAAATCGACCAGCTTGTCGCAGCCCTCCAGATCGAGCGCGCCCGTGTCGGTAAACGGTGTGATGGCAATGACATAGACGCCACGGGCGTCTTCACTCAATCTCATCATCTTGATTTTTTCCTTTTCAAGTTCAATCGCATCGGGCAAGCGCGATGCGGCCGAGCGCCATCGCGGTTGCCGCCTGGCACGGGTCGATTACCGGAATGCCGAGTGTTTGCTGAAGGTCGCGGCGAAAGCCGGCCATGCCGGCGCAGCCGAGGATGAGAACGTCGGCCCCGTCGGCGTCGCGCAGCTGCGCGCCGACTTCCTCGAGCCGGGCGCGGGTGCGGGTCTCGTCGGAGAGTTCGGCCACGCCGAGGTCGATCGGACGGTCGGCGGCCAGCCGGTCGAGGATGCCCATGGCGCCGAGCGTCTTGATGTGGCGTGCGACGGAGCCGCGCTTGATCGAGAGGATGCCGAAGCGCTGTCCCAGCGTCAGTGCTGTCAGATAGGCGCTTTCGCCGATGCCGAGCACGGGCCGTGCGCTTTGTTCGCGCAGCGCCGCAAGGCCGGGATCGGAGAAACAGGCGATGACGAAGGCGCTGGCGTCATCTTCGAGCGCGCGCGCCTGGGCAAGCAGCGGCAGCACGACGCCGTCGACATGGGCCTGCGTCTCGATCCCCGCCGGTCCCTCGGGCAGAAGGTGGCAGCGAATGTCGACGCCCGCGCCCGCGCGCATCGGGTCGATGGCCGCATCGATCCCGTCGGTGACGACGCGCGAGGAGTTCGGGTTGAGGATGTGCAGGGTCATGACCGGGCCTTTGTCTTGCGCGCGCGCGGCTCTTTCCAGAAGCCGGGCTGCATCTTCAGGTCCGCCGCCGCGCCGATACGTTCGATCATGGCGTCGGTCTCGCGCGCGGCCTCGGCCAGGATTTCTGCGCCGGACACCCGCGTCGGCTTGCGATCCTTCAGACAGATCTCGCCGCCGACGATCACCGTATCGACGTCGTTGCCATTCGCGAAGTTGACGACGCGGTGGGCTGCCATGTTGTCGGGCGCCAGATGCGGGCGCTGCATGTCGACGAGGATCATGTCGGCGCGCTTGCCAACCTCGAGCGAGCCGATTTCCGCGTCGAGGCCGAGCGCTTTCGCGGCGTCGATGGTCGCCATTTCCAGCACCTTGCCCGGCGGCAGCACGCTCGGATCGCGGAAGTGCCGGCGATGGTAGTGCATGGCCTGCTGCATGTGGCGGAACATGTCGGCGGAGCGGTCCGGCGCGGTCGCATCCGACCCCAGACCGACGGTGACGCCGGCTTCCATCAGTTCGATGGCCGGACACCGGCCGAGGATCGAGGCGACGGCGGAGGGATTATGCGCGATGCGGGTGTCGGTATCGGCACAGATCGCGATTTCTTCCTCGGTGATGTCGATGGCATGCGACAGCAGCGCATCCGGACCGAGCAGGCCGAGGTCTTTCGCGCGCGCCACCGATCCCTTCCAGTGGCCGTCCTGGGTGAAGACGACCTTTGCATCGCGCGACAGCGCACGCGTCGCCTGCGCCTGGCGGATTGCCTCTTCGTAGTCCACACGCGGCATGTCGCTTTCATGCTCGTTGCGCAGCACGGGGTAGAGCAGGGCGATCATCACCCGGTTGTCGCCGGCGCCGTGCCAGGCCTTCAGCAACCGTTCGCAGGTCTGGAGCTGGGTTTCGAAGGAGACCGGTTTCGGGTCCGCGCCGCCATTGGCATAGGTGCGCGGATGCGGGGCGCGGGTCGGGCCGACGGCAACCACGGAGCGCGTGCCGACCTCGAGCACGCCGCGCGCATGGGCAGCGCCATAGACCGGATCGTCGGTGCGCATGATGGTGTCGCCGCCGCCGAGCAGGGAGACGCCGGTGGTGACGCCGAAGGTCAGCCGCTCCAGTGCGGCAAGTCGGGCTTCCGCATGCCAGAACTCCGGCGTCGAACCGGTGGTATAGACCTCGCCGCAGATCTCTTCCCAGCGGTTGCCGATGTCCATGCCCATCGTCTTGATCAGGCCATGGCCGGCATGGGCATGAACGTCGATCAGCCCGGGCATGACGACCTTGCCGGTGGCGTCGAGCGTATCGGCGTTCGGATAGCGCTCCGCGACCTCCGCCGCCGGACCGACGGCGACGATGCGCCCGTCCGAGATGGCGACGGCGCCGTTTTCGATGATGCGGCGGTCGGCGTCGACGGCAATGACCGTTCCGCCGGTGACGATGAGATCAGCCATGGGCGGTCTCCCTATCGGACGTGAAGTCGGGCAGGTCGGCGACGTCGATCACGCCGTCCTCGCGCATGCGAAAACCGGGATGATCGCCGCGAAGACCCACCGCGCGATGCGGATTGTAGAGCGTCAGCCACGCCGGATCGCCTTGCAATTCGGCATAGGCCTTGCGGTAGAGCGCGGCGCGGGCTTGCGTGTCCGTCGTGACGCGTCCCTGGTCGATCAGCGCCTCGATGGCCTCGTTGCGATAGCCCTGCCACCAGGCGCCGGCCGTGCGGGAATCGATCTTTTCGTAGAGCACGCGGAAGGTGGACATCGGGCTGGAATCGAACACGCAGAGATCGCCGATCTCCTTGCGGCGGACCATATGCGCATAGGCCTCGCGGTCCTTGTGGATCCGCACGTCGAAGCGAACGCCGATGGCGGAAAGCTGCGCGCCGAGATCATTGGTGAGTTTTTGTGCCTCGTCCGGCAGGCGCGTCGGGCAGTCGAGCGTCAGCGTCAGCCCGTCGGCATATCCGGCTTCGGCAAGGAGCGCGCGCGCCGCCGCGACATCGGGACCGGGAACGGGTTCGCTTCCGGCACCGAAATGGCGCGGGCTGACGAAGCCGTGCAGCGGATCGGCGGCGCCGTCGAGCACCGTGTCGATCAGCGCCTCGCGGTCGACGGCAAGCGACAGCGCGCGTCGCACGCGACCGTCCTGTAGCGGTCCCTTGGCGGAGTTGAGCAGATAGATGATCGCGACGGGTGCGGTGAAACGCACCAGCGTCGCGCCCTCGATGTCGCCGAGATGCGGATCGAGCGAATTGGCGACGTCGGCGCGCCCGTCGGCGAGCATGCGGGCCCGTTCCGCCGCATCCGTTTCAAGCACGAAGACAAGAGTTTCGTTCTTTGCGCCTGGCGCGAAATGGTCCGGATTGCGGGTTGCGACAACACGGTCCTTGCCGGCGCTCTGGAGGCGA
The DNA here is from genome assembly GCA_002709505.1 of Paracoccaceae bacterium. GTDB lineage: Bacteria > Pseudomonadota > Alphaproteobacteria > Rhizobiales > Stappiaceae > Stappia. The sequence continues at coordinate 1,288 of PARB01000081.1, read as the reverse complement.
TAGGGGCCGGTTCCGCAGATGGCGGTCGTGTCCCCGGCGTCGAGGCGCTTGAACGCGGAGGGTGCGACGATGAAACCCTGGACGAGCACGTCCAGGAGATCGGCCATCGGCGCCGTCAGGCGGACGGTGAGCGTCTGGCCGTCGACCTCGAGTTTCGCGCCGCCTAGATACTGCCGCCAGACGGCAGGCGATCCCAGCGTATAGCCCTTGTCCTCGCGCGCCATGCGTTCGAGCGACTGTGCAACCGCGGCCGCGTCGCAGGGCGTGCCGTCATGAAAGGCGACGCCGGGGCGGATCGTGAAGGTCCAGGAGCGGGCATCCTCGCTCACCGTCCAGCTCTCGGCGAGCTGGGCGTGATAGGCACCGTCGCGGCGCTTCACCAGCGTGTCGTAGAACGTCTGGTAGAGCGTCAGCTCGTCATTGGCGTCGGTGCAGTCGTGCGGGTCGCCAAGCGGCAGGCGGGGCAGGGCGATGGTCACGGGGGCGGCGTGAGACAGCGTCATTGGGTATCGCGCTCCGGCTCGTCGGTGAGATGGCAGGCGACCTGTTGTCCGTCGCCCATGTCCTTGAGGGTGGGGCGTTCCACCTTGCAGCGCTCGAAGGCGAGCGGACAGCGGGTGCGGAAGCAGCAGCCGCTCGGCAGGTCGAGCGCGGAGGGAACCTCGCCGGTCAGCTCGATTTCCTCGCGCGGCCGCGTCTTCTCGATGGAAGGTGCCGCCGACAGCAGCGCGCGCGTATAGGGGTGGCGCGGCGCGGAGAAGAGTTTCTCGCGCGGTCCCGTCTCGACCAGGAAGCCGAGATACATCACGCCGATCCGGTCGGCTATGTGATGCACCACCGAAAGGTCGTGGCTGATGAACAGATAGGCGAGGCCGAACTCGTCGCGCAGGTCCATCATCAGGTTGAGGATCTGCGCCTGGATCGACACGTCGAGCGCGGAGACCGGCTCGTCGGCGATGATCAGGCCCGGATTGACCGACAGCGCCCGGGCGATGCCGATGCGCTGGCGCTGGCCGCCGGAGAACTGGTGCGGATAGCGTCCGGCGTGTTCGGTGTTGAGGCCGACGCGGGCCAGAAGGTCCAGCGTCTTCTGGGCGACTTCCTTGCGCGCGGCCCGTCCTTGCGTCTGTTCCAGCAGCGGCTCGGCGACGATGTCGCGGACCTTCTGGCGCGGGTTGAGCGACGCGAAGGGATCCTGGAAGATCATCTGCATCTTGGAGCGCACGGGAAGCATCTCGCGCACGCCGTAGGAGGAAATGTCCTCGCCCTCGATGCGGATCGCGCCCCG